>NZ_DAMBKZ010000025.1:0-46176 GCF_032066345.1 Brucella sp.
CGGGAAAGCCGGAAGACACGCGCGTTGTCGTCGCCATGTCGGGCGGCGTCGATTCCTCTGTTGTGGCAGGCATTCTCAAACGTGAAGGCTATGATGTTGTTGGCGTAACGCTGCAGCTTTACGACCATGGTGCGGCAGTGCATCGCGCCGGTTCTTGCTGCGCTGGCCAGGACATTGAAGATGCCCGCCGCGTTTCAGAAAGCCTCGGCATTCCTCATTATGTATTGGATTATGAAGCACGCTTCCGTGAAGCTGTGATCGATCCATTTGCAAATTCCTATGTGAGCGGTGAAACGCCGATTCCATGCGTATCCTGCAACCAGACTGTAAAGTTTGCCGATCTTCTGCAGACTGCGCGTGAGCTTGGTGCCGATGCGCTGGCTACCGGCCACTATATTCGCAGCAGTCAGAATGGCGACCATCGTGCGATGTTCCGCCCTGTCGATTCGGACCGTGATCAGAGCTACTTCCTGTTTGCGACCACGCAGGACCAGATCGATTATCTGCGTTTCCCGCTGGGCCATCTGCCAAAGGCACAGGTTCGCGAAATCGCCGAAGAAATGGGCCTGACGGTCGCCAAGAAACAGGATAGCCAGGACATCTGCTTTGTTCCGCAGGGCAAATATTCCGACATCATTTCCAAGCTGAAGCCTGAAGCGGCAACGCCGGGCGATATCGTTCATATTGATGGTCGCGTGCTCGGTCGCCATGATGGCATTGTTCATTATACGGTCGGCCAGCGCCGCGGCATTGGTGTTGCAACCGGTGAACCGCTTTATGTGGTGCATCTTGATGCTGCCAATACGCGTGTGATTGTCGGCCCGCGTGAAGCCCTTGAAACCCATAAGGTTTTCCTGCGCGATGTTAACTGGCTCGGCGATGGTGCGCTGGACGCGCTGCCAAAGGGCGGTATTGAAGTCTTCGCAAAGGTTCGCTCCACACGTCCGCCACGTCCAGCTGTTCTGCATCATGCAGATGGCAAGACCTGGGTGGAGCTGGTCGACGGGGAAAGCGGTATCGCACCCGGACAGGCGTGCGTTCTCTATTCAGATGATTCGAACACTGCGCGTGTGTTTGGCGGCGGTTTCATCGGTCGCTCCGAACGTGAACCGCAGGCAGAAGAAATGCTGCGTCGTCTGGTTGCCAATACCTCAAAGGTATCTGCAGCTTAGAGCGCGACATATGCGTTTACAGCGGTCCAGTTAAGAAAGAATCGTTGGAACCGCTGTAACTGTTTGTTTTTACGCATTATCCGACGCAAAACCGCTTCGCACTTTTGCTGGAAATGCTATAAAATCAAAAGCCTCCGACATTGTTCGGAGGCTTTTTCATTTGAATAGTTATTGTTAATCGAAACGACTGAAGCGGGATAATGCTATGCCCGACGCCGTTGCCACGTTGAGGCTATCGAACTCTTTGGACATCGGTATGCGTGCCGTTGCTAATCGCTGTAATAGGTGAGGGGGCAAACCTTCGCCTTCCGTACCTAACAGCAAAGCCTGTTTTTTATGGTCCGGCGCCTTGAAGATGCTTGTTTCAGAAGAAGGGCTTAGTGCCAATATGTTGAAGTTGGCAGCTTGCAGCGCTGCAATGATCTCTTCGATAGAGGCACCGTGGAAATATGGCATTTTCAGCGTGGCACCAACAGAAACGCGAATGGCTTTTCGGTAAAGTGGATCGCAGCAGGTCTCATCCATAAGAACGCAATCTGCTTCAAATGCTGCCGCATTGCGGAAGATCGAGCCGACATTGTCGTGATTGGAAATGCCACACAGCACAACAACCAGAGCACTCTCTGGTAGCTGGCCGACCATTTCTTCAAGGGTTGGCTGAGTTTTGCGTCGTCCGACTGCGAGAATGCCGCGATGGACATGAAATCCCGCAACTTCATCCATAACAGATTGAGGCACAGAATAGACAGCGACGCCATCGGGACGCTGTTTTAATTGCTCCTCAAGCCCGTTCAGGCGATTTTCCAGAACGAGCAAGGATTCTGTTTGAAAGCGTGCATGAGAGGAGAACAGGACGTTAACGACCACTTTTCCCTCAGCGATGAAACGCTGCTGGCGGCCGACAAGATCTTTTTCGCGAATGTTCGTGTAGGGGGATAAACGAGCATCGGCAGAATCAGAGATGCTTACGACAAAGTCGTGCGATCCGGTTTGTTCCTTCATCGCACGACTTATGCCTCATATAGGTGCGTTATTGGTGAACGACCGCAGCAATCTCACGTCGACGCGGTGCAGGACTCATATAGAGACTTGAAAGCGTAGACAACATCAACTCGATGTGTGGTGAAGATACCATGTAATATATGGTTTGCGCGTCACGCCGCGTCGATACGAGGTCAAGTGCCCGTAGTTTTGCGAGGTGCTGGGATAGCGCGGATTGGCTAAGATCAATTGCTTTTGCTAAAGCACCAACAGACATTTCATTGTGAAGTAACTTGCACAAAATGAGTAGTCTTTTGTTGTTAGCAAGAGCTGAAAGAAAATCAGCCGCTTGATCAACATTTTCTATTAAATCAAAAAAATTATCTTCATTGGTCATTTGCAGTCATACCCCCGTAAGACAGCATTCGGTTAAAAAAATGCCTGTGGTTCATTGGCCGCAGACACCCCGAAATTAATACTATACCGAGAAATTGAAAAGGGCTTGCTTATATTAACCAGCTCAAAAAATCATCGATTTGTCCCAAAAATAGCAGGGTTTTGTTTCAGCGCTCGGCTTTGAACAAGCCTTGCAGCATTTTCATTGCGTTCTCACCAGAATCGGCCCGAGCGGAAAAATCAGAGCGGATGATGTGGTCACCACTCGACATATTGAAGCCGTCGGGATCGAAACTCGTTATCTTCCAGTTTTTTGCCACGTCTTTGTGACGGGCGGCGTGAAGATTGATTTCGTTACCATATTTGTTGTTGAGATCATCAATCGTGTCCTGTTCGGAAACCGCGATTGCGCCGACGCTCTCAGGCGGGTTTATGAGGTCGTTATCGGTCAGATTAAATGCCTTGCCGAAGCCGCCATTCAGGCTGGCAGACTCAATTGTCAGTCGGAAAAAGGCAAAGTCTCCCAGGTCGACATATAAAGCGCCCTTGGGATTATGGTTGAGATAACGCCGTCTTACACGAGGATACTCGCTAGAGCTTCGTTCAATTTTGTTGGCATTACAGTGAAGGGTGATGCGCGGATGGGCGAGCGGATCTCCCTTTCCTGCCTCACCAAGCAGCAGCGAGCAGGCGGGATTGGCGATTAACCCGGGGGTATGTGCTGCCAGTGCCGAAATGAGAATAATTGGCGTTCCGTCGATGTCCGTGGCGACAGCCACTCGGCTTGCAAGCGGTCTGCCCGTCTTGGGATCAAGAACTGCGATTGCGCCATAACGGGACGTGCGCAGCAAGGCTTTGGCCAACTGGATCGCTTCTGGCGTGGTGGGCCGAATAGGGCTTTTTTCTTCGGGCATGGAAAGCAGCTCAAATGTGAGTGAATTTATCCAGTTAATAGCTCATCCGCATATTGGAGTATAGAAGCGGATCAATTTTTGCTTATCGAAGAGTGATAGCCTGTAGCAATATCCAATCTTTTGCTAAATTATGTTTGGAGTACGAATGCATAATGTGCCGAACAGTACACCTCTGACGGGATGTCAGGTGGCTGTTGTCGCACATATTTTAGATGCGAAGATTATTATAATTCCATGCCGTTTAGCGCAATTTTCTAAAACCCAACGCTGTCATGGAATAAAAATCTAATAAAACTGGGTAAAATCGGTTGAGAATATGACGCGATTCTAAAAATTGCGCTTGCATTGTGGCAAGCCAAGCGTTTCGATAAGGTCCAATTGCGTGCTTAGGGTGCGCGCAATATTATTTTCCGTGGAGGCGGGCACTACAATGAAATTCTACCAGAAACTTTTGGCGGCAACTGCAGTTGTCGCTCTAATGAGCGGTGCTGCATCGGCTAAGACCTTTGTATATTGCTCGCCAGCATCGCCTGAGGGCTTTGATCCGGCAGCTTACACAGGTGGTGACACGTTTGATGCGTCGGCGCATCCGGTCTACAACCGCCTTGCAGAGTTCAAGAACGGCACGACCGAAGTCGTACCGGGTCTGGCAGAAAGCTGGGAAGTTTCGGAAGACGGTAAGGAATATACGTTCCATCTGCGTAAGGGCGTAAAGTTCCATTCGAGCGATTACTTCACGCCAACCCGTGATTTCAACGCCGACGACGTGATCCTTTCCTTCGACCGTATGGGTAACAAGGAAAACCCTTGGCACGAATATACGGCTGGCATTTCCTACGAATATTTCGATTCGATGGAAATGGGCTCGCTGATCAAGGAAATTCAGAAGATCGACGACAACACCGTCAAGTTCGTTCTGAACCGTTCGGAAGCTGCTTTCCTCGCCAATATCTCGATGCCTTTCGCTTCGATCATCTCGAAGGAATATACCGACAAGCTCGCAGCTGACGGTAAGAAGGACGATCTCAATCAGGTTCCTGTCGGCACTGGTCCTTTCCAGTTCGTAGCCTACCAGAAGGACGCTGTTGTTCGCTTCAAGGCTAACAAGGATTATTGGGGTGATAAGCCAAAGATCGACGATCTGGTTTTCGCAATCACGACCGATCCTGCAGTCCGCGCGCAGAAGCTCAAGGCTGGCGAATGCCACCTGATGTCTTATCCTGCTCCAGCAGACATCAAGGACCTTCAGGCTGATTCCAACCTTAAGGTTGACGAACAGGCTGGTCTGAACATTGCTTACTTCGCTTACAACACGACTGTCGCTCCATACGACAAGCCGGAAGTTCGTAAGGCACTCAACCAGGCTGTTAACAAGCAGGCTATCGTTGATGCAGTGTTCCAGGGTCAGGGACAGGTTGCTAAGAACCCGATTCCACCGACAATGTGGAGCTACAACGACAAGATCGAGGACGACAAGTACGATCCGGAAGCTGCCAAGAAGGCTCTCGAAGCTGCTGGCGTCAAGGATCTTAAGATGAAGCTCTGGGCAATGCCTGTGAGCCGCCCTTACATGCCAAACGCACGTCGTACTGCTGAACTCATGCAGTCCGATCTTGCCAAGGTTGGCGTAAGCGCTGAAATTGTTTCGATGGAATGGGGTGAATATCTCAAGAAGTCCGGCGAAAAGGACCGCGACGGTGCCGTCATCCTCGGCTGGACCGGTGACAATGGTGATCCGGATAACTTCCTCGGCACGCTTCTGGGCTGCGCCGGCGTTGGTTCGAACAACCGTGCACAGTGGTGCTACCAGCCGTTCGAAGACCTGATCCAGAAGGCAAAGGTCTCGACCAACCATGAAGAACGCGTCAAGCTTTATGAAGAAGCTCAGGTGATCTTCAAGGAGCAGGCTCCATGGAACACCATCGCTCACTCGACCGTATTCGTGCCGATGTCGGCCAAGGTTACGGGCTTCAAGCAGAGCCCGCTTGGTGATTATCGCTTCGAAGATGTCGATATCTCCGAGTAAAATCTAACAACACCAGCGGCCGGGTGTGGAGGTTTCCTCCGCACCCGGTCGGAGTTTTTGTATGTTTCGTTTTATATTAAACAAACTCATCTATCTGGTGCCGACTTTCATTGGCATCACGATCGTTGCTTTCGCATTCGTCCGCGTTCTACCGGGCGATCCCGTGCTGTTGATGGCAGGCGAACGCGGCGTCAGTCCTGAGCGCCATGCACAGCTGCTGGCTCAGCTCGGCTTTGACCGCCCGTTGTGGGAGCAATATATCAACTATGTCTGGAACCTTCTCAATGGTGACTTCGGCCAGTCTCTGGTCACGAAAAAGCCGGTTCTGACGGAATTCTTCGCCCTGTTCCCTGCAACTGTCGAGCTTTCAATCTGCGCGATTATCGTGGCTATCCTGGTTGGTATTCCTGCAGGTGTCATCGCAGCTGTTAAGCGCGGTTCATGGTTCGATCAGGGTCTGATGGGCATCTCGCTCGTTGGTTATTCGATGCCGATCTTTTGGTGGGCTTTGCTGCTCATCATCTTTTTCTCGGGCATGATGCAGTGGACGCCGGTTTCTGGCCGTATCTCATTGCTGTATTTCTTCCCGCCAGTAACGGGCTTCATGCTGATTGACAGCCTGCTGTCGGGTCAGAAGGGCGCTTTCGCTTCTGCGGCTTCGCATCTCATCCTGCCGACCATCGTGCTTGCAACGATCCCGCTTGCGGTGATTGCGCGCCAGACACGTTCGGCAATGCTGGAAGTGCTGGGTGAAGATTATGTGCGTACTGCTCGTGCAAAAGGCCTGCCGGTTCGCCGCGTTATCGGTCTTCATGCGCTGCGTAACGCAATGATCCCGGTCATCACCACCATCGGCCTTCAGGTCGGTGTGCTTATGGCGGGTGCTATCCTGACTGAGACGATCTTCTCATGGCCCGGAATTGGCAAATGGATGCTCGATTCCATTTCGCGTCGCGACTATCCGGTTGTGCAGAGCGGACTCCTGATTATCGCTTTCATCATCATGATCGTGAATCTGGTTGTCGATCTGCTTTACGGCCTGATCAATCCGCGTATCCGGCACAAGTGAGGGTATCATGACACACTCAGCAATTCAGCCGGAAGCCGTAAACGAAGTCGGAAAAATCCGTGCTTTGAAAGATTTCTGGTTCTATTTCAGCGTCAATCGCGGCGCTGTCATCGGTCTTTTCGTATTTCTGGCGCTTGTTATCGTTGCGATCTTTGCGCCGGTTCTCGCTCCACACAATCCTTCGGAACAGTTCCGTGACTTCATGCTGGCTCCTCCTTTCTGGGAACAGGGCGGCACAACGCAGTTCCTGCTTGGCACGGATGCTGTCGGTCGCGATATGCTGTCGCGTTTGATCTATGGCGCTCAGTATTCGCTGCTGGTCGGCTTTGTCATCGTCATCATTTCGATGTGCCTTGGCATCACCATCGGCCTTCTCTCCGGCTATTTTGGCGGCGGTGTCGATACGATCTTCATGCGTATCATGGACGTCATTCTGGCGTTTCCGTCACTGTTGCTCGCACTGGTTCTGGTGGCGATTCTGGGGCCAGGCCTCATCAACGCCGTTCTCGCGATCACGCTGGTTCTGCTTCCGCACTTCTCACGTCTGACCCGCGCCGCAGTCATGGCCGA
Organism: Brucella sp.; assembly: GCF_032066345.1. Classification (NCBI taxonomy): domain Bacteria; kingdom Pseudomonadati; phylum Pseudomonadota; class Alphaproteobacteria; order Hyphomicrobiales; family Brucellaceae; genus Brucella; species Brucella sp. The sequence continues at coordinate 7,129 of NZ_DAMBKZ010000025.1, forward strand.
AAAAGAACGTGAATATGTGACCGCAGCCAAGCTTGCCGGTGCAAGCAAACTGCGTCTGATGTTCAAGACCATTCTGCCAAACTGCCTTGCACCTCTGGTTGTTCAGGCAACCATGTCGTTCTCCAACGCCATTCTCGACGTTGCAGCGCTTGGCTTCCTTGGCATGGGGGCGCAGCCGCCGACACCGGAATGGGGCACAATGCTTGCAGAAGCGCGTGAATTCATCATGCGTGCATGGTGGGTTGTGACTTTCCCGGGTCTAGCGATCCTGATCACCGTTCTCGCGATCAATCTGGTCGGCGATGGTCTGCGCGATGCGCTTGACCCGAAACTGAAGAGGAGCTGATCGATGGCTCTGCTTGAAATCAAGAACCTTACGGTTTCGTTTGATACCTCGACTGGTCCGTTCAAGGCGGTCGACGGCATCGATATCTCGGTGGACAAGGGCGAAGTTCTTGCCATCGTGGGTGAGTCAGGCTCTGGTAAATCCGTTGGTATGCTTGCTGTCATGGGCTTGTTGCCCAAGACTGCAACCGTAACCGCCGACAGCATGACGTTTGACGGACAAGACCTGAAAGGGATGTCCGACAAGGAACGCCGCAAGATTATCGGGCGCGATATTTCGATGATCTTTCAGGAGCCGGTTGCAAGCCTCAATCCGTGTTTCACGGTGGGCTATCAGCTTGAAGAAGTGCTTAAGCGCCATATGGGGCTTAAAGGTTCTGCAAGCCGTGCCCGTGCGATTGAGCTGCTGGAACTCGTTGGCATCCGTGATGCTGCCGAGCGCCTGTCCAGCTTCCCGCATCAGATGTCTGGCGGTCAGTGCCAGCGCGTTATGATCGCGATTGCAATTGCCTGTAACCCGAAGCTGTTGATTGCCGACGAGCCGACAACCGCGCTTGACGTGACGATCCAGAAGCAGATCCTCGATCTGCTGATGCGTCTTCAGGTGGAGCACGGCATGGGCCTCATCATGATTACCCATGATATGGGCGTGGTTGCCGAAACTGCTGATCGAGTGATCGTGCAGTATAAGGGCCACAAGATGGAAGACGCTGACGTGTTGTCGTTGTTTTCCGCGCCAAAGCACCCATATACGCGTGCGTTGCTTTCGGCTTTGCCGGAAAATGCGACCGGCGACCGTCTGCCGACGGTTTCCGATTTCGTCTTTGCAAACAATGCCGCAGGAGAAGCGTGATGAGCGAGATCGTTCTCGAAGCGCGCGATATCAAGCGCGACTACCATGTTGGCGGCGGTCTTTTTGGCAAGCCCAAGGTTGTTCATGCCGTCAAGGGCGTGAGCTTCAAGCTTGAAAAAGGCAAGACGCTCGCAATCGTCGGTGAATCAGGTTGCGGCAAGTCAACGCTCGCCCGCATCCTGACCATGATCGACCCGCAGACCTCTGGCGATCTGATGATCGGCGGCAAGGATGTGAATATTGCCCGTGATGGTCTGACAGCCGAAATGCGCCAGAAGGTGCAGATCGTTTTCCAGAACCCTTACGGTTCGCTCAATCCGCGCCAGAAGATTGGTGATGTGCTGGCTGAGCCTCTGCTGCTCAACACCAATATGTCTGCCAAGGAACGTCGTGAAAAGTCGATGGAAATGCTGCTCAAGGTTGGTCTTGGCAAGGAGCATTTCAATCGCTACCCGCATATGTTCTCGGGCGGCCAGCGTCAGCGTATCGCTATTGCACGCGCATTGATGCTCAATCCTAAGCTGCTCATTCTTGATGAGCCGGTTTCGGCGCTCGATCTTTCCGTGCAGGCGCAGGTGCTCAATATTCTTGCTGATCTGCAGGAAGAATTTGGCCTGACCTACGTATTCATCAGCCACGATCTGTCGGTTGTCCGTTACATCGCTGATGATGTGATGGTGATGTATTTCGGTGAAGTTGTTGAATATGGCTCGCGTGACGACGTGTTTAACAACCCGCAGCATGACTATACGAAGAAGCTTTTTGCAGCCACGCCGCGTGCGGATGTGGATGCGATCCGCGCCCGTGTTGAAGCGCGTGCCGCTGCACGCGAGGCCGCACAGGCTTAAAGCCTTCAATCGATAATAAAAAACGCCGCCCTTTGAGGCGGCGTTTTTGTTTGAAGCCCTTGTTGTAGAGCGACTTTGTGCGCCCACAAGGGCGCACGGTACTCTATCCATTTGTTTTTACGCGCATCTTGTTCCAAAAACCGCTTCGCACTTTTCGGGATGCGCTCTAATGCTGACCACGTTGCTGGTGCCAGGCAAGGGCGCGCACAATGTCATCGGCGGCAATTTTGCCGATGATGGCGCCATTCTCGACAATCCCCACATCACCGCTGCTATCCGCAACTGCGCCCATCAGGTCGCGAATAAGGGTTTCGCGTCGAGCGGTTGCGGCAAAGGGGCGAGGTGCGGCAGTGCGGTCAAATGGCGTCATGATATCGCCTGCACACAAAACGCCGAGCGGGTTCATATGCGCTACGAAATCGGCGACATATTGATCCGCCGGCTGCAGAAGAATTTCCTGCGGCGTACCACATTGAACGATGCGACCGCCTTCCATGATGGCGATACGATTGCCGATTTTCATAGCTTCGTCGAGATCGTGGCTCACGAAAACGATTGTCTTCTTGAGCCGTGACTGGAAAGCCAGCAGTTCATCCTGCAAACGCGTGCGGATCAACGGATCGAGCGCGGAAAACGGCTCATCCATGAGCAGAATCGGTGCCCCGGTTGCAAAGGCACGCGCCAGACCAACGCGCTGCTGCATACCGCCGGAAAGTTCGCCCACCTTGCGCTTGGCCCAGTCCTGCAAGCCCACCAGTTCAAGCTGCTTGCGCGCTTGTGCCAGCCGCTCGTCCTTGCGCATACCGGAGATTTCCAGTCCAAACGCGACGTTCTCTTCAACCGTGCGCCATGGCAGCAGACCAAACTGCTGAAACACCATTGAAACGAGTTCCGTGCGCAGATGGCGAAGCGTTCCCCGATCTGCTTTGCCGACATCGATAGTTCGCTCACCATCACGCACCAGTACGCGGCCGCGTGAAATCGGGTTGAGCCGGTTGATGGCACGCAGGAGTGTTGATTTTCCAGAACCCGAGAGCCCCATCAGGACGAGAATCTCGCCTTCCTGAATGTTGAGCGCGCAGTCATGCACGCCCAGAACGAGATCGGTTTCAGCCTGAATCTCCGAACGTGAAGCGCCCCGGTCCGCGAGTTCCAGCGCGTTATCGACATTCTTACCGAAAATGATGCTGACATCTTCCAGTGCAATGATTGTCATGATCGGCTCCTATTTCTCGCGTCCGGCGCGGAAGATGCGGTCGAGCACGATAGCGACCACGACAATGACAAAGCCCGATTCAAAGCCCAGTGCGGTATTGACCGAGTTCAGGGCTCGAACGACCGGCACACCGAGGCCGTCAGCACCGACAAGCGCCGCAATCACCACCATGGAAAGCGACAGCATGATTGTCTGTGTCAGGCCAGCCAGAATTTGCGGCATGGCGTAAGGCAGCTCGATTTTCCAGAGAAGCTGTGTACGGGATGCGCCGAAAGCTTCACCGGCTTCGATCAATGACGAAGGTGTCGATGAAATACCGAGATGGGTCAGTCGTACCGGCGCGGGCAGCACAAAGATCGCGGTTGCCAGCAGGCCGGGCACCATGCCGATGCCGAAGAAGACGATGGCCGGGATCAGATAGACGAAGGTTGGCAACGTCTGCATCAGATCGAGAATCGGTCGCAGGACTGCATAAAGGGTGGGGCGGTGCGCTGCGGCGATGCCGAGCGGGACGCCAATTGCCATACAGAGGAAACAGGCCGACAGAACCAGCGTCAGTGTCTTGAGTGTGCCATCCCAATAGCCCTGATTGATGATGAACAGAAAACCCACGATGGTGAGGATCACCACCGAGATGCGGCGCTGGATAAACCAGGCGATCACTGCAAAAATGGCGATCAGGACGAGCGGATGCGGCAGTTGTAACAGATACAACAGGCCGTCGATAAGCCACTGCATAACCGCAGCCAGCCCATCGAAAAAGCCACCCATATTGTCCGTGAGCCAATCGACCACCGACTTTGCGGTGGGTCCGACCGGAATTTTATAGTCCGTCAGCCAGTTCAACGATTATGTCTCCTGCCGCGTTCTTTCAGTCGTGGAGCGTGGTGCGGCCTGTTTTATCAGATCGCTCGCTGCTCCAGCTGTTTATCTTAACGCGCATCCTGTCCGAAAACCGCTTCACCCTTTTCGGGATGCGCTTCGATAGTTTACCTACAAAAGAGTAGGCCGCGGTAATCCGCGGCCTGACTTTCTAAGGATTACAGGCCCAGTTCCGACTTAACGGCTGGCAGACCTTCCTTGCCGTCAACGGTGGTCACACCGTCAAGCCACTTGTCGAGCACAGCAGGATTTGCCTTGAGCCAGGCAGTTGCGGCCTTTGCCGGATCTTCGCCATCGTCGAGAATCTTGCCCATGATCTCGTTTTCCATTTCAAGCTGGAACTCAAGATTGGTCAGGAACTTGCCGACATTCGTGCATTCCTGCGTATAGCCAGCACGGACATTTGTTTCGACCTTCGCGCCACCAAGGTTAGGACCGAAGAAGTCGTCGCCGCCGGTCAGATAAGCGATCTCAAAGCGCTTGTTCATCGGATGCGGTTCCCAGGCGAGGAAGACGACCGGGTCTTTGCTTTTGATGCTGCGGGCAACCTGCGCCAGCATTCCCTGTTCAGACGATTCTGCCAGTTCGAACGACTTGAGGCCGAACGCATCCTTGCTGATCATGTCGAGAATCAGACGATTGCCGTCATTGCCCGGTTCAATGCCGTAAATCTTGCCGCCGAGCTTGTCCTTGAAAGTGGCGATGTCTTTGAAGTCCTTCAGGCCTTCGTCATAGGCATATTTCGGCACGGCGAGGGTGTATTTTGCGCCCGTCAGGTTGGTGCGGAGGGTTTCGACGCTCTTGTCATCCAGATAAGGCTTGAGATCAGCGCTCATCGATGGGTTCCAATAGCCGAGGAAAACGTCAATGTCCTTCTTGCTGAGCGACGCATAGGTCACTGGCACGGAAAGAACCTTGATGTCGGTCTTGTAGCCAAGACCCTTGAGGATCTCGGTGGCTACTGCCGTGGTGGAGGTGATGTCGGTCCAGCCCACATCGGAAAAGCGGACAGTCGAGCAGCTTGCAGGCTCCGCAGCCGAGGCGGTTGCGGGCAGCGCAAAGATCGCTGTCGTGATGGCTAACATACTCAAGGCATATTTGAGCGTAGGCGTCGAAGTGGACTTCATTTTTCTCTCCATTAACCGGGCCGCTTTAACGGTTGATTGTTTTTCCGGTTCCGGCTTTTAGCAAACACCAAAGATTTCGCCGATCAAGTACCATTGCGGCGAAAATATTTCTGATTGCGACTTTGGGGTGTGTTGTACTCGTTTTTCTGGACCGTCAGACAAAAGGTTCTGCAGATAAAGCGTTAAAAGCCGAAGCAGTGCGAAGTGGCGCCATGTTACGCACAGCCCGTCTTGTTTCAACCCATGAAGGCTTGAAAACACCCAATAAAGTCCGAACCTGTCTGGTTGATGGTTGTCGAAAAGCCTGACGCACTCTATTTGAGAAGTGTGAAACTTATCAGCATATGCTGCTTGGTAATCGGCAATTTTCCGGGTCTGTGATCCGGATGGGTAAAAGTGTCGGAGAGCCTGCAATTGCAGGTAACAGGAAGGATTCGTTACAGTGTGGAATGCAGTTCGGGGCGTTTTCTCCTTCCTTGGTCGTTTTATCGCGGCATTGGCCCGCGTGATTGCAGTGCCACTCGGCGGTCTGTGGGGACTTTTTCTCAAGTTGGGAAATTTGTGGAAAGTTGCGATTGCGGTGATCGTGATCGGACTTGGCGGCCTTTATGTCTATTTTATCTGGCAAACGCAGGTCTGGACCAACTTCAATCCTGATTATCCCGCCAAGTATAGCTACCAGAATGCTGTGACGCCTGGTGAAGTGGTGCAGACGACACCTCAGCCCCTGACCTCAACACCAGAGTCTGGAACGCCGGAGCCTGCAACCCCAACGCCTTCCGAAAACAGTGCGAGCGGGACAGACACCACGCCTGCAACGGGTGATGGTGACACGTCAACGCAGACACCGCCCATGCAGGCAGCGCAAATTCCGTCGACAGCGCGCAAGTGTTCTCCTTCCGCGATTGCTGAAGTCGCCGCTGATCTTACCGATTTCAATGTGAACCAGAACGCGTGGATTTCTTCCATGCTGCTCTACAAGGTTGGCTTCTTCGGCGTTGACTGGGATCGCACACCTTTCCTCGACAACAAGGCGTCGTTCCAGCGCGGTATCAATGCAGCTGTGCGCCGCACGGCAATCGAACTGGTGGACAATATCGGCCGTCTGCGCGGCACTTCGCAAATTGATGGCGACCTGCAGAAAGCACGCGGCAATCTGCAGTTTGCAGAAGACGCCTGGTATTTTGGCCTGAGCCCGTTTGGTCCAAAGACACCGACGCCGAGCTATTATCGTTCGGCGATCAAGGATCTGCGCTCGTTCAACACCCGTCTTGAAAACTGTCAGGCAACCTTTGATGCACGCGCCGATAATCTGATCCAGTTTGTTGATCGTATTGCAAGCGATCTGGGTTCGACCTCTGCAATCCTCAAGGATCGTGCCGAAAACTATCATGCCGGCTGGTTCGATACGCGTGCCGATGATCGCTTCTGGTTCGCCTATGGCCAGCTCTATGCCTATTACGGCCTGCTGCGTGCGTCGCATTCGGATTTCCGTAATGTATTGGCGGAAAAGCATCTTGATGGCGTTTGGGACGAAATGGAGCGGCAGCTGCGCTCGGCGCTCGATATGCAGCCATTCATCGTTTCCAATGGTAGCCCGGATGCTTGGTTTACGCCGTCACATCTGACGACCATGGGCTTTTACATCCTGCGCGTTCGCTCCAATCTGGTGGACGTGAAGCAGGTTCTGGAGCGCTAATTTCTAATGGAACTGCCATCACTATTGCGTCAGGCTGTGGACGCGTCGCTTGAAGGGGTGGCTCTGGCTGACCTCAAGCGTGCGTCTGAGGTTCTTTCGCGGCGCTATCGCGCGGAAACGCGCGATGGTCGTCTGCATATTTCGGATGAACTCGCCGCAAAAGCCTATCTGGCTGCGCGACTGCCTGCGACCTATGCGGCTGTGCGCGCAAGCCTTGAGAGTGTTGCTGAAATGTGCCCGGATTTTACCCCTGCCACCATGCTTGATGTTGGCTGTGGACCGGGGACCGCACTCTGGGCGGCACGCGGATGCTGGTCTGACTTGCAATCAGCCACGATGATCGAAGCAAGCCCGGCAATCCGGGCCGTGGGAAGCAAGCTTGCAGAAAATGTTGGGCTTCAAACCGAGTGGCGTGCAGGCGATCTGGTCAAGGAAAAGATCGATTTTCCGCAAGCCGATCTCGTGACGATTGCCTATGTTCTGGACGAACTCGCTCCCCTTGATCGCAAGGAACTTGTCGAGCGGCTTTGGGCCTCGGCTCGCCATCTATTTGTGATTGTGGAGCCGGGAACACCTGCCGGTTGGCAACGCATTCTTGATGCCAGGTCAGCACTGATTGCGCAAGGTGCGCATATCGCAGCGCCATGCACGCATCAGCACGACTGTCCGTTGATTGCACCTGACTGGTGCCATTTTTCGCGTCGTGTTGCCCGTTCCCGTATCCATCGTCTGACGAAGGATGCTGAAGTGCCGTGGGAAGACGAGAAGTTCATCTATCTGGCTGCAACGCGTGATCCGTCGATGAGTGCAATGGCGCGCGTGATCGCGCCTACGCGCGTTGGCGGGGGCAAGGTTTCACTGAAGCTGTGCAACGATGATGGCAGCGCCGAAGAGCGTCTTGTCACCAAGCGGGATGGCGAATTTTTCCGTTGGGCGCGTCGTGCCGATTGGGGCGACGCAGCACTGGGAAACTAAGCGATGAAGATCAGTCTCGTGCAGCTGCGTTTGCTTGAAGCGGTAGCCGAAACCGGCAGTGTCGGTGCTGCAGCGCGCAAGCTTGGCCTCACCCAGTCAGGTGCCAGTCAGGCGCTGGCGACATTGGAGAAAATCCTCGGGCTGGATCTGCTTGCGCGCAAACGCGACGGTGCGATGCTGACTGCTTTCGCACAGACCATTCTCGATGATGCACGCAGCGCTTTATCGGCGGTTGATCGGATCGAAGAGCAGGCACGCAAGATGGTCACGAATGCGCCCGACAGGTTGCGTGTGGCGGCTATTCCCAGCCAGCTCGAATATGTGGTGCCGGAGCTGCGCAAAAGCTTTTTGCGGCTTCATCCGCGTGTTGAGTTCAGCACCTTTGAAGGTGGCCATGACGATGTGAGCCTTTGGGTCAGCGAAGGTATTGCCGATCTGGGCATTACCTCATTGCCGGCTTCTGGCCTTGAAGCAGACGAAGTTGGGCAGGAAGAGCTGGTCGTCGTGGGGCGTCGTGACGATCCGTTCATGCGCCGCGATCTCATCTCTCCCGGTGATTTGCGTGATCGACAGCTTATCGCGGCTGCTGGCTGTGAGCTGATTATCGACCGCATCATTCATGCAGATGGCGGCGCACGCAGCGAGCAGGTCAGAACGCGGGACGTTGCGACCGTGCTTGAAATGGTACGCCATGGGGTCGGCTTGACGCTGCTATCGGAAATCAGCCTTCCGGGGTCCAATCTGCACGATCTCAGGGCGATCAAGCTGGATCCACCGACTTTCAGGACGGTTTATGTCGTGTATCGTTCAGATAGTCCGGTCAGGCATTTGATCGACAGTTTCTGCGCGATTGCCAAACAGGCAAATGTCAAAGCGGCATAAGAATTTCTAATATCTCATATCTGATTTATCCGTGCCGTATGCATTCATGGTTTCTGTAATAGTCGCCTGACTATTCACGAAGCAGAGCACAGCAGATATGACGGCGACCACCGATACGACCATTCCCGTTTCAACCTCCGATACAGTGAAAGGCCTTGTTTGGGGCCTCTCAGGCGTTCTCGTCTGGTCTGGTTCATTCGTTTTGACCCGCTTTGGATTCAAGACGGCGCTTATGCCTTCCGACATCATCGCATTGCGATTTGGGGTGGCCGGGCTGGTTCTGCTGCCGGTTGTATTCGCCAAAGGGTTTGGCTTCCGGCAATTGGGGCTGCTTGGCTTCGTGCTACTCGCATCTGGTGCCGGATTTCCCTATGCGCTTCTGACGGTTTATGGGCTGCAATTCGCGCCTGCATCGCACGCGGCAGCGCTTATCCCCGGCCTGATGACAGCACTTGTTGCGGTCCTTGGCGTGTTGCTGCTTCAGGAGCGATTGGCGCTGTCGCGCTGGGTCGGGGTGATACTGATCCTGATCGGCAGTGGATTAATCGCAGGCCTGTCACAACTGGGCGGGCAGGAGATGATGGGTCATCTCTCGTTTTTTGCAGCCGCGCTGGTTTGGTCGATCTACGTGATGGTCTTTCGCCGGAAAGGCATGGACGGCCTTCATGCCACCGCGATTGCAGCGGTTGCCTCTGCGCTGGTGTTTCTGCCGATTTACATCCTGTTGCTCGACAAAGGCATCGGACAGACTTCGTGGGGTGATATTGCCTTGCAGGGCTTTTATCAGGGTGTGCTGACGTCGGCTTTCGGTGTTTTTGCCTTTAATCGTGCTGTTGTGCTGTTGGGAACAGCCGCAGGAGCGGCCTTATCCGCACTCATACCGGTTGCGACACTGGTTTTGGGGCTCTTGCTGCTTGGTGAGGTGCCGGGATGGACCGACACCGCCGCTGCCCTTCTGATCAGCTTGGGTGTGCTGGCGCTGAACAGAAAGGGCAGGAAGCGTTGAGTATTATGATGCCTGCAAAGCGGGTCTTGGAGCTGGTCTGCTGATGATGAACACCATGGCGGCTGCTGCGAAACACATCGCCCCTGCCAGAATGAGCGCCGGTGTATAGCTGTCATAATCGGTGCGGACGAAGCCTGCAAAAGCTGCGGCTGCTGCGGCACCCACCTGGTGGCCGGTGAACACCCATCCGAACACCATGCCAGCCTTTTCTGGACCGAAACGTTCTGCGGCAAGCTTGACCGTTGGCGGTACGGTTGCAACCCAGTCGAGACCATAGAAGACGGCAAAGAGTGCAAGTTCATAGAGCGTGAAATCGGTAAAGGTCAGGTAGATCAGTGACAAGCCGCGCAGGCTGTAGAACCAGAACAGGAGCCAGCGATTGTCGAAGCGGTCGGAAAGCCAGCCTGCGCCGATGGTGCCGATCAGATCGAAAGCACCGATGACGGCCAGAATGCCTGCTGCACCCACAGGTACGATGCCGAAATCGCCGCACAATGCGATCCAGTGGGTCTGGATCAGACCGTTGGTGGAAAAGCCGCAGACGAAGAAGGTGACGAACAGCACCCAGAAGGTTGATGTGGACGATACTTCGCGCAAGGTAATCAGCGGGGAAGCGAGCAGCGAAGCAAAGCTCTTCTTGGGCTCTGCGGCAGGGAGAGGGGCGGTTCGGCCATAAGGCTTCAGCCCGATATCTGCGGGATGATCGCGCATCAGGGCAAGCACCAGCACGAGTGCTGCTATAAGAAAGCCGACGACAATGGTTAGCGACGTGCGCCAACCGATATTCTGGCTCACACTGGCGAGGATCGGCATGAAAACAAGCTGGCCGGTTGCATTGCTGGCCGTCATGAGGCCAACCACGAGACCCCGGCGCTTTTCAAACCAGCGAGCAGCAACGGTCGCACCCAGGACAAGTGCGGTCATGCCGGTGCCAAGGCCGATTACGATGCCCCAAAGCCCGACCATCTGCCATTCTTCAGTCATGAAGATCGAGCCGACCAGTCCGCAGGCGATCATGACGAGTGCTGCGGACACAACGCGTCGCAGGCCAAACTGGTTCATGAAAGCAGCAGCAAAAGGCCCCATCAAACCAAACAGCACCAGACGCAGAGCCATGGCGAAGGAAATATTGGCATTGGTCCAGCCGAATTCCTTCTGCAATGGCTCGATCAGGATGCCTGCCGAGCCCATGGCTGCAGCGGTTGCAAGCATGGTCAGAAACGTGATGGCAGCAACAACCCATCCATAATGGATGTTTCGCTTTTGAAGAAAGCTTGCAAGGCTGGCAGAAATCATCTTCGGCGCTTTCGGAGACTGGCTGATTTTTGAACAGCCGCAAAGTTGAAGGTCACCCCAGTTGGCCAGTTACAGGCTCAATGGGCTTTGGTCATTGTTTTCAGTCAAAGGCGCGGAGAAGGGTAAGCAATTGTTCCACGCCTTCGCTGCCAAGTTTTGCTTCTATTTCATCTTGTGCCTGATCCCAGAGCGGCCCACCGCGCTCGACAAGGTCGCGGCCTGTCGACGTCAAAGCGATGTGCGTCTCACGATGATCTTCGCCCGGCGTCTGTTCGATAAGGTCCATACGCTGCAACACCTTCGCATTGCGGCCCATTGTTGATCGATCAAGGTCGGCAAGCCGGGCAAGCTCGGTCAATGAGATGGATTGCGCACGCGCAATTTTTCGCAGCAGACTGAACTGCGCGACATTGATGCCGAGCGGCGCCAGCGCCCTGTCGTAAACGCTGGATGATTTTCTCGCGGCCTGCCGCAGAAGGATGCAGAAACATGGATTAGACATAATGCGGGTATATACCCGTAAATAATTATTGGCAAGCCTGTATCGGCAATAAGCCAATCTATATTGTCATCACGCTGGCAATAAATTCAGGTCGATAGCCGACGATAGCGACGTCACACAGCGATGTGTGACGTTTCCTTGACCTCTTCCATTACGGCGTAGGTGTGGGATTCCCTTACGCCCGGCAGGGATAGAAGTGCTTCCGAGAGAAAACGGCGATAGTGATCCATATCGGAGACGCGTGCCTTGATCAGATAATCGAAGCCGCCTGCAACCATATGACATTCGAGAATATCGGGATTGCCGCGCGTGAAGGCGGAGAAGGTTTCAAAGACCTCTGGCGTGGTGCGATCAAGCTTGATTTCAATGAAAACCAGCATCGATCGATCAAGCATCTTTGGCGACAGATGGGCAGAATAGCCGAGAATATAGCCTTCGCGTGTGAGGCGTTTGACGCGTTCTGCGGTGGCGGTCTGAGACAGATTAATACGATCGGCAAGTTCAGTATTGGTCAGTCGCCCGTTCTCTTGAAGGGCGTGCAGAATACTCCTGTCCATTACATCAAGATTCTTCATTGGTGTCCCCACTCGACCGCCTGCGATGGCGGCTTTTTATTGTTAGTTTATAAATGATTTGCTTGCGAAATGAATCCGAAATCCGTCTCGCACGCAAGGCAAAATTTTTGAAACATACTTAAATTACAGCTGCATTACACGGTTTGGTAGAAGGCTACGACGATAGACTTGACAGTTGCGGAAATGTGCAATCCATAGTAGTAAAGATGTGTACTTAAAGTGATATTGCACGCATAGAGTTAAGACTTTTGGCAGGTGTTATACCCACGGCGGGCCGGAAAAGGTACTCCAACCTTTAGTCAGTTTGTCCTTATCAAGGACTAGGGAGAATCCGGACTATTTAAAGCAGTCCGGATTTTCTTTTTGTGCGGGATAAAACATTCTAAAAAATTTGCACCGCTGAAATACGGTCAATTCTGACAAGTCTACATCAGTGAATTGAGGCTTTGAATTTTCCAGTTGCAAGCGATGCGAGGGAAGGCTAACAGTATCGCCATGAACATTTCGCGCATTGACACAAAAATCTGGTGGTGGGCTCGCTAAAAGCGGCCACGCAGGCGTTTGTGCATTTGCGTTTTAGTTAAGGCCGCTGGGATTATCCGGGCGGCCTTTTTGTTTGGCTGTTTGAATAATGCACCGCATGTTGCCCAAGAGCGGAAGCCAGTTTTGGGCAACATGCGAGAATAAAAAGCCGAAGCACGATGCGCTTTGGTTGAGGGGCCTGAGCTTTGGAAGTGCTCGATAACGAATAACACTTGGGAATTGCCAGTCATGAATGCGAAGATTGCGGATAGCGAGATATTCACGCACGAGACAGCGGGCGGCATTGTTGTCGAACGTGTGCGCCATTTGACTGCTTATAAAGGAGCTATCGAGACTTATATCGATGCTCTCAATGAGCGGCGAGGCGCGGTCTTTTCTTCCAACTACGAATATCCCGGCCGCTACACGCGATGGGACACGGCAATTGTCGATCCGCCAGTCGTGATTACCTCCCGCAATCGCCAGATGCGCATTGAAGCGCTGAACAAGCGCGGAACGATCCTGCTGCGCCCGATCCTCAAGACGGTTCAGGCGCTTGCCGAAGTGAAGGTCGATAAGGCCAGTGAAGATCTTATCGAGCTGACGATTGCTGAACCGACCGGCACATTCACCGAAGAAGAACGCTCGCGTATGCCTTCGGTCTTCACCGTGCTGCGCGCGATTGTGGGCCTTTTCTTCTCCGAGGAAGATGCAAATCTCGGCCTTTACGGTGCGTTTGGCTACGACCTGGCATTCCAGTTCGATCCAATCCAGTACAAGTTGAAGCGCCCGGATGATCAGCGTGATCTGGTGCTTTTCATCCCGGACGAAATTTTCGTGGCCGACCACTATTCGGCGCGCGCATGGGTGGATCGCTACGAATTTGTCTGCGGCGGCTCTTCAACGCATGATCTTGCACGGGCGACACCGGTGCAGCCATTCAAGCCCGCAGAGTGCGATCTGCCGCGTGGCGATCATAATCCGGGCGAATATGCCAAGCTGGTCGAACGCGCGAAGGAAAGCTTCAAGCGCGGCGATCTGTTTGAAGTCGTGCCGGGGCAGACTTTCTATGAGCGCTGCCACACAGCCCCTTCGGAAATCTTCCGCCGTCTGAAGTCGATCAATCCATCGCCTTATTCGTTCTTCATCAATCTGGGTGAAAACGAATATCTGGTGGGCGCTTCGCCGGAAATGTTCGTGCGCGTCAATGGTCGCCGTATTGAGACCTGTCCGATTTCCGGCACCATCAAGCGTGGTGAAGATGCAATTTCAGACTCTGAACAGATTCTGAAACTGCTCAATTCCAAGAAAGACGAGTCCGAGCTGACCATGTGTTCGGACGTTGATCGCAATGACAAAAGCCGGGTTTGTGAGCCAGGTTCGGTGCGGGTGATCGGTCGTCGTCAGATCGAGATGTACTCGCGTCTGATCCACACTGTTGACCATATCGAAGGCCGTCTACGTGATGGTATGGATGCCTTTGACGGCTTTCTCAGTCATGCATGGGCTGTAACCGTAACCGGTGCACCAAAACTTTGGGCTATGCGCTTCCTCGAAGAAAACGAGCGTAGCCCACGCGCATGGTATGGCGGTGCCATCGGCATGATGCACTTCAACGGCGACATGAACACTGGCCTCACGCTGCGCACGATCCGCGTCAAGGATGGTGTGGCACAGATCCGCGCCGGTGCGACGCTGCTGTTTGATTCCAATCCTGAAGAGGAGGAAGCAGAAACCGAACTGAAGGCATCCGCGATGATCGCTGCTGTGCGTGAAGCACAGAAGAGCAATCAGGTTGCTGAAGAACGTGTTGCTGCAAAGGTGGGCGAGGGGATTTCGATCTTGCTGGTCGATCACGAAGATTCTTTCGTGCACACGCTCGCCAATTACTTCCGCCAGACGGGTGCTACGGTTTCGACGGTACGTTCGCCGGTCGCCGAAGAAGTGTTCGACCGCATTAATCCTGATCTTGTTGTGCTGTCACCCGGACCGGGTACACCGCAGGACTTTGATTGCAAAGCGACCATCGATAAGGCGCGTAAGCGTCAGCTGCCGATCTTCGGTGTCTGCCTTGGGCTTCAGGCTTTGGCAGAAGCCTATGGCGGCACGCTGCGTCAGCTGCGTATTCCGATGCATGGCAAGCCGTCGCGTATCCGGGTTTCAAAACCTGAACGCATCTTCTCAGGTCTGCCGAAGGAAGTAACGGTTGGCCGCTATCACTCGATCTTTGCTGATCCTGAACGTCTGCCGGATGATTTTCTGGTTACGGCGGAGACGGAGGACGGCGTCATCATGGCTTTTGAACATACAAAAGAGCCTGTGGCAGCTGTTCAGTTCCACCCCGAATCCATCATGACGCTTGGTCATAATGCGGGGATGCGAATGATCGAAAATGTCGTGGTGCATTTTGCAGCAAAGCACAAAGCGCGTCGCAGCAATTACTAGAGCATTTCCTGTTTTGATTGAGTCATTGGAAATGCTCTATCTATTTTTTGCGCGCATCTTGTTCCGAAAACCGCTTCGCACTTTTCGGGATGCGCTCTAATTGATTTTCTCAGTTGCAAAATAATGAGCCGGCCGTGGTGAAAACTGCGGCCGGTTTTTTGTTTATGGCCTTATAAAATCATGGTTTTTCAGAGCTGCTCTGGCGAACCATTTGCAACAGTAATGCATTGCATTCGCAAGAGAAAATTAAATGCGCGAAGTAAAAAAACAGGGTTTCGAAATTTGGATTTTATGGGCTATAGAACGGCTATCGAAATGCTGCTTACCGGCCACGCCGGAGTGAATGCGCAATAGGCTTCTTGTTAGCCTGAGCCCGCCTGTCGGGATAAGAATTAAAGTATCTGAAGGTTTGTGATGGACGCGAGTGTAAAAGTTCGGCGGCTCGCCGCTTGGTCGATTCCTGTTGCGCTGGGCGTAATGGGGCTGAAATATCTGGCCTATGCGGTGACCGGCTCCGTGGCACTCTATTCGGATGCTCTGGAATCCATCGTCAATGTGATTGCGGCACTTGGCGCCTGGTGGGCGATCAGTGTCAGCTATAAGCCAGCGGATGAAAACCACCCGTTTGGCCATCATAAAGCAGAGTATATTTCGGCAGTTGTCGAAGGCGTACTGATTACGATTGCGGCGCTTTTGATTGCAAAAGAAGCATGGTCTGCGCTTGAGAATCCGCGTCAGCTTGATGAGCCGTGGCTGGGTCTTGCGATCAATACGGGCGCTGCTGTGATAAATGCTTTCTGGGCCATGCTGCTTATTCGCACGGGTCGCAGTGCGCGTTCGCCAGCGCTGGAAGCAGATGGTCAGCATATTATGACTGACGTGTTTACATCGGTCGGTGTTCTGGTTGGTCTTGTTGGAGCTGTCATAACAGGCTGGGCGATCCTCGATCCGCTACTTGCCATTCTGGTTGCGATCAACATTCTTTGGCAGGGCTGGGGTGTTATCAATAAATCCGTACAGGGCTTGATGGATATCGGTGTCGAACCCTCTGAGGAAATGCGCATTCGCGATGTGATTTCGGCCAATGCCGGTGGCGCGATTGAGGTTCATGATCTCAAGACCCGCATTGCAGGCCGTGTAACTTTCATCGAGTTTCATCTGGTTGTGGCTGCCGAAATGAGCGTGGGCGACGCGCATGTCATATGCGACCGAATCGAAGACGCACTGAAGACGCAGATCGAGAGCGCGCGCGTTGTGATCCATGTTGAGCCGGAAGATGAGGCAAAACTGCCGATTGGCACGAGTTCTGTGCCTTTCGCCTAGAGCGCGTTTCGATCTGATTTTATCAGATCGGCGCTCTAATCTTTATATTTGATGCGCATCCTATCCGAAAACCGCTACGCACTTTTCGGGGTGCGCATGAAACAAATAGCGGCTTGCGCGTTTTGAACCTCGAGTGTAAAAGCGTTGCCATGGTTATGAAGAACGCAACATCTATGGAACATTCCGCAGCCGCTTCCAGCGCGCGCGTGAACGTTTGCGTTCTAAACTCGCTTCTTACCCTCGGCCTTAGCGGCGATCGCCGGGCTCGTTGAAAGGAGCGTCCGGCGGTCGATTGAAGTCCCGCTGACGCATGCTCCTTTCTCAAAATCCACATTTGAATTTTAAGACGAGATATCCGTGTCGTTACAGCAGTACAGAACTGCTTAGTACGCCGGGAGGATGAGATGACCATGAATCAGAACGTAAACACGCCGAATTCCGCCGCTAAGCATAAGGGTATGCCAGACGCGGCTGTGAAATATTCGCCGTTTCCTTACCCAAAACTCGACGACCGCACCTGGCCTGCAAAGCGCATCGAAAAGGCACCAATCTGGTGTTCGGTCGATTTGCGCGACGGTAATCAGGCACTGATCGACCCAATGGGTCACGACCGTAAGGAACGTATGTTCCGCTTGCTGGTCGATATGGGTTTCCCTGAAATTGAAATCGGCTTCCCATCGGCTTCGCAGACCGATTTTGACTTCTGCCGCTGGGCAATTGAGCAGGGCGACACGCCTGACGAAGTTGATCTGCAGGTGCTGGTGCAGTGCCGCCCAGAATTGATTACGCGTACGTTTGAAGCGCTGGAAGGTGCTAAGACGCCAATCATCCACTTCTACAATTCGACCAGTGAATTGCAGCGCCGCGTTGTTTTCAACAAGGACGTTAAGGGCATCAAGCAGATTGCGACCGATGCCGCAAAGATGATCATGGATATGGCTGCGAAAGCAGGCGGTGGTTATCGTTTCCAGTATTCGCCAGAAAGCTTCACCGGCACCGAGCTGGAAGTGGCGCTGGAAATCTGCAATGCGGTGACGGAAATCGTCAAGCCGACAGCAGAGCACAAGCTGATCCTCAACCTGCCATCCACTGTCGAAATGAACACGCCAAATGTTTACGCCGACCAGATCGAATGGATGTGCCGCAATCTCGACAATCGCGAAAACCTGATCATTTCGCTGCACCCGCACAATGATCGTGGAACGGGCATCGCTGCAACGGAACTCGGCCTGATGGCGGGGGCTGATCGCGTTGAAGGCACGCTGTTCGGCAATGGCGAACGCACTGGCAATGTTGATGTGGTGACGCTGGCGCTCAACATGTACACGCAGGGCATTGATCCAGAGCTGGATTGCACGGACATCAATCGCATGAAGGATGTCTACGAATATTCAAACCAGCTGAAGATTGCCGAGCGTCATCCCTATGTGGGCGAGCTGGTCTATACGGCTTTCTCGGGTTCGCATCAGGATGCGATCAACAAGGGTATGAAGGTTCGCAAGACCGCCAATTCGCCGGTCTGGGAAGTGCCTTATCTGCCAATCGATCCACAGGATGTTGGCCGTTCCTATGAAGCGATCATCCGCATTAATTCGCAGTCTGGTAAGGGCGGTATCGCCTATATTCTGCAGGCTGATTACGGTTTGAACCTGCCGCGCAATCTGCAGGTCGAGTTCCGCGAAATCATCCAGAACATCACGGATGATGAAGGCAAGGAACTGCCATCAAAGCGCATTCATGAAGAGTTCCAGAAGCTCTATGTCGAACAGGCAGAAGGCCGCATCAAGTTCGTGGATCACCACACCTATCCAGATCCTGAACAGAAGGGTCGTCGTATTCTGACCGCTGAAATCACCGATAACGGCGTGACCAAGAATATCGAAGGCAAGGGTACAGGCCCGATTGATGGCTTCATCGATGCGCTGTCGAAATATCTGGGCGTCAAGATGTCGGTTATCGATTACTCCGAGCATTCGCTAAAGCAAGGTTCGGACGCGGCTGCTATTTCCTATGTTGAAGTTGCATACCCGGACGGCAAATTGTTCGGCGCCGGTATCAACGACAACATCGTGAGCGCCTCGCTCGAAGCAATTGTTTCGGCAGCCAATCGCGTAATCGGAAAATAATACGGGCAATTTATTCTATTAAAGGCGGCGCTATGCGTCGCCTTTAATTTACGTATCTATTATATGTGCCTTTATGTTTATTTATAGTTTGGGATTGTCATCATATATTCATATTTATAAATATAAGGCCCAGTGAATTATTTTATTTATTGGGTATGTTTATGAAGAATATTCTAATGTTAGTAGTATTTTTATCTGTTATTGCAGGTTGTGCATCGCGCTCCAGTAATATTTCGGCGAGTTATGTATCTTCTTCGGCTTACAGCTCGCTTTCATGTGCCGCTCTGAAAGAAGAGGCCGTGCGTGTTTCGTATGGTGCAGCCGCGGCTTCAGGGCGCCAAGATTCAGCGGCGACCGGAGACGCAGTAAAAACAGGGGTTGGTCTCGTCCTGTTCTGGCCCGTACTTTTCTTCAATGAAGGTAACGGCGCAAAAGCTGCCGATGTTGCCCGCCTGAAAGGTGAAATGCAGGCATTGGAGGTCGCTGCAGCCCAGAAGAACTGCAATATCACGTTTCGCTCTCGCTGAACTTTAATGATGTAATGAGTGGTTTGAATTTAGCGTTTGATATCGTCGGTTGAAACACTGCGTCAGACGTTACAGCGGTTCCAGTTAAGACTGAATCCTTGGAGCCGCTGTAACTATTTGTTTTACGCATTATCCGACGCAAAACCGGTTCCCACTTTTGCTGGAAATGCTATAAATTCGAAACATCCATTAATCGTAGTGTTGAACTATGGAATTTTCAGCTCTTGCCGGCTGAGTTCGATTATTCTTTCGCTTTCATCTTCAATGCCGTGCTGTTCCCACTGGCATAGCCAGCCGCCTTCCGGCTTCCGGTCGATGTTGAAGATGTTGTAGCGTGCAGGCGGCTTATGCCCGCCGAAATTCTGGCTGGCAGATGGCACGCAGATAACCGGCACTTTTCCGTTCAGCCCGTCAATATCGTAGCGCGTTGCCAGATGCGTGTGGCCATGAATGACCAGCTCGGCACCATGCTTGCGAATAACTTTCTGAAATCTGCGAATACCGTAAAGCCGCTTATGCGTGGGCGTTGCGCCGTGGATCGGCGGATGGTGGATCATCACCACACGGAAAAGTCCGCGTGCACCCGCTTCATCTAGTGCTAAGGCCAAACGTTTGGCCTGTGCGGATTTAAAGTCACCACTGGCCATGAAGGGAGCCGTCGCGCGTGCAGACGAGACGCCGATTATCGCTACCGGCCCGCGTTCGCGCATATAAGGAAACTGAGGCCGCTTGCCTTCATTGTTGACGCCATCGCCACGCATCCATGGCTCCCATTTGCGGCAGGATTTATCCAGCGCACCGGGAACATAAGCATCATGATTGCCGGGGACGACAGATACGTTATCCGGATTGCCAAGCTTCAACAGCCAGTCATGGGCGATGTCGATTTCCAGATTGAGGGCAAGGTTCACCAGATCGCCCGTGACTGAGATATGATCAGGCTTTTGTGCCAGCATATCGGCAATCAGACTGTCCAGCACTGTGCCGTGCATGGCGTTTTTACGATTACGCAGCCAGTTGATGTAACCTGTGATACGTTTCGACGCCAATTCGCGATAGCGAATGCGGGGCAGAGGTGACAGGTGGATGTCGGAAATATGGGCGAGGCGAAACATATAGTCGGTGTACTGTATTATTTTTTAAATCGAAACCGTGTTTAGCGACTTTTTATTGATGTGCCTGTAGCAAT
Source organism: Brucella sp. (assembly GCF_032066345.1). Classification (NCBI taxonomy): domain Bacteria; kingdom Pseudomonadati; phylum Pseudomonadota; class Alphaproteobacteria; order Hyphomicrobiales; family Brucellaceae; genus Brucella; species Brucella sp. The sequence goes on from NZ_DAMBKZ010000025.1 coordinate 27,467, forward strand.
GATGCTGCAAAGAAATTTGTTCAGGATCGACGGTATGCGCTTCCGCCATTTTTTATTTCATACCTATTTTCTATTACGACGCCCGATGACCCTCGGGGTAAGGGCAATTGTACTTGATGAGCAGAAAAATTCAGTTTTTCTGGTGAAGCATACTTACGTACCCGGCTGGCAATTGCCGGGCGGTGGCGTGGATAGTGGCGAGACATTCGGACAGGCTCTTGAAAAGGAATTGCGTGAGGAAGGTAATATTTTCCTCACCGGAAGGCCCGAGCTTTTCGCGCTTTACAAAAATGCTCATGCCTCAAAGCGGGATCATGTGGCGCTTTATGTCTGTCGGGCGTTTGAGCAGACAGAGCCGAAACAGCGAGACAGGGAAATAGCGGAAGCTGGTTTCTTCCCGCTCGATAACCTGCCTGACGGGACGACGCCTTCAACCAAGCGCCGCCTGCAGGAAGCGCTTCACGATCTTGATCCGCTACCAAACTGGTAAAAGGAAGGGCGCTTTCGCGCCCTTATATTCAGATATTAGAAGCGGTAGGTGATACCCGTACCGATCAGCCAAGGGTTAAGCTTGGCCTTACCGCTAACCTGTGTGCCACCAGCCAGAGTCGCGTCAAACTTGGGTTCGAGGAACAGCTTCTTCACATCGAAGTTGATACCCCAATGTTCATCGATCATGTAGTCGAAGCCGACCTGAAGCGCGCCGCCAAACGTGTTCTTGACCTTGAGATAGTCAACGCCGGCTGCATCCTGATTGTAGAAGATGGTGTAGTTCACGCCCGCACCGACATAAGGCTTGAAAGCACCGAAGTTGGTGAAGTGGTACTGCATGGTGAGCGTTGGAGGCAGCATCCATACCTTGCCGACTTTGCCCAGACCTTCAATCGAACCAGTGCCATTGATATTGGCATAAGTGGTGCCGAGGATGAGTTCAGCGGCCAGATTGTCAGTGAAGTAGTAGGTGATGTCGAGTTCTGGCGTGATCGACTTCGAGTAATCAAGACCAGAGCCATCGACGCCGTTCACATAACCTTTATTCTCGGCAATAACGCCAAGCGCACGCACGCGGATCTGCCATGGCGACAAGGTCTGTGGCACGGCAACGATCTCGGTTGCTGGCTGCGCAACAATCGCATCAGCAGCAAAAGCTGCAGGTGCTGCGAATGTCAGTGCGGTTGCGGCGAGAAGCCCTTTGGCAAAGCGGTTCATCAGTCTCTCCTAAAAGTCTTGGTCTAACAGTCCTGATCCCGGTAGTCTGGGGTAGTGATGCGCGCACTCTGGACCGCACAGCAAAGCGCCCCATTGATCAGGATCAAAGAGGCGCTCAAGATTTTAGAAAGTAAGGATGTTCTGATGGGACTGTTGTAGGAAAAGCTCAGTTGCTGAGACGGTCCCGGTCATGTGGTGCTGAGAAGTCGATTTCCGGTCCAAGCGGAACAATGCCTGTTGGGTTGATCGTCTTGTGGCTGCAATAATAATGGCCCTTGATGTGTTCCATATTGACGGTCGAAGCCACGCCCGGCACCTGATAAAGCTCTTTCGTGTAATTCCACAGGTTCGGATAATCGGCGATGCGCCGCAGGTTGCATTTAAAATGCCCAACATAGACCGGATCAAAACGCAACAGCGTGGTGAACAGCCGCCAATCGGCTTCTGTCAGGCTGGAGCCTGCCAGATAGCGGTTCTTTGAAAGTTTTTCCTCCAGCGTATCGAGCGCTGCGAAGACCTGTCCGAAGGCTTCCTCATAGGCTTCCTGTGAGGTCGCAAAGCCAGCCCGGTAAACACCATTATTGATGTTTGGATAGACAAACTCATTGAGTGCGTCGATCTCGCCGCGCAGGGCTTCCGGATAAAGATCAAGCGACGCATCGCCGAACGCATCGAAAGCCGAATTGAGCATTCTGATAATCTCAGATGACTCATTTGAAACAATCGTCTCGCGCTGCTTGTCCCAAAGAACCGGTACGGTTACGCGACCGGAATAGGTTGGATCGGCGCGGGTATAAATCTCATGCAGGCGTTTAGAGCCGTAGAGAGCGTCACCCGTACTGCCGGTTGTGCCGTAGAAGGTCCAGCCTTCTTCGACCATGAGATAATCGACAACCGAGATGTAAATCACATCTTCAAGCTTCTTCAATGCACGGAATATCAGCGTGCGGTGTGCCCATGGGCAGGCGTAGGAGACATAGAGGTGATAGCGGCCGGGCTCGGCCTTGAAGCCGCCTTCGCCAGTCGGGCCTGCGCTTCCATCTGCTGTGACCCAGTTTCTGAACTGCGATTTTGAACGCTCGAAACGGCCTTTGGTGGCTTTCGTGTCATACCAGACATCCTGCCATTTGCCGTCAACCAGAAGTCCCATGTGATTTCTCCTTTTGATAAGGAAAATAGCCGCAAAACTGCCGTTTGACAGCCTATCAACGCGTGAACAGTGCGTAACGGTGCCAAAAAGCTAAATTTGAACCGCCGTTTTGAAAGATTTTGTTTTACCTGTGATCATTTTGGTGATACGCAGCTTCCAAATTGCGGTTGGATAATTCCGACCAATCAGGAGAGCCGTGTAATGGAAATGCTTTTCATCCTCCGACGATGAAATCTGGACTGCGTAAAATGCGCGGTATGCATTCCATTGACCATCGAACGGTCACCGACATCTCCTATTGCGATCAAAGCCCCATGCAGCAGCTTGAACTGACATACGCGCAGGAAAACCCGGCGCACGACATCGAAATCGAAGCCATCAATGCCGAGGCTTTCGGTCCTGCCCGTTTTACCAAAGCAGCGCATTTCATTCGTGAAGGTGGCCCTCACGATCTGAACCTGTCCTTCGTCGCACTGATGGGTGGCATCGTTGTCGGATCAGTCCGGCAGACGCCTGTTATGGTTGGCAAGAAACCGGCTTTGCTGCTCGGACCGCTCGCTGTAAGGCCGGAATGGAAGAAGCGCGGCATCGGTGGCACCTTGATGCGGATGTCGATCGAGGCGGCTCAGAATGCCGGTCACAAGCTAATCGTTCTGGTGGGTGACGAGCCTTATTATGCGCCTTTTGGCTTCAAGATGGTCCAGCCGGGTTCGATGATCATGCCAGCGCCAGTTGATCCGCGCAGGATGCTCGCCTGTGAGCTTGCGCCCAATGCGCTGAACGGCGCAACCGGCATAGTGCGTCACGCAAGCAGAGTTTAAAAGTTAAAAAGAGGGGAAGCGAGGGGCGGTTTACCGCCCTTCGCGATACCACATGCCGCCGAAGACAAAGAGCAGGGCGGCCAGTGCAAACAATCCTGAAAACAGTGGCAGACGATTGACGCTTTTCAGCTGTGTATCCGTCGTTTCACGCAGGCCGATCCAGTCATTGCCTGCGGCTGTACGATTGGCTGCAACGGCGGTGATTGCTGGCACCTGAACCGAACTATCGGCACTTTCATGAACGCGGTGAACTGAGCCACCCGTTGCATCGGCCAGTGGCTTCAGGCGATCAGCTGTCGAAATGCTGTCTGCAAATTCCGGCGCATCGACAGGGCCGACATGCGCAAGTGTTTCCAGATCGCCATTCTTCACACGGAAAATGCCAATTTCATCGGTTTGCAGCGAACCCTCGAACAGGCCAGGTTTTCCCTGTGCAAGATTAACCTGCAATTGCTTGCCGGATGGTGATGTGACGGTGGCAATGCCCGGATTATCGCCCATCGTCTGACGCCGGATTGAGAGGGTGCGGCCGTTGCCGCTTGCGGTCAGTGCTTCTTCTTCCAGTTCCGGTTCCTGCATTAGCCAATGTGCGATGCGGCGATAAAGCGAGGCGTATGGGCCTCCACCTTCAAAACCACGCGCCCAAAGCCAGCCCTGATCAGAAAGGAACATGCCAACGCGACCTTTGCCAACGCGATTGAGTACCAGTAGCGGCTTGTTGTCGGCACCGCTCATCACGGTTTCGCCTTGCGGCTGACCGATATCGATGGTGCGGAACCAGCGGCTCCAATGCGGCGGCTCCTGTTCGGCTCCATCAAGACCGCGCGTGACTGGATGGCGTTTGCCAAGGTCGGTCAGTCGCGGATAGAAAGCCTTCTCGGTGATCGTGCCGGTCGGCATGGCTGGTAGCGCGCTATAAAGCGGCGTGCGGGCAATCGACATATCGCCTGCATATTCCGGACCAGCTGCAATCAGCAATGCGCCGCCATTCTCCACATATTGAGCGATATAATCGTAATAGAGCAGTGGCAGCACATCGCGGTGCTGGTAGCGATCAAGAATGATGAGATCGAACTCGTTGACCTTGTCGACAAAGAGTTCGCGCGTCGGAAAGGCAATCAGTGACAGCTCGTTGATCGGCGTTCCGTCCTGTTTTTCAGGCGGACGCAGAATCGTGAAATGGACGAGATCCACAGCGGCGTCGGATTTCAGAAGATTGCGCCAAGTGCGTTCGCCATTATGCGGCTCGCCGGAAACCAGAAGCACGCGCAGGTTTTCGCGAATGCCGTCAATGGTTGCGACTGCGCGGTTATTGGCGTCCGTCACTTCGCCCGGAAGTGTAGGCGTTGTTATCTCGACGATATTCACGCCAGCGCGGGGCAGGTTGATGCTGGTCGTTGTTTCCTGTCCAACCTGCGCTTCTTCTTCGCTGACGACTTCGCCATTAACACTGATCTGAACCTGTGCGGGATTTCCGAGGCTTTTGCCTTCGTCCATCACCGTAAAGGACATTTCCAGCGGCTTACCGCTGATGCCATAGCGCGGCGCCTTGTTGAATTTGATCCGACGGTCGAATTCGTCGGGCTTTCCGGTGATAAGACCATGGACCGGTGCATCGAAGCCAAGTGCATTTTCATTGGCCGGAATATCATGGATCTGACCATCGGTGATCATGATCGCGCCAGCTACACGCGACGGCGGTACGTCGAGAAGTGTGCGTGCAAGCGGACCAAACAGGCGCGTTGCATAACCGTCTTCATTGTCATCAGGCTTGCCAGCTTCAACTACGCGCGTTTCAAACTGCGGCATTGCTGACAACTGATCCTGAACGGCTTTCAGTGCGGCATCCGTATCGCTGCTGCGTTCGCCCAGCTCCTGGCTCTGGCTGCGATCAACCACGACAGCCACGACACTCTTTAACGGTTCACGCTCTTCATTGATGATGACCGGATTGAACAGGGCCAGTGCGAGAGCGGCTGCGGCAGCCAGACGAATAAGACCGCCACGCATACGAAGCGCAATAGTTGCCAAAATGAGAAGCGCCAATGGCACGAGAATACCAATGAGCCAAGGCAGAGAGAGGAACGGTTCGAATTCAACATTCATGCCGATCTCCTTTCCGCATATGTTTTACCGGAAAGCCGGTTTTCACTTTTCCGAAACATGCCTTAATTCCCCAGCCTTTCAAGCAGGGCCGGGACGTGGACCTGATCGGATTTGTAATTGCCGGTGAGCATATACATCACAATATTGACACCGCCACGGATGGCATAGATGCGCTGCATTGGATCGTTCGGAACGGTTGGCAACAGAGGATTGCCCTGTTCATCGACTGCCCATGCGCCCGCAAAGTCATTTGCGGTGATCATGATTGGTGTCACACCATCGCCGGTGCGAACGGGGCGATCCTGTGTGGCATTGTTGGGTGTGGTGGCTTCGACCCAGAGCGGGCTTCCCTCATAACGACCTGGAAAATCTGGCATGATGAAGAAGGACTTGGTCAGGACATGGTCGTCCGGAACGGGTTCCAGAGGTGGCACGTTCATGTTGTCGAGGATCGCCCGTAGCCGCTGATTTGCAGGTGACGCAGATGCATCAAGGCTTGCGCCTGCCTGAAGCTGGTCGCGGGTATCGAAAAGCACTGTTCCGCCCTGCTGCATATAGGCATCGACCTTGGCGATGGCCTCAGCGCTTGGCATGGCCGCATTTGGATCAATCGGCCAGTAAATCAACGGATAGAAAGCCAGTTCATCCTTGGCAGGATCAACGCCAATCGGATCGCCCGGCTCAAGCGCAGTCTTGTCGTTGAGAGCGAAGGTAAGGCCACGCAGACCTGCCTTGCTGATATCGTCGGTCTCGGCATTGCCGGTGATGATATAGGCAAGGTGGGTTTGCGAAACCGAGTTGATGATCGCTTCATCGCCGGGTTTGCTGTCGTCGTGGGTTTGTTGTCGCTCTTGGGCTCGTGCATGATTGACAGTTGAGGGGGCAAAACTGAATGCCAGTCCACCTGCCAATAGCAGGGCGATGCTTGCAGCCTTGGCCCGTGTCTTCATGCGACGACGGAAGGCGCCGCGCAGCCAGAGCATCAACAATGTATCGAGTGCCAAAAGCATAGCTGCGAAGCCAAGAAATGGTCCTGCGAGCGAGATCGATTCATCCGACGTGTAGGATGCTTCGGTGACGCCTGTGGAAAATGTTGGCTGCTCGATTGGGTGCAATTTGATATTGCTGCCATCAAAAATATTGAGTGCTTTCAAGCCATCCTCATTGCCGTAGAAACCGGGCGGCGTGTTGATGCTGACACTGGCCTGCTTGTTTTTCTCAACGATCAAAGGCTTGGCCTCCGATGTCGGCGGCACAAGGGCTCCAGAAGCAGAAAGAAGCTGGAACGGCGGCAGCGAAACTGCGTCCTGATTGTCCTGTCCGCCTGCGCGGTTGGACAATGAGACGATGCGGCGAAGCATGTCGACAAATGAGCCGGAAATAGGCAGCGTCGACCATGTTGCGTCAGGCGAAATATGGAACAACACGATATTTCCGCGTCCGCGTTTTTCGCCTGTTACGAGTGGAGTTCCGTCCTGAAGCACGGCATAGGTCTTGTCATTCAGATCAAAAGACGGTTCAGCCAGCACCTGTCGCGAGACATTCACATCGTCGGGAATAGTCAGACCAGCAAATGGGCCTTGCTGCGGAAAGGTACGGAGTTTCTGCGGTTCCGACCATGACAGCGTACCACCCAAAGCACGTTCGCCTTTGCGCAGTTTAACCGGAAGCAGCGGATCGTTGTCATTTGCACCGGCAAGGCGTGGACCCGCAAAACGCACAAGTGTGCCGCCATCTTCCACCCATTTTGAAAGCTGTTCGATGACCGGCTGCGGCATCGTACCGATGTCGGCCATGATGAGCAGGGAAGGCTTGCCATCGAGCAATTCCGGTACGGATTGCAGAAGGTCGGCAGAGCGCGGCTCAACCAGATTTGCGTAAGGGGAAAGGGCGCGCGAAATATAATGCAGCGGTGACAGCAGTGGCTGGGCGAGATCGCCATCACCACTTGCAAGAAGCCCAATGGTACGGCGCTCTGAACCGGCATCGATCAGATGGGTTGCGCCTGCCTGTTCAACGCCATCAACGCGGATCAGGCGGAAATCATTGCGCAATTCCACCGGCAGATTGAAACGCGCTGTACCCTCGACGCTGCCGAGCGCAAAGGTAAGTGGTGCTTCGGCAATGCGGCGTCCCTTGTCGTCATAAGCTGCGGCAGTCAACGAACGCGGTGCCTGCACCCCTTCCGGACGGATTGCAATCGCATCCAGACTGTCGGCTTTGTTGTCGATGCCGGTGAGGGCAAAGGTGCGACCGAGGCTCGCCCTATACCAGAGGATCGAACCCAGATGGCCGGTCTTGTCGAGCGCGCTGAAGCTTTCGGCGTCGTTCTCGCTGGCAAGGCCGTCATTCAGGAAAGCGAGGCGAATTTTTATGCCTTCAGGCAGGGCTGAAAAGAGGCGTTCAGTTGCGGCTTTGCGGTCTACAGGAAATGGGCGTGCCTGCAACGCCTGCAAACGTTCGGTTGCTCCAGTACGATCATAAGGTCCGATTGCAGCATTGGCAGGTTCTGCGGTGCCGATAATATAAATCTGCGTGTTGGTTTCATCTGCATCGGAAATGAGTTTTTCCGCAGCAGCCACACGTTGCGACCAGTCTTCAGCCGAGGCCCAACCGTTATCGATCATGATTGCAAGTGGCTCATCGCCTGCAATCGCGGTGGCACGCGGGTTCCAGACAGGAGAGGCCAGAGCCAGAATAACCAGTGCTGCGATCAGCAGGCGTAGCAGCGTCATCCACCAGGGGCTTTTTGACGGCACTTCCTCGCGTTTGAAAACTTGCGCCAGAATACGCAAAGGCGGGAAGCTTTCTTCCTGCGGGCGCGGTGGCGTCATACGCAGCAGCCACCAGATAACCGGCAAGGCGAGAAGGCCTGCGAGGATCAGCGGTGATCCAAAGGCGAGAGGCAGAAAATTCATGCGCGTGCTCCACTAAGAGAGGACGCGCTTAAAGAACTATGCAATCGTGATAGCGCTTCGGTCGCTGGTCGATCTGTACGATGCACCGTATAGCTCCAGCCAAGTCGTTTGCAGAAATCAGATAATGTTTCCCGGCGCGCGATATATAAGCGTCGGTAGTCCTCTGCATAGGTTTCGGCGCGACCGGCAACAATGGTGCTGCCCGTCTCAGGGTCGCGAAACTCTGTACGTCCCGCATAGGGGAATGTTTCTTCTGCAGGGTCTGCCACTTCGACAAGATGCGCGCGGACGCCGCGACGTGCAAGCTGATCGAGTAAATCGGTCAGTTCATCGAACGGATGCAGAAAGTCTGAAACAAGTACCACTTCGGAAAACCGGCGGATCTGGTTGATGTCCGGCAAAGCGCTTTCGGATGCTTCATGCATCATTGAACCCATCAGGGCTCCTGCAAGGCGTTCGGCACCATTGCGGGCGGAGAAAGGTGGCAGCAGGGCCGGAAAGGCGATGCGTTCGCCTGATCTTGAGAGAAGCTCGGCCATAGCCAGCGTCAGGACCAACGCGCGTGCTTCCTTGGAGATCGGCGTCAGATTGGAGCGATAGAGCATGGATGGCGAGAAATCGCACCACAGCCAGACCGTATGGGCTGATTCCCATTCCCGGTCGCGAACATAGGTATGGTCGTCGCGGGCCGAACGTCGCCAGTCGATGCGTGCAAGTGCATCGCCTTCAACATAAGGGCGGAACTGCCAGAAGTTTTCTCCGGGGCCGCGTTTGCGCCGTCCGTGCCAGCCATTCATGACGGTGTTGACGACGCGCCGGGCCTCGACCAGCAGATCGGGAATGCTTGCAGCTCGCGCCCGAGCACGAGCGAGCGTATCCTTGCGGTCTGTAGCTGAAACCTGTGCGCCAACCGCCATCAGGCTGCTGCCTTCACCAGATTGGCAATGACATCACGGACATGCATACCATCGGCGCGCGCTGCGAAATTGAGCGCCATGCGGTGTTGAAGAACAGGCTCGGCCAGCGCTTTGACATCGTCAACAGATGGAGCAAGGCGGCCTTCGTAAAGTGCGCGCGCACGGGCGCAGAGCATCAGCGCCTGACTGGCACGCGGGCCCGGGCCCCAGGCAATATGCTTTTTCGCATGTTCATTATCAGCGTCAGGTCGCGCCGAACGAACCAGCTTGAGAATTGCATCCACCACACTTTCAGAAACAGGCATACGGCGCACCAGCGCCTGCATCTGACGCAGACGCTCGGCATCGAGAATTTCATAGGCCTTTGCTTCCGCAACGCCGGTGGTTTCCAGAAGAATACGACGTTCGGCGTCGAGTTCCGGATAGAGAATATCGATCTGCATGAGGAAGCGGTCGAGCTGGGCTTCTGGCAGCGGATAGGTGCCTTCCTGTTCCAGCGGGTTTTGTGTTGCAAGCACATGAAAGGGCGCAGGCAGATCATAACGCTGACCGGCGACCGTGACGTGGTATTCCTGCATGGCCTGCAAAAGGGCTGATTGCGTGCGCGGCGAAGCACGGTTGATTTCGTCGGCCATCAGAAGCTGTGCGAAGATCGGACCTTTGAGGTAACGGAAAGAACGGCGACCATCGGCATCCTGCTCCATCACTTCCGAACCGATGATGTCGGATGGCATCAGGTCGGGCGTGAACTGGATGCGCTGGCCCGAAAGGCCAAGCACCGTTCCCAGTGTTTCGACCAGCTTGGTTTTTGCAAGGCCGGGTAAGCCGACAAGCAGAGCATGACCGCCAGCCAGAACCGCTACGAGCGTGCGCTCAATAACGCTTTCCTGTCCGAAGATAACGGTGCCGATGCTTTCCTTGATCCGCGCAATATCTGCAAGTGCACGTTCAGCTTCGGCGACGATCTGATCGGGGTTGACGGCTTCGGGCGTAACAACAACACTCATAAGAACCTCGCAAAAATATCCGCACCTGCATGTGATCGGTTAAATCACTATATATACTGACAAGCCGTGAAACGGTGACTATTTCATGACTTTAGAGCATTTCCTGTTTTGATTGAGTCATTGGAAATGCTCTATCAATTTGTTTTTACGCGCATCTTGCTCCGAAAACCGCTTCGCACTTTTCGGGATGCGCTCTACGAGTTAAATTCACATTCAGACAGGGATAACCGAGTCGGATGACAAAAAGCACCCCTGAAGGCAATGAAACGCCGCAAAGCGCAAAGCCGGGCACTGAAGGAATGGGCGGACTGGAGGCCCTGATTGCACGCGCTCATGCGGACGCGCAAAGCGGACCGGCTACGAAAGAACGTGGAATTCCGCCGGTAGAGCGCTGGAATCCGGAATTTTGTGGCGCGCTTGATATCGACATCAAGGCCGATGGAACATGGTTTTACATGGGCACGCCTATCGGGCGTAAACAGCTGGTGCGCTTGTTTTCAACCGTGTTGCGCAAGGATGAAGACGGTAAAACCTATCTCGTAACGCCGGTGGAGAAGATTGAAATCAGTGTCGAAGACGCGCATTTCATAGCCGTTGAAATGCAGGTTTCAGGTGAAGGTGACGATCAGAAATTGACCTTCCGCACCAATGTTGGCGATGTGGTTGACGCCGACGCCGAGCATCCATTGCGCTTTGTCGTTGAGGATGAAAGCGGTGGGTTGAAGCCCTATATCAACGTGCGTGGACGGCTTGAGGCGCTGGTTGGGCGTTCAGTTATGTATGATCTTGTGGCATTGGGCGAAGAAATCGAAGTGAATGGCGTTGTGATGTTTGCAATACGCTCTGGCGGCACAGTTTTCCCTATCATGCCAGCGGAAGCTCTTGAGGCTTCGCTGAAATGATGGACCGTGCATTGCATCTAAACACCCGATTTTCGGCCGGTGATTTTGCTGAGCGTGTTCGCCACTGGCAGCCTGATCAAGATGATCTGACCGGCGATCATTCGCTTAATCCGGATTTCACACAAGCCATGGTGACGGCGAAGATGCGCGATGCCGCCGTGCTCGTGCCGGTGGTTGATCGCGGTTCGGAAGCAACCCTTTTGCTGACGCGTCGCACGGACACTTTGCGTAAACATTCGGGTCAGATCGCTTTCCCGGGCGGTGCAATCGACCCGGAGGATGGGACGGCGGAAAATGCCGCTTTGCGCGAAGCCAATGAAGAGATTGGCCTTGTGTCGGAACGCGCCGAAATTCTCGGCAGTCTGCCGCGTTATCTCACCGGTAGCGGCTTTTCGATTACGCCGGTTCTGGCGGTCGTCAACACACCTTTCGATGTGCATCCGAACCCTGATGAGGTTGCGGATATTTTTGAAGTGCCGTTGTCCTTTCTGATGAACCCGGACAATCACCGGCGCGAAAGCAGGCTGTTCAATGGCACGGAACGCTTTTATTACGCGATGCCTTATCACGAGCGATTCATCTGGGGCGTGACCGCAGGCATTATTCGCGGACTTTATGAAAGGCTCTACCGTTGAGCGATACAGTGAATATTTCAGATCGGGCCAACTGGCTTCGCTCCAAGCCGTTACAGGCGCTGTTTGCGGCACTCAACCGCGATGGTGGCGAGGTACGTGTGGTGGGCGGTGCAGTTCGCAATACCCTGCTTGGCACGAAAGTCAGCGATGTCGATCTGGCGACCACGCATTTGCCGGAAGAAACGGTTCGGCTTGCCAAGGAAGCTGGCTTCAAGCCGGTGCCGACCGGGATTGAGCATGGCACGATTACCGTTGTGGTGCAGGGGCAGCCTTTTGAAGTCACGACCTTGCGCAAGGATATTGAGACCAACGGTCGCCACGCCAAGGTTGCTTTTGGCACCGACTGGAAGACGGATGCCGAGCGGCGTGATTTCACCATCAATGCGCTTTATGCGACTGCTGATGGCGATGTGATCGATTATGTCGGCGGTCTCGCCGATATTGAAACTAAGACGCTGCGTTTTATTGGCGATGCTGAAGAACGTATCCGCGAGGATTATTTGCGCATTCTGCGCTTTTTCCGCTTCTTTGCCTGGTATGGTTCGGGTCGGCCCGAGGCCAACGGATTGCGGGCGAGCGCTCGTTTGAAAGACGGGTTGAACCAGCTTTCAGCCGAGCGCGTCTGGTCGGAGCTCAAGAAGCTGCTATCTGCGCCTGATCCTTCTCGTGCGATGCTGTGGATGCGGCAATCGGGTGTGCTGAATATCATTCTGCCTGAAAGCGAGAAATGGGGCATTGATGCCATTCACGGCCTCGTTCGTGCAGAAACTGATCTCGACTGGCAGGTGGATGCGCTTTTACGTCTTGAGAGCATTGTGCCACCCGATGCTGCCCGTATGACAGAACTTGGCAAGCGGCTGAAAATGTCGAATGCCGAGCGCGCTCGTCTTGAAGCATGGGCGCGGGCCGATGCCATCAAGTCGGAAACGTCTGAACAGGCATTGAAGAAGCTCATCTATCGCGGCAGTTCGCAGGCAGTCGCGGACCGTATTCGTCTTGCCTATGCGTCTGCTCGACAGGAAGCGGCTGCCAGTGATGAAGCGATGATCCGCGCTGGCGGATATTCACGTCTTCTGGATGCGGTTGAGAAATATGAACCGCTGGTCTTTCCAGTGACTGGCGGAGACCTTCTGTCGCTTGGTGTCGAGAAGGGGCCGGGGCTTGGTGAAGCACTGCGTGATCTCGAAACTCTATGGATTGACTCCGGTTTTAGTCTTGACCGCGAAGCGCTTCTGGACAAACTTGATCGCAATAAAATGAACGGCTGATAGCTTGCAAAATTCAGCCATAGTTTCATTAACTTATGATCGAATGTTTTTAGTTTTGTTTTGAAAGCGTCTTGGCATGTCCAATCCTGATACATCAACTTCGCAGAATGCCAGCTCAGATCCCAAGCAGAATTTTGGCACCAGCGGTATCGCGCCGATGGAGCGTCCAGGTGCTGTAACGCGCTTCTTCATGGGGATTGTTGCCTGGGCAGAGAGCCTTAATCTGAAATATGCGAAGCTCGGCAATCCGCCTGTTTATGACAATGCCACGTTCCCATGGGCAGCAGAGGTTGAGAAGGCCTATCCGGCTATTCGCAAGGAACTTGAAAAGGTTCTGCTGCGTCAGAGCGAGCTTCCTTCGTTTCAGGATATTTCGTCCGACGTGAAGACGATATCGACAGATAATCATTGGAAGACATTCTTCCTGCTGGGCTTTGGTGTGAAGTCGGAGCAGAACATTAAAGCCTGTCCCAACACATGGAATGCGGTGCAGCATATTCCGGGGCTGACGACCGCCATGTTCTCGATCTTCGAGCCGGGCAAGCATCTGCCACCGCATCGCGGCCCTTATAATGGCGTGCTGCGTCTGCATATGGGCATGATCGTGCCGGAACCTGCCGATAAGCTTGCGATCCGCGTGGATAAGCAGGTTTGCCACTGGCAGGAAGGCAAGGTTCTGATTTTCGACGATGCTTATGAGCATGAAGCATGGAACCACACCGAGCATACGCGCGTAGTGCTGTTCGTTGATTTTGTGAAGCCACTGAAATTCCCTGCCCGTTTTGTGAACTGGGCACTGATGAATCTCGCGATCTTCACGCCCTTCATCAAGGAAGGGCTGGATAACCACAATGAGTGGGAAAAGAAGTTCTATGCGCAAGCTGAACAGCTTCGCAACCAGCCAAAAGCCTGAGGATTTGACTTCAAGCCTCGCCGCTTTTAAATAATCTTCTGGAGGGCTTTTCAGCCCTCCAGTTGTTTGTGCCCCAAATGAGTGGGCCGCATACTTTTCGAGTGTGCTCCAGAAGGAATTGTTGATGCCGGAGATTGTAGGAAGCCTCTGATCGTTCCGAACGATTGCTGCGCCTTAAGTAGAGCGCAGATGTTCAGGGACGGAAATGGCATTGGCCGTGGACAGGTATTGGCTGTCCGCGTGCGCTGATGCTTGTCATGGTTTCCATCCAGGCATAACAACAATGAATATCTCACGTATTGAACAGCGCGTGCTTCACGTGCTGGCGCAGGGCGGCTACATTCGCCATCTGCGCGAAGACGGACGCATCTGCGAAATCGAATGCTATACGCGTGAAGGCTATCTGCTTTCCGATTGCACGATGGTTGTTTTCCAGCAATTGCGACGAAAACGGCTGATCGAATCGCGTGCAGGAAGTGCGTATCTCATCTCGCTCAAAGGACGCATCAACGTCCGGGCGCAAGCCAACAATCGATGAGGAGTGCATGATGCATATCCGCAAGGAACAACTGAAGGATATTTCCTCAATCCGGCATTTGACGAATGAGGCCTTTCGTACGGTGCCCTATAGCAACCAGAAAGAGGCGGCAATTGTCGACGCTCTTCGTTCGGCATCGGCCTTGACCTTATCACTGGTTGCCGAAGAGAGAGAGGCTCTTGTCGGGCATGTGGCATTCTCGCCGGTTCTCATCAATGGTGTTGATTGTGGTTGGTACGGGCTTGGCCCCGTCTCAGTGCGGCCGGACAGGCAGGGTGAGGGCATTGGCAATGCGCTCATCCGGCAAGGTCTAACGTGCTTGCATGAAGTGGGCGCCAAAGGTTGCGTGCTGCTCGGTGACCCGGGCTATTATCAACGGTTTGGTTTTAAAGCCGATGAAAGGCTAACACTTGACGGTGTTCCGGCTGAGTATTTCCAATGCCTTGTGATTGAGGGTGAAATGCCGAAAGGCAAAGTGACCTATCACTCAGCATTTGATGCATAAAGAAAGGGCGGGAAATTCCCGCCCTTTTGTTTGGTTCATACTATCTGTTACGGCCACTTCACTACGGGTGGCATCGACGACAGAATGGAATTCACATTGCCGCCGGTCTTGAGACCAAAGATCGTACCGCGATCATAAAGCAGGTTGAATTCGACATAGCGTCCGCGACGGATCAGCTGTTCCTCGCGCTGTTCTGGTGTCCATTCCTTGTTGAAGTTCTGGCGCACGAGATGCGGGTAGACCACCGAGAAACCACGACCGACATCGCGGGTAAAAGCGAAATCCTTATCCCAGCCGCCCTGTTCTTCGGTTGAATGCAGCCAGTCATAGAAGATGCCACCGATGCCGCGGGCTTCATTGCGGTGTGGCAGGTAGAAATATTCGTCGCACCATTCTTTCAGACGCTGATAATCGACAATGTCCTTATGCTTTTCACAGATGAAGCGGAACGCCTTGTGGAAGGCGAGGGTGTCCGGATCTTCCTGTGTGCGGCGGTCATCGAGAACGGGCGTAAGGTCAGCGCCACCACCGAACCATTGGCGTGTGGTCACGACCATGCGGGTGTTCATGTGGACGGCTGGCACATTCGGGTTCTGCGGATGCGCGATCAGTGAAATGCCGCTTGCCCAATAGCGTGGGTCTTCCTCGGCGCCCGGTATCTGCTTGCGGAACTCAGGAGAAAATTCGCCATAGACGGTCGAGACATGCACGCCGACTTTTTCAAAGACACGGCCATGCATGATGGACATGACACCGCCACCACCGTTGCCTTCATCCTTCTGCCATGGGGTGCGAACAAAGCGTCCTGGCTCCTGATCGGAAAGCTGGCCCTGCAAATCGTCTTCGAGCTGTTCAAAGCTCGAGCAGATACGGTCGCGCAGTTCTTCAAACCAGTTCTGGGCGGCTTGCTTTTTCTCTTCGATATCTTGCGGGATGATTGCCGGAATTTCGTCGCGCTGCATTTTGGATATCCTCTCACGCAATGTACCGAGCGACCGAAAGGCCGCAAAAATTCAAACGTCTATCTTCTTGACTTAGCAAAGTCCTGCAGTCTGGCAAAGCGCGAAGAGTGCGCGGCTTGCGGGTGCGAATTCCTCTCCCCAAGAAAAGACTCGTCATGAAGTCGTTGCTTCCCTATCTTAAGCTTCCAAGGGATTGGAAGTTTCGAGTTTTCCCTTGTTTCGGGAGGCAATTGCATGACCGCATCTTCGCCCCGCCCACCACTTGAAGGCTTGCGCAAGCAGCTAGAAAAAGGTCGTGCCAAGAAGAGCCGTATGCCACGCGACGGGTTTGTCCGCGAGACATTCACCCTACCGCGACAGGCCGCACGCGATAAAGCGCGGGAATGGTTTGAGGCTTTCCCCAAGGCTGCCTATTGGACTGAAATCGAAAGCTGGTGTGAACGGCCTGATGATGTCATCGAGTTTACGATGCGTCGTCTGCCGACATCGGATTAGAGATCTGAGTCAACGAGACGCTTTAAGCCATTGAAACCAGATTCAAATCAGGCATTTGTGAAAACGCCCTCCGGTTTTGCCGAAGGGCGTTTTCATTTCTGAGTCGTTATAGCGTTACAGCGTTATTTCGCTTCCGTCTGAGGGGCCTGCTCCCACGACTTCCAATCCTTGATGATGCTGTCAGCATATGCCTTGCCAACGCGATAGGCATTGGTCGTTGCCAGAGGGAAACCGCCCGACTTCGCAGCAAGGGATTCTGCCGCCGTCTGGTCTTTGCCCTGACGGTCGAAGTTGGAAGACGTACGCAGCAGCGCAATACGGTCATAATCGAGCTTGCCTGCATCGGCTGCGCGCTTGAGCGAGGTCAGCGTTGCATTGTCTTCCATCTGTGACGTGCAGTAGTTCGCTTTGCCATCGGTCAGGAGCTTTGCCCACTGTTCCATGGCTTCGCCGAGCTTGGTGCCGTGCCAGTATGTGTCGCCCGATGCGGTATCGCAGATTGTGACCTGAGGCGCGCTGGTGGCTGCTTCTTCCGTGTAATGCTTGCGATATTCCTTGGCATCGTCGCTGTCGAGAAGTTCAACGCCCTTGGTTGTTTTAAGAGCGTAATCGGCAAGCTTGCCATTGAGTTCGAACACTTCCGTACCAGCAGCCCATTTTGGCTTTTCACCCGGCTTTTCAGCGCCGAGGCCGAAGAAGTCGGTCGCCCAGCCTTCAGGTGCTTCGCGGATATCAATGCGATGGTTGAGGTTGGCGTCGATTGCGTATTTTGCCCAATGCGCAGAACCGAGTGTGCCATGCTTTGGATCAACGCCTGCGATACCGGCGATGAGGAAATAGGTGTGGCTCAGATCAAGCTTGTCGCTCAGCGCCATTGCCGAGACCGCACTGGCTGCATTGGCAAAACCCATGGCCGTGGTCATGTGGCAGAGGCCTTCAGCCGTACAATCGATTTCAGGATATTCAGGGCTCAAGCCCGCAAGCTTCAGCTTCTGCGTGAACTTTTCACCTTCCAGCCAAGGCTTTGCTTCCTCACCGAACATGGTGATGACCATGACCTTTGGCGAAATGGTTTCAGCAGTCTGTGCAAATGCAGGAGCGGCAACTGCGGTTGCCAGAAGCGAGGCCGTAAGAACAGAAGTGCGGAACGATGGCTTCATCGGAGAAGAACCTTTTCTGACTGAATATTAAATCTGCTTCGGGAACTGATTCCGTTTGTCCGTCTATGCGGTTGAAACGGAATCGCTTTTTAAATTTTGCTGGCGCAGAGCTTCGCCTGCCGTGATCGCAACAGAAACCGCAAGATTGAGGGATCTGGCACCCGGCACCATGGGGATAATCAGTCGCGCATCCGCGATGTCCTGAATGCTGTCAGGGACACCTGCGGACTCCCGCCCGAACAACAGGATGTCATTTTCCTGAAACGCGTATTTCGTATAGGGGATTGCGGCCTTGGTCGACAGCAACACGAGGCGCTTGCCTGCCTGGCTGCGCCAATCGTTGAAATGCTCCCAGTCCGCATGGCGGGTGAGGGCGGCCTGTTCGAGATAATCCATGCCTGCGCGTTTCAATGATCTGTCGGAAACGTCGAAGCCTGCAGGCTCGATCAGGTCCACCGCGAAGCCGAGGCAGGCGGCCATGCGCAGAATGGTTCCCGTGTTGCCGGGAATGTCGGGCTGGTAAAGGGCGATACGCAGATCCATATAAGGCGGGTAGCTCACAAATCCGATGGCTGCAAGTGTTCAGATTGGGTGTGTCGCACACGTCAACACATCAATTCGCGGGATGGTGCCTGCAAGAATAAAATCATTCTCGCATCACGAAAATATTCCCTTTTTGTTCCTGTTCCGACTTGGAAATTTTGCAAGGTGCCCGTAAAAGGATCGCCATGTTCAAATGGTTTGAAAAACGACTCGAAGCTTATCCCGAAGAACCGCCGCGCGAGCCTCCGCGCGGGCTGGTAGCCTTTTGCCTTTATTACACCCGTGGCGCATGGCCATGGATTATCGGCATGGCAATTTTCACGACACTGATCGCTATTATCGAAGTGTCGCTTTTTGCCTTCATGGGCAATATCGTCGACTGGCTTTCGCACCAGTCGCGTGAGACATTCCTGAGCAATGAAGGCTGGCGACTTGCGCTGATCGCGGGCGTCGTTCTGGTCGGTTTGCCGGGCGTGGTTCTCATCCACTCGCTGCTTATTCACCAGACGTTGCTCGGCAACTATCCGATGCGTGTGCGTTGGCTGATGCATCGCTATCTGATCCGTCAGTCCATGTCGTTCTTTCAGGACGAGTTTGCCGGACGTATCTCAACCAAGCTGATGCAGACTGCTCTCGCCGTGCGTGAAACGGTGATGAAGCT
>NZ_DAMBKZ010000025.1:46186-63731 GCF_032066345.1 Brucella sp.
CGACGTGCTGAACTACGTCATCGTCTATTTTGCCGGTACGCTGTTTATCGCGGCCTCGGCGGATATTGTTCTGATGATCCCGTTTGCGGTCTGGCTGATCGTCTACATCATCCTGCTGCGTTTCTTCATTCCGCGTCTCAGGGTGATTTCCGAACAGCAGGCTGATGCGCGTTCGTCCATGACCGGACGTATCGTCGATAGTTATACCAACATCGCGACCGTGAAGCTGTTCTCGCATTCAAGCCGTGAAGAGTCTTATGTGAAAGAAAGCCTCGATGGCTTCCTCGTCACGGTGCATCGACAGATGCGTCTGATAACGATGTTCCACTTCACGCTTTATATGGCGAACTGCATCCTGCTGTTTGCTGTGGGTGCGATCGGCATCAAGCTCTGGATGAATGAAGCCATTTCCGTGGGTGCTGTTGCTGTCGGCATCGGCCTTGTGCTGCGCCTTAATGGCATGTCGCAGTGGATCATGTGGGAAATGTCTGCACTGTTCGAAAATATCGGCACAGTGGAAGACGGCATCACGACGATTTCGCGCGCTCATGAAGTGGTGGATACGCCAAATGCGCCTGTGCTGAAAGTGAGCAAGGGTGCGCTGGATTTCGACAAGATCGGTTTCCACTACGGCAAGGGCAAGGGTGTTATCGAAGGCCTGTCGCTCGACATTCAGGCCGGGCAGAAGATCGGTCTCGTCGGACGTTCCGGTGCGGGTAAATCCACGCTCGTCAATCTGCTGCTGCGCTTCTACGATCTTGAAAAAGGCCGCATCCTGATTGATGGGCAGGATATTTCCAAGGTCACGCAGGATTCGCTTCGCGCAAGCATCGGCATGGTTACGCAGGACACGTCTTTGCTGCATCGCTCGGTGCGCGAGAACATCATGTATGGCCGTCCGGATGCGACAGAAGAAATGGTCGAACGGGCAATCCGTCTCGCTCAGGCTGACCAGTTCATTCCTCTGTTGACTGATGCCAAGGGCCGACGCGGATTGGATGCTCATGTCGGTGAGCGTGGTGTGAAGCTTTCCGGTGGCCAGCGCCAGCGTATCGCGATTGCGCGCGTGATGCTGAAGGATGCGCCGATCCTAATTCTGGATGAGGCAACCTCTGCACTCGACTCGGAAGTGGAGGCAGCTATTCAGGACAGTCTCAACACACTGATGGAAGGCAAGACCGTTATTGCGATTGCCCATCGCCTTTCGACTATCGCCGCCCTTGATCGCCTCGTTGTGATGGACAAGGGACAGATTGTCGAAGATGGCACGCATGAGGAACTTGTTGCGCTCGGCGGCATTTATGCCGGACTATGGGCGCGTCAGTCGGGCGGGTTCCTTGGTTTTGACGAGCAGACCGAAGCGGAAATGGCAAAGTAAGGAATACGCAATTGATGAAAGCGGTTTATAGCCTGTTCGAGCGTTGGGTTAATCCCTTCCGCGAACCGGACAAGCTTAGACCGCCTTCAACAACATTGGCCTTCCTCTGGCATTATGCGCGACAGGCTAAATGGCCGCTTGCGGCCTCGCTGGCTGTTGGCGGTCTTTTGCCTCTCGTGGAGGCGGGGCTGTTTTATTTCACGGGCAGGCTTGTCGATATTCTCGATCAGGCAGGCAAGGGCGGTGTCGAGCGCAGCTGGTCGGCACTGTTTCAGGCAGCGGGTCCGGAACTTCTGTTCATGGGGATCACGGTTCTCGTCATCCGTTTTGTCGTCACGGCCATAAACACCCTTCTTGAAGGTCAGACACTTTCGCCCGGTTTCTACAACATGATCCGCTGGCAGGCGAATTCCTATGTCCAGCGGCAATCCTATGCATTCTTTCAGAATGATTTTGCCGGGCGCATTGCCACCAAGGTCTGGCAGGCGGGGCAGGCGGCAGGTGATCTGATTGAAAGTCTCATTCAGGTCGTCTGGTTCATGGCGATCTATAGCGTGACGACGCTGTTTCTGGTGGGTCGTCTCGACTGGCGGCTGGCTGCCGCGGTGATTGCATGGATCGTGGCTTTCGGCCTGATTGCCCGGCACTATTTGCCGCGCATTCGAAAGAATGCTGAAGCCTCCGCCGAAGCAGGCTCCCTGATCAACGGCCGTATCGTTGATAGCTATTCCAATATCCAGACCATCAAGCTCAACACCGTCGATGACGATGAGCGCTATATGCGCGACGGTTTTATGCGCTATCTCGGGGCAATCCTGCCGTTTATGCGCTCACTGACCGGCGTGCGTCTTGCCATGACCGCCTTGTCAGGTCTGATGATTGTGACTGTGGCAGCAATTACCATCGACCTGTGGACCAAAGATGCCATCACTGTTGGGCAGGTGTCGTTTACGCTCGGTCTGGTGTTGCGACTTAATATGCTGCTTGGCCGTCTGATGATGCAGCTGAATGGTATGCTGCGTCAGCTTGGGCTTATCGAAAATTCGATGAAGCTTGTTTCCGAACCATTGGGTCTGGAAGACAAGCGCGGTGCAAAACCATTACAGATCACCGAAGCCCGCATCGATATCCAAAACGTCACGTTTCATTATGGTAAGGCGGCGGGTGTTCTCGACGGTATCAACTTTTCCATCAGGGGTGGCGAACGGGTCGGACTTGTTGGCCATTCAGGGGCGGGCAAGTCGACACTCATCAATCTGATCCTGCGTCTTTATGATGTTGAGAAAGGCGCGATCCTTGTCGATGGTCAGGATGTTCGCGATGTGACGCAATCCTCTCTGCGACGCGCCTTTGCGGTCGTCAGTCAGGAAACAGCGCTGCTGCACCGTTCGCTGCGCGACAACATTATGCTGGCGCGTGACGATGCCACGGATGAAGAGCTTGCGCAGGCTGCACGACAGGCCGAAGCAGACGAATTCATCGCGAAGCTGGAAGACTTCAATGGACGGAAATCCTTCGATGCCTTTGTTGGTGAGCGTGGCGTCAAGCTTTCGGGCGGTCAGCGTCAGCGTATCGCGATTGCGCGTGCGATCCTGAAAGACGCACCGATCCTCATTCTGGATGAAGCAACCTCGGCACTCGACTCAGAGGTTGAAGCCTCGATCCAGGAGAATCTTCGTCAGCTCATGGAAGGCAAGACCGTTATCGCAATTGCACACCGGCTTTCGACTATCGCAGCTCTTGATCGCCTCATCGTCATGGATAAGGGCCGGATTGTCGAAGAAGGCACCCATGAGGAATTGATTGCGCAAGGCGGAATCTATGCGGGCCTCTGGGCCCGCCAGTCGGGCGGTTTTCTCGGTATAAACAGCTAATTTCAGGCATTTTCAGACGACACACACCAAGCCGCTCAAAGTAAGATTTGAGTGGCTTGGTTTGTTTTGTCGCTTTTAAAACATCCCAATAAATCAGCCTGCGACATGGTGCCGTCCTATGGGGTTGGCGTCTGGACAAGGCATTTCAACCTGCCTAAACCTGAATGTTGAGATGGAGGGAATTTCGTTCTGCAAGCAATTGTAGAACTGCTTTTTGCGTGAACGCGAAAGGCTGGACTGCTTTTGCCTAAGTGCAAGGGAACGAGGGGAGATTTCAATTGGATATCCAGGTTAAAAAGGAATTGGCACGTGAGCGCACACGACACGGCTGAGCCGACACGGCGTGATTTTTTGTATATTGCGACGGGAATGGCCGGTGTCGTCGGTGTCGGCGGACTGGCATGGCCGTTTATCGACCAGATGCGCCCCGACGCTTCGACGCTTGCTGCAGCGTCTATTGAGGTTGATGTTTCTTCTCTCGCAGAAGGCGCATCGCTCACCGTCAAATGGCGCGGTAAGCCAGTTTTCATCCGTAACCGTACGGCCAAGGAAATAGAAGACGCAAAGACAACAGCGCTTGGCGATCTTAAAGATCCGAATGCCCGTAACGCCAATCTTGCTTCGGACGCACAGGCGACCGACGTTGCGCGTTCTGCTGGTGAAGGTAAGGAAAACTGGATCATCATGATCGGTGTTTGTACCCACCTTGGTTGCGTGCCACTGGGTGAGTCTGGTTCGTTTGGCGGCTGGTTCTGCCCGTGCCATGGCTCGACCTATGACACTGCGGGTCGTATCCGCAGCGGTCCGGCGCCGGAAAACATGCACATTCCGGAATACGCATTTGCTTCCGATACGGTCATCAGGATCGGCTAAGACAGATCTTGGGGAGAGAAAACATGAGTGGTAATCACTCCACATATACGCCCTCGACCGGCATCGAAAAATGGGTCGACGAACGGCTTCCTTTGCCGCGCCTGGTCTATGATTCCTTTGTTGCCTATCCGACGCCGCGTAACCTGAACTATATGTACACCTTTGGTGGCATTCTAAGCTTTATGCTTATTGCGCAGCTCATCACCGGTATCGTGCTGGCGATGCATTATGCTGCGGATACGGGCATTGCATTCAACTCTGTTGAAAAGATTATGCGTGACGTCAACTCCGGTTGGCTGCTGCGTTACATGCACGCAAACGGTGCATCATTCTTCTTTATCGCAGTTTATCTTCATATTGCTCGTGGTCTTTATTACGGTTCCTACAAGGCACCGCGCGAGCTGCTGTGGATCCTCGGCGTGGTGATCTTCCTTCTCATGATGGCAACTGCCTTCATGGGTTACGTTCTTCCTTGGGGGCAGATGTCCTTCTGGGGTGCGACGGTTATCACGGGCTTCTTTACGGCCTTTCCGATAATCGGCGAGCCAATCCAGCAATTGCTGCTCGGTGGCTTTGCCGTTGATAATCCAACGCTCAACCGCTTCTTCTCGCTGCATTACCTGCTGCCGTTCATGATTGTGGGCGTTGTTATCCTGCACGTATGGGCTTTGCACGTAACCGGGCAGACCAATCCGACAGGGATTGAAGTGAAGTCGAAGACAGACACGCTGCCGTTCACGCCTTATGCAACCATCAAGGATGCTTTCGGCGCGCTCGTGTTCTTCATTTTCTTCGCTTACTTCGTCTTCTATATGCCAAACTTCCTGGGCCATCCGGATAACTACATTCCGGCTGACTCGCTGAAGACGCCAGCTCACATTGTTCCTGAATGGTACTTCCTGCCGTTCTACGCGATGCTGCGTGCAATCACCTTCAATATCGGCCCGATTGACTCAAAGCTTGGCGGCGTTCTGACCATGTTCGGTTCGATCGCGATCCTCTTTGTCGTGCCTTGGCTCGATACATCGAAGGTCCGTTCGGCAGTTTACCGCCCGTTGTTCAAGTTGTTCTTCTGGCTGTTTGTCATCAACGCCATCTTCCTTGGCTGGTTGGGTTCGCGTCCGGCCGAAGGCGTCTACACGCTGATGGCCCAGTTTGGCACGCTCTACTACTTCGCATTCTTCATCGTCATCATGCCTGTTCTTGGCTTGATCGAAACGCCGAAGCGTCTGCCGAACTCGATTACCGAGGCCGTGCTGGAAAAGAATGAAGGCAAGGCCGAGATCGCCCCAGTGGAAATCAAGGGCTGAAGCAGCGAGAGATGAAGGACGTATCAATGAAAAACATCCTCAAGAGTTTCGCTGCTTTCGGCATCGCTCCGCTGGTTGCGTTGGGTGTGACGATGGGTGGTGCTTTTGCCGCCGGTGGCGGTGAGGGGGAGCCGGAACACTTTCCGATCCACCATCCAAAGCAGGAAAAGTGGACCTTCTCTGGCCCATTCGGAACTTATGACAAGGGACAGCTTCAGCGCGGTCTCAAGGTCTATAAGGAAGTCTGCTCTGCTTGCCATTCGATGAACCTGGTGGCCTTCCGCACGCTGGAAGACCTTGGCTATTCGCCTGAGCAGGTAAAGGCTTTTGCTGCGGAATATGAAGTACAGGATGGCCCGAATGCAGACGGTGAAATGTTCACCCGCAAGGCGATCCCGACTGATCATTTCCCATCGCCATTTGCGAATGCGAATGCAGCGGCTGCAGCTAACAACGGTGCAGCTCCGCCTGACTTCTCGCTGATTGCGAAGGCGCGTGCGGTTGAGCGTGGCTTCCCGACCTTTATCTTTGACATATTCACGCAATATGCTGAAGCAGGTCCGGATTACATCCACTCTCTGCTGACCGGCTATGATGAACAGCCGCCTGCAGGTATGCATGTACCGGAAGGCACGCACTACAATCCGTATTTCATCGCGGGCAAGTCGCTGGCCATGGCGAAGCCACTCAGTGACGATCAGGTGACATACGACGATGGTTCTCCACAGACGGTAGACCAGTATGCGCGTGACGTTTCTGCGTTTTTGATGTGGGCTGCAGAGCCGCATCTGGAAGATCGGAAGAAGACTGGCTTCCGCGTCATCATCTTCCTCATTCTATTCGCTGGCCTTGTTTACATTGCCAAGCGTTCGATCTGGTCTGATGTAAAGCACTGATCTTCTGATTAACGTTGAATGTTAAGGGCGCTGCGAGGCGCCCTTTTCTTTTGCCCGTATCATATCAGCGACCTCGCGGTTTTGATCAGTGCGCCACCATTTCCGGGATACACTGTCGAGAATGATCGGGAACGGCTTTGAATAAGCTTGGCGTAGCGGCCATATCGTGATTGAAGATAATCTGAAAAAAGAAGTGCTTTTGAAATGAGAAAAGCACCTTAGATTTATTCGCATCGAAAGGACTGAAAATGGAATCCGGGTTCAAAGCCACTTTGAAGGACGCGATCAGAACCATTCCCGATTATCCAAAACCCGGTGTTCAGTTCCGTGATGTCACCACGCTTATGGGCGATGCACAGGCATTTCGCCGTGCGGTGGATGAGCTGGTTTATCCTTATGCCGGAAACAAGGTCGATAAGGTTGCCGGTATCGAAGCACGCGGCTTCATTCTTGGCGGCGCGATTGCACATCAGCTTTCGGCTGGCTTTGTGCCGATCCGCAAGAAGGGTAAGTTGCCGCGCGATACCGTTCGCATTGCCTACAGCCTTGAATACGGCATCGACGAAATGGAGATGCATCGCGACGCCATCGAAAAGGGCGAACGCATTATTCTCGTTGACGATCTGATTGCAACTGGTGGCACTGCAGAAGCTGCAGCCAAGCTGCTTCTGCAGATGGGTGCCAATATCGTCGCGGCCTGCTTTATCATCGATCTGCCAGACCTTGGCGGACGCAAGAAGCTCGAAGCTCTCGGTGTTCCGGTCCGCACGCTTGTCGAATTTGAAGGTGATTGATTCACCTCACCCTCAGAAGAAAAGGCCCGGAGTTTTCCGGGCCTTTTTCGTTAAGCGGGCAGCTTTACCATGGCGGCATTGTCAAAAGACAAAACCTTTTCGCCGTTTTGGTTATAAGCACTGGTGCTCATACTCAGCATCGACCAGCCGGGACGCGAGCTGAGAGGGCGGACCGCATGGACGGTGCGCTTATAGGTGATCGTGTCGCCTGCATAGACCGGGCGCATCCATTTGAGGTTTTCAAAGCCGGGTGAGGGGCCAAATGTCGGCGGAACTTCGCCGCGCTTCATTGCATCTTTTGTTGCCTCAACAATGGATGCCACGTTCAGCTTCATGAAGACTGCTGTGGTATGCCAACCCGACGCACAGAGGCCGCCCAGCACGCTTTTCTTGGCTGCTTCCGCATCCAGATGAAACGGCTGCGGGTCGAATTTTGAAGCGAAGTGGATGATTTCTTCTGCGGTGAATGTATAGCTGCCGATGGTCAGCTCTTCACCAAGATGCTCTTCAATAAAGCTCATGCTTCGTCTCCTTCGCGCTCAGGATTGCGAAGGCCGACCATGGCAGTGTGCTGTAACTCGCAAACGACCTCGCCACGCTGATTGACGATCTCATTATAGACCGTGAGGAATCCCACATGCGGCATGGATTTAGAACGGCGGCGATCAAGGACGGTTGAGAAACCGCTTAATGTGTCGCCCGCAAGAACAGGCCGTTTCCAGCGGTTGAATTCTATGCCGGGGCTGCCCTGCGAGGTCGAATCTTTAAGATAGGCATCCCAGACCATGCGCATGAAAAGCGACACTGTGTGCCAGCCCGAAGCAGCCAGGCCTCCAAGAACGCTTGCCTTGCCGGCTTCTTCATCAAGGTGGAAGGGCTGAGGGTCGAACTCTCGGGCGAATTCGATGATCTCTTCTTTGCTAATGGTGCGTGGTCCGAAGGGAAGCTTCAGTCCTTGCGTGAAATCTTCATAAGCATATCGAAGCGTCTTATCAGTCAATCCGGTCTCCTCCCGAATAAGCAAAAAGGCCGCTATTTTGTAGCGGCCTTTGTTTTATCAGGTATTGAAGCGGAACAGCATCACATCGCCGTCATGGACGATGTATTCCTTGCCTTCGTCCCGCGCTTTGCCTGCTTCCTTGGCGCCGACTTCACCATTGAACTTGATGTAGTCCTCATAGGCGATGGTCTGTGCACGAATGAAGCCGCGCTCAAAATCCGTATGGATGACGCCAGCAGCACCCGGAGCTTTGGTTCCGCGACGGATAGTCCATGCGCGGGTTTCCTTGGGGCCAGCGGTGAAATAGGTGATGAGGTCGAGCAGCTTGTAGCCTGCACGAATAAGACGGTCGAGACCCGGTTCCTCTAAGCCCATGGCGTCGAGATATTCCTTGGCTTCTTCGTCAGCAAGCTGTGCAACTTCAGCTTCAATCGCAGCAGAAATGATAACGCTTTCAGCACCCTGTTCAGCAGCCATCTTTGCAACAGCAGCACTATACTCATTGCCCTTGGCAGCATCGCTTTCAGCGACGTTGCAGACATAAAGCACAGGCTTGGAGGTGAGCAGATTAAGACCCTTGAGGATCAGCAGATCATCTGGTGCAATGTCTTTCAGCATCAGGCGCACCGGCTTGCCGTTCTGCAGCAGCTCAAGTGCCTGTTCCATCACTGGCAGAACAGTCGTTGCTTCCTTGTCCTTGGACGAAGCGCGCTTGCGGATTTGAACGATACGGCGCTCGATGCTTTCGAGATCCGACAGCATCAGCTCCGTTTCAACAGTTTCAGCGTCCGACACGGGATCGATACGGCCTTCAACATGGGTGATGTCGTCGTCTTCAAAGCAACGAAGAACATGCACGATCGCATCGACTTCACGGATGTTGGCGAGGAACTGGTTGCCCAGACCCTCACCCTTGGATGCGCCGCGCACCAGACCTGCAATATCAACGAAGTTGATGCGGGTCGGGATGATTTCCTTGGAACCTGCAATCTTCGCAATGCCATTCTGGCGCGGATCGGGAACTGCCACTTCGCCGGTATTTGGCTCAATGGTGCAGAACGGATAGTTTGCAGCCTGTGCTGCCGCAGTCTTGGTCAGCGCGTTAAAAAGCGTGGACTTGCCAACATTAGGCAGACCGACGATGCCGCATTTGAAACCCATGATATTCGTCCTTTATCGCTTTACGCGGTAAATTGAGCGCACGGCGCCATTATGAAGCGCCTTGGCGGATTGCAGATCCAGCCAGTGGCGTGATGATTTTTTGAAAGCCGGCTTGCCGCTTCCCAGAATGACCGGAATAGTTCCTATATCGATGATGTCAAGCAGGCCAGCATCAAGAAATTGCCGCGCCAGATCACCGCCGCCCATGAGCCATATGCGGCCATCCGCTCCCATGGCTTTCAACTTCGCGAGAAGTTCATCTGGCGTACCAGCCATAGTGGCGGTACTTGCTGGCAGATTGTCGAATTTCTGATGCGTTGCAACAACGACTGGCAGTGAGCCATAAGGCCATTCCGGAATAGAACGAACCACATCAAAAGTGTCACGTCCCATGACGATGCCGGTGATGCCAGCCATGAACTCATCGAAGCCGAAGCCGTCATCCGGCGGAAACTGTTCCAGCCAGTCAAAGCTGCCATCATCATTGGCGATGAAGCCATCAAGGCTCATGGCAAACATATAAACGACATCGCTCATAGTTTAGTCCTTCTTGCCAAGCAGCTTTTTCAGCATTTCAGCCATCGGGCCACTTGCCGGAATGTTCGGCTTGGCTCCGCTCTGGCGCGCCTGCCGAATGTGGCTCTGTGCTTTTGGTGGAGCTTTGGCTGCCTGTTCAGGGTCAGCTTTGAAGCCATTGGGACGCTGATTGCCATCCCCCATGACGACTGCCACGCTGTTCATGAAGTCATTGTCTTCTTTTTTGGCCAGCAGGCCAATATTGTCCGAGATGGCGCCAAACAGCTTATCCAGCCATTCATTATCGACTTTGGCGAAGTCGCCCAGAACGTGGTTGTGAACCAGCTCTTTTGCGCCCGGATGGCCGATGCCAAGGCGCATACGACGATAGTCTTTGCCGCCGGGGAAAGCCTGCACATGGGCGTCTATGGATTTGATGCCATTATGACCACCGGAACCGCCACCCGTCTTAATGCGCAGCTTTGCAGGCGCAAGGTCAAGCTCGTCATAGATCACGACGAGATCGGCAGGGGTCAGCTTGTAGAAGCGCATGGCTTCGCCAATCGACTGGCCGGAAAGGTTCATGAAAGTCATTGGCTTGATGAGAAGCACTTTTTCGCCATCAATCACGCCATCGGCGATCTCGGCCTTGAACTTCTTCTGCCAGTTAGAAAATCTATGGCGGCGGAATATTTCATCCACCGCCATGAAACCGATATTGTGTCGGTTATGCGCATATTGGGGGCCGGGATTGCCAAGTCCTGCGATGAGCAGCATGGTTCAGAGCCCCTATAATGCATAAAGCGATTATTCGCTTTCGTTGGCTTCTGCTTCGCCTTCTGCATTTTCTTCCGACTTGAGGCCGGCAGGTGCAGCAATGGTGGCGATCGTGAAGTCACGGTCCTGAATAGCAGCAGTTGCACCCTTCGGCAGCTTGATAGCCGAAATGTGAACCGAATCGCCGATTTCGAGACCGGTGAGGTCGAATTCGAGAGCTTCTGGAATCGCGTTCGCTGGAACGATCAGTTCAACGTCGTGACGAACGATGTTGAGAACGCCGCCGCGCTTGATGCCCGGTGCTGCTTCTTCGTTCTTGAAGTGAACTGGAACGTTGACGTGAACAACCGACTTCGCGGAAACGCGGAGGAAGTCAACGTGCTGTGGGAAGTCGCGAACTGGATCCAGCTGGTAGTCCTTAGGGAGAACCTGGATCTTCTTGCCGTCTACTTCGATCGTAGCAACAGTGGTTTTGAAGCCGCCGCCGTGGATCTTGTAGAAGATTTCCTTATAGGAAACAGCAATCGAGATTGGCTCCTGCTTGTCGCCATAGATGACTGCAGGAATCAGGCCGTTGCGGCGAAGTTCGCGGGAGGACCCCTTACCAACCCGGCTGCGCAGATCGGCCTTGAGCACGTAAGTATCGCTCATGGCATTACCTTTCAAAGTTACTGGAGTGTCGATCGCAGTTTTAATCGAGCACTTTCATGCTCCAGCGAACGACATGAAACAGCCCGAAATGCCCCTCACAGAGTGAAAGACCGGACCGCTCCATTCCGCGTTGCCTCCAAGGGTGTCTACGCGGATGGCAGGCCTATAGACCATAGGCATTCCATGTGCAAGTTTTTTGCCTGTGAAACACAGCTTCTGTGGGCTTTTGTCTTAACGGGTGGCAATGGCCACGTCAAAAATGTTAAGCGCATCGCTGATCGACCGCCTTTGTATTGCGAGTCGTTATATCATTTATGAAATAAAGGAAACGAGATGCAGGTCGGTATCGACATGGGTTCTGTTGCTGGAAGCGGCTCTGCCTCGGCAGCGGCGCTTGGTGGTGGCAAACAGGCCATGCTTGATCTTGAAGAGCTTCTCGCAACACGTCTTCTGGTGCAGGGTAATTCCGGCTCCGGCAAGTCGCATCTGCTGCGCCGCCTGCTAGAGCAGAGCGCGCAATGGGTGCAGCAGTGCATCATCGATCCTGAAGGCGATTTCGTAACGCTTGCCGATCTTTACGGCCATGTGGTTGTCGATGCTGCCCGCTCGGAAGCAGAACTCACTCGCATTGCGAGCCGCATTCGCCAGCATCGCGTGTCGGTCGTGCTCAATCTCGAAGGTCTGGATGTCGAGCAGCAGATGCGTGCGGCAGCCGCCTTCCTCGGCGGACTGTTTGATGCAGAACGTGATTACTGGTATCCGATGCTGGTTGTGGTTGACGAAGCTCAGCTCTTTGCGCCCGCCGCTGCAGGCGAAGTATCAGATGAAGCGCGTAAGCTCTCGCTTGGTGCTATGACGAACCTGATGTGCCGTGGCCGTAAACGTGGTCTTGCCGGTGTGATTGCCACGCAGCGCCTTGCAAAGCTTGCCAAGAATGTCGCCGCCGAAGCATCGAACTTCCTGATGGGCCGTACCTTCCTTGATATTGATATGGCGCGTGCCTCCGATCTTCTCGGGATGGAGCGTAAGCAGGCAGAACAGTTTCGCGATCTGCAACGCGGCCATTTCATTGCGCTCGGACCTGCTTTGTCGCGTCGCCCGTTGCCGATCAAAATTGGCAAGGTCGAAACCTCTGCGCGTTCGTCGTCACCAAAACTCATGCCGTTGCCAGATGCACCGGAAGACGCGCGCGATCTGATCTTCACGCCAGCGCCTGAAGAAATCCGGACTGTTGTTCGCCGCACGCCACCACCGCCTCCGCCACCATCGACGGCAGAAATTCTGGCGCAGGTGGCAAAGCCAAAGCCGGAAGCAGAGCCCGTTGAAGCGCCATTGTTTCCCGGCATTGTGGAAGCCGAGCGCGACAGTCTGCTTGAGAAGGTGATGCGCGAGATCGTTGATGATCCCGAAGCGTCCTTCCGTTCGGTTGCGGTGCTTTATCAGGATTTTCTTGTGCGCTGCCGCATTCACCGCGTTCCGGGTGAGCCACTGGCTTTGCCTGCGTTCCGTCGTCGTCTTGCGGTTGCGCAAGCAAGCATAGAGAGCGATGTAG
This sequence comes from Brucella sp., assembly GCF_032066345.1. Classification (NCBI taxonomy): domain Bacteria; kingdom Pseudomonadati; phylum Pseudomonadota; class Alphaproteobacteria; order Hyphomicrobiales; family Brucellaceae; genus Brucella; species Brucella sp. Next base: position 58,969 of record NZ_DAMBKZ010000025.1, read on the forward strand.
CCACCGGTGAGACATGGCAAAAGGCATTGACGCTGTCTGAAAGCCTCACAGATGACGTGCAAGGCGTGTTTCTGATTGTCGCACAGGCGGCGGTAACAGGTGCGATCTGCCCATCGGATGCGGCACTCGCGCGTGCTTACGGCACCCATTCGCTAAGCCGTGCCCGGCGTTTGCTGACCTATTTTGAAGAGCGTGGATTGCTGGTCGTGCGCAATGATTTCAAAGGCTTGCGCATTGTGAACTTCCCGGATCTCGAATGTGAGACGGCACCGGGCGACCCAAACGCTCCCGATGATCAGGCGGATGAAGCGACTGCCGCTGAATAAAGCACTTCTGTGCAAACTGTCATGAAACTGTAATGATCCTCGGTGACTGCTGGGAGGATTTTACAGAGAGCAAGAATGACGACAGCGCCGCAGCCTGATTTCCGAGAACTGTTTGTTACTTTTGGCAAGGTCGGGCTGCTGTCGTTTGGCGGGCCAGCTGCGCAGATTGCCATGTTGCAGCGCATCCTTGTTGATGAAAAGCGCTGGATGGATCAGGAACGGCTGATCCACGCCCTTAATTTCTGTATGTTGCTGCCGGGACCTGAAGCCATGCAGCTTGCGACCTATGCGGGCTGGGCTGTCAAAGGCTGGCGCGGCGGGTTGCTGGCAGGGCTTTTGTTTGTTTTGCCCGGTGCGAGCGTGATGCTGGCTCTGTCGGCGCTTTATGTTGCCTTTGGACATGTCGATATTGTTGCTGGTCTGTTGTTCGGCCTCAAGGCGGCAGTGTTAGCCGTGGTGTTTGAAGCGCTTTACCGGATGGCCAAGCGCACACTGGCTTCCGGCTTTTCTTATCTGATAGCGATTGCAGCTTTCGTTGCGATTGGGCTTCTGAAGCTGCCGTTTCCGATTGTCGTGCTGTTTGCAGCTGCAGCTGGCGGTTTGCGTCATTTGCTGCAAGGCGGTGGTGTGGCAACTGCTGTTACACACGCAGCTCCCCATGCATTTCGTGAGTTTTCGCTGCAAACCCTGATCTGGGGTGGCCTGTGGCTGGGGCCACTCATTTCGCTGTATCTAATCTTTGGCGGGCAGCATGTGTTCACAGCTGAGGCCGCGTTCTTTTCAAAGCTGGCAGCCGTCACTTTTGGCGGAGCCTATGCAGCGCTGTCCTATACAGCGCAGCAGGCTGTCGAACATTTCGGCTGGATGAAACCCGGTGAAATGCTGACGGGGCTGGGACTGGCCGAAACCACACCGGGGCCGCTGATATTAGTATTGGTCTTTGTTGGCTTTGTGGGTGCAGCCAATCTATCTGGTCTGCCGCCACTGGTCGGCGGGCTTGTGGGCGGGTTAATCGCCCTCTGGTTTACCTTCGTGCCGTGCTTTCTCTGGATATTGGCTGGTGCGCCTTTTGTGGAGCGCCTGCGTCAGCTGCGCTGGCTGTCCGCCATGCTTGGCGGGATCACGGCGGCGGTGGTCGGCGTGATTGCCAATCTGGCGCTCTGGTTCTCGCTGCACGTCTTGTTTGCACAGGTTCGGGAAATGCCGCTCGGTGCCTTCACGCTGCCAACGCCAGTGTGGAGCACAATAGACAATGCCGCCGTCCTGATCGCAGGCGCGGCGGCATTATTGCTTATCGTTCTGAGGCTCAACATGCCGCTCGTGCTATTGCTTGCGGCATGTCTGGGCATTGTAATTAAATTAATCGAACAGGCTTGAAACCGACTCTTCAGCGGCGGTGCGCGCAATCGCTTCACCAATCAGGCTGGAGATCGATAGAACGCGGATATTTGGAGCGTCGTTGATGGCGGTTGTTGGCTGGATCGAGTCGGTAATGACCAACTCTTTCAGCTTTGAAGAAGCGATACGGGCAACAGCGCCACCCGACAGAACGCCGTGTGTGATGTAAGCGGTGACGCTTTTCGCGCCCTTGGCAAGCAGTGCTTCGGCCGCATTGCAGAGCGTGCCGCCGGAATCGACGATATCGTCGAACAGCAGGCAGTCTTTGCCGCTGACGTCACCAATGACGTTCATGACTTCCGATTCACCCGGACGTTCACGACGCTTATCAACGATTGCGAGCTGAGCATCGATACGCTTTGCGAGCGAACGAGCACGAACCACACCGCCAACGTCTGGCGAAACGACCATGCAATTGCCGGTCGGGTAATTTGCCTTCACATCGCGCGCAATGACCGGAACAGCATAGAGATTGTCGGTCGGAATATCGAAGAAGCCCTGAATCTGACCTGCATGAAGATCAAGCGTCAACACGCGGTTTGCACCGGCTTCGGTGATGAGGTTGGCAACCAGCTTTGCCGAGATCGGCGTGCGTGGGCCTGGCTTACGATCCTGACGAGCATAGCCGAAATAAGGGAGAACGGCAGTGATGCGGCGTGCTGACGAACGACGAAACGCGTCGATCATGATCAGCAGTTCCATCAGATTGTCGTTTGCCGGATAGGAGGTCGATTGCAGAACGAATACGTCTTCGCCGCGCACGTTTTCCTGAATCTCTACGAAGATTTCCTGATCGGCGAAACGGCGAACACTGGCCTTACCGAGCGGGATGTTGAGATATTGAGCAACGGATTCGGCAAGAACCCGGTTGGAGTTGCCTGCGAAAAGTTTCATTCTTTTTGCCTCTGAAGCCGGAGCAGTTTCGTTCTGTCGCAAAAAGTCCGTGAAACGGACGTAATCTCTTATGTGAACGTGAGCCGAAGCAAGTTCGGTTACGCTATACCACTCTTAAAAACTTTAAAGCCGCGTACTCTTTCACAAGGTGTCAAGTGCCGCAGCTTTCAAGGTTTTCTCGAATGAGCGGCCTATTGCAAAGAGTCACCGTCATTGCAAGTCCTGTCTGGCCACAATTACAGTAAAAAGCCTCCGCAAAGTGCTTTCCCACAGGGCTTCACCCATGATTCAGCAAAAGATTTCAGTCTTTTGCCGCATAAGTGCTTTCTCATGCGCGATTTGCCGCAAGCCAGGTCGAATATTCCTGCATGGTCTTGTCGGCGATTGATTGCATGGCAGAAGGCGGGACGATGCTCCATGAGTCTGCCGCAGCACCTGGTACTTTTTCCTGTCCTTGAATGCGATGCAGGCGGTTGCCGGTGGCGTCCATAACGTCCCAGACATAGAGTACGGTCGTCTGATTATCTTCGGACAGGACCGAGAAATAGCCCTTCATGACGTAGGCTGCATCGGCGCCATTGTTGCCTGAAAGCTCTACGCCCTTTGCACGCGCATCGTCATTGATGCGGTGGGTGAGGGGAGTGACCACATTAACCGGCGCACCGATGATGGGAGCAATATAAAGCTTGCCCGGCTTCAGCGATGCTGAACGCTGTGGTGCTGTCGGCGTTGTTGTCTGTGCGGGCGTTGTGGCAGCAGGCGTCGCTGCCGGGTCAGTCGTTTGGCCCGTAGGTGGCGTTGTGGTTTGTCCGGATTGCTGATTGGCGCCCTGCACGTTCAATGCAGATTCAGTGCTATTGCAGGCGGCAAGCAGTCCAGCAAGCAACAGCATCACGGAAAGATGTGCCTTATTCATGTTCAGCTTCATCTCCTGAAAGCGCAGACCACTCCCGCGCCAGTCGGATTTATCGCCGATTGTGCGCTACTTGGCAATGATCTCAAGAGAATGGCGGGACAATGGCAGAGCTGCACCATTTGTGGTGAGATATGTTTGCCCCAGTGTCATCGCCGTTTCCGTGTCGGAATCCATAATGATCATGTGCGCAAAGAGCGTCATATCAGGCTGGATGCTTTCAGGGTTGCCCGAATAGAACATCTGCGGGTCCATCCATGATGGCGTAAAGCGTGCGCCCACAGAATAACCACAGGCATTGAGCCTGTGCCGGGTAAGGCCATGCGCCTCCATCGTGCGCGAATGCGCGTCGAATACATCGCCGAATGTCGAAGCAGGTGTCATGGCTTCTTCAACGGCTTCCAACGCTTCGCGTGCGGCGTCATAAAGCTTTTGATGTTCAGGCCTTGGCTGACCAATGATGATCGTGCGCATCATCGGTGCATGGTAATGACGATAAACGCCTGACCATTCGAGCGTGAGCTGGTCATTGGCGGAAAGTGTGCGTCGTCCCGCTTTGTAGCGGCAAAGCAGGGCATCGGCTCCAGAGCCGATAATATATTCATTGGCCGGATAGTCGCCATCGCCTGCAAAATTAGCTGCCATCATCGCAGCGAGAATATCGGCTTCACTCGCGCCAGCCTTGACCAGTTTCAGGGCAGCATCAAGCGCATCATCGCTGAGTTCCGCTGCGCGTTTGGCGAAAGCAATTTCAGCAGGGCTTTTGAGAAGGCGCAAACTGTCAACCATGCCCGATGCATCATAGAGCTTGGCAAAGCTCTGCAACTGCTCATCAAGTTTGCGGGCATTGGCGCCGGTGAGGCCGTGGGTTTGGTATTCGATACCGATGCGCGTGCCGAGCAGATCAAGCTCAGTGAGAATGTTTCGCAGATCGATTGCCGGGTTCGCATTGTCGCGATCAGTCCAGACAACGATATTCTCGATGTTAGAGGTATGGCGCGCTTGTCTCAGATCGGCGGAGCGTGTCATCAACACGCTTGTACCGTCGGCTTTGACAACGAGACACTGGAAAAAGCAAAAGCCGAACGTGTCATAGCCGGTCAGCCAATACATGCTTTCCTGCGCGAAAAGCAGCAAAGCATCCAGTTTCTCTTCCTCCATCTTCAAGATCAGACGGTCGCGACGTGCAGCGAATTCTTCCGGCTCGAAGTGAAGGGCCATGCGGTTCTCCT
>NZ_DAMBKZ010000026.1:0-63607 GCF_032066345.1 Brucella sp.
GGATCGAGCATCTTCTTGGTTTCGGCCACCATCTTCCATTCTTCCTTGGTGTAGCCGTCTTCCATGAAGACATCGATATGCGGGATCACGTTGAACGCGATGCGCTTGGTGAACTTCTGAGCGGTGACAGGATCAGCAACAAATACTGCACGCGACTGCTGGAACAATTCGTCCATGCCTTCCTTGCCAGCACCCGAAACGGACTGGTAGGTCGAAACAACAACGCGCTTGATCTTGGCTGCATCGTGCAGAGGCTTCAGAGCCACGACGAGCTGCGCAGTCGAGCAGTTCGGGTTAGCAATGATGTTCTTCTTGCGGAAACCTTCAATCGCATCAGGGTTCACTTCAGGAACAATGAGCGGCACATTGGCGTCATAGCGCCATGCGGACGAGTTATCGATAACAACGCAGCCCTGCGCACCGATCTTTGGCGACCATTCCTTGGAAATGTTGCCGCCAGCGGACATGAGGCAGATGTCGGTATCTGAGAAATCATACTGGTCGAGCGGCTTAACCTTCAGCGTCTTGTCGCCATAGGATACTTCCGTGCCTTGGCTGCGACGCGAAGCAAGCGCTACGACTTCATCAGCCGGAAAGCCACGTTCTTCGAGGATATTGAGCATTTCGCGCCCGACATTACCGGTGGCGCCGACGACTGCAATCTTGAAACCCATTTACCTTCTCCTGTCCTCTCCGCTTCCATAAAAACCCGCGACCAGCGGGCCTTATCCCTGGGCCGGACCCGGGGAGAGAGGGCGAGCAGGCCAAGGGGTCAGACCGTTTTGGTGGTCGTTTTAATGCAAGTGGCCGTGGTAGTTTTGGAAACGGACGCCATAGGGCTGTCAATGGCGATGAGGCCATTCAGTCCACACAGGCTATGTGATGCGCGAGAAGCGTTCACGGGATTGTCTCCTTTTCCGATTGCGCTTTTAAGCCCTTTGAAAAAAGAGTCAATGTGTTTGCAGCGATGAGCGCAACAAAACTGCTCAAATATGCAGGAACGATCCCGCTTATTACGCAGAGACCACGAAATGACAAAGGCCCGCGCAGCGAATGCTGCGCGGGCCTTTCAAAAATGATGCTCTAATTAGTAAAGCAGACGCGTGCGAACCGTACCCGGAATTTCGCGCATTGCCTGAAGCACATCTTCGGCATGTTCTTCCATCGCATCGCCTTCGATAACCACATAGCCGACTTCACCATCGGTCTGCAGAAACTGACTGACGATGTTGATATTGTGCGATGAGAAGATGTTGACGAGGCTGTTGAGGATGCCCGGACGGTTCTCATGCACATGCATGAAGCGCGTGCCGCTTGGACGTGCAGGCAGCTGAACCTGCGGGAAGTTAACCGCACCCAGCGTAGAACCGACATCGGAATACTCAACCAGCTTGCGGCTGACTTCCATACCGATGCGCTCCTGCGCTTCTTCGGTGGAACCGCCGATATGCGGGGTCAGGATAACGTTTTCCAGTCCCTGCAATGGCGAAACAAACGGGTCCTTGTTCGAAGCCGGTTCAACCGGGAAGACGTCAATTGCCGCACCGGCAAGATGACCTTCTTTGAGCACTGTTGCCAATGCTTCCAGATCGACCACTGTTCCGCGCGCGTTATTGATGAGGAAGGCACCCTTCTTCATCTTGCGCAGCTTGGCTTCGGTGATCATCTTGGCCGTCGACTTGTTCGATGGCACATGGAGGCTAATTACGTCCGAAATTTCGAGCAATTCATCGAGCGTGTCCGTCGGGATCACGTTGCCATATTGCAGCTTGTCGGTCATGTCGAAATAGCGGACCGTCATGCCGAGGCTTTCAGCAAGATTACCGACCTGCGAACCGATATTGCCGTAGCCAACGATACCCAGCGTCTTGCCTCGGACTTCGCGGCTGCCGGTCGCGCTCTTGTCCCAGCCGCCGACATGGGCTGCATTGGAACGCGGGAAAATACGACGCATCAGCATGATGATTTCGCCAATCACCAGTTCAGCAACCGAGCGGGTGTTGGAGAAAGGTGCGTTGAATACCGGAATACCACGCTTGCGGGCGGCTTTCAGATCAACCTGATTGGTACCGACCGAGAAACAACCGACTGCGATCAGACGCTGCGCCGCTTCAAACACTTCGTCGGTGAGCTGCGTGCGCGAACGAATGCCAACGATATGCGCGGATGAAATCGCCTCGATCAGCTCAGCCTTGTCGAGTGCCTTGGGCAGATGAACGACGTTGGTGTAGCCGGACGATTTGAAATAATCGACAGCAGACTGGTTAATGCCTTCGAGAAGAAGAACGTTAATACGCTCGCGCGCGAATGAAAGACGTGCAGTCATGTTTGGGGCTTTCAGGCTCTGGGCTCGATGTTCGCTCAGCGACATAAATCAATCTGCAAATGTCGTCACTGCGATATTTTGGGGCATGCGGATGAATTGAACTCTGGGAATTTGTCGGCATTTATCGCGAGAGCGACTTAACACCCAATGCGTGAGAAAAAAACCAAATTCGACGAAAAATGGCTGTTAGAGGTCGTATTTGGATAATCATTCCTATTTCATCGTCACAGCATGCCCGGTCACGCCTAAAATAAAGGCATTCCAACGCCAAACGGACAGGAATAGCGCGCACATTACCATCTGTTCGGGTTGCCTGATCTAGTCTTCGCTGCGAGTCGTGCCATCGCGGTCACGTTCATAGTGTCTTTTGAGTGGAAATGGCGGCAACCAGGATTCACGCCGGATAGTCCAGAGCTCATAGGTTGGCTTGAACTGATCCGGGGCATCGAGAGACCCCAGATTGATTTCAACCTCATCTTCCGATTTTGAAAAGACCGAGGAACCACAACGCGGACAAAAATATCGTCCCGCATAATCCTTTGTTTCACCGTCAATTGTTACCGCGCTTTCTGGAAAAATCGCCGATGCGTGAAACAAAGCGCCGTGATGCTTACGGCAATCAAGACAATGGCAAATTCCTACGCGGTAGGGTGAACCGGAAGCAACAAACCGCACATTGCCGCAAAGGCAGCCCCCTTCAAAACGCTTCATGTCTGATCTCCTCAAGAAAAGAGCTGCCATATTTTCAGTTCTGACAATATTGCGACCACGCTCGTCTTCGGCGCACAGCCTGTCAACTTTCACGGGGCAACAAGCCGGGCGGTTCTCATACTAAAAGATAATAAACGGATTAAACGATTCAGTTCATCATGCTTGCGTGGAAAAAGTGCGTGGAAGTTGGAGGAGAACGTCCGCGCACATCAGCAAAAATGCTGTTGGGAGGAATTAATGTCAGTTCAATCGAGCGCCAAGGCGGGCGCACCTAAAATGACGCGTGAAGAAAAGAAGGTGATCTTCGCTTCTTCGCTCGGCACTGTATTTGAATGGTACGATTTTTATCTCTACGGAACACTTGCTGCCTTTATCGGCGCTGCGTTCTTCAATGAATATCCTGAAACAACCCGTAATATTTTCGTGCTGCTCGCTTTCGCAGCAGGCTTTCTCGTACGCCCGTTTGGCGCACTTGTCTTCGGACGTATCGGCGATCTCGTTGGTCGTAAATATACGTTCCTCGTTACCATCGTCATCATGGGCGCATCGACGTTTCTCGTCGGCATTCTGCCCGGATCGGCAACGCTCGGTATTGTTGCACCTGCGATCCTGATCATTCTGCGCATGTTGCAGGGTCTGGCGCTTGGCGGCGAATATGGTGGCGCTGCAACCTATGTTGCCGAACACGCCCCGAACGGTCGTCGCGGCTTCTACACGTCCTGGATTCAGACAACCGCAACGTTGGGCCTGTTCCTTTCGCTGATGGTTATCCTGAGCATTCAGAACGTGATGACGACTGAGTCCTTTGCTGCCTGGGGCTGGCGTATTCCGTTCCTGGTTTCGATCATTCTTCTGGGTATCTCGGTCTGGATTCGTATGCAGATGAGTGAATCCCCAGCCTTCAAGAAAATGAAGGAAGAAGGAAAAACATCCAAGGCACCGCTTTCTGAAGCATTCGGTCAGTGGAAAAATGCAAAGATCGCCCTCATCGCGCTGTTCGGCCTTACCATGGGTCAGGCTGTCGTCTGGTATTGCGGTCAGTTCTACGCTCTGTTCTTCTTGCAGAACGTGCTGAAGGTTGAAAACCAGACCGCAAACATCATGGTGGCTGCAGCCCTTCTGCTCGGTACCAGCTTCTTCGTTATCTTTGGCTGGCTGTCCGATAAAATTGGCCGTAAGCCAATCATCATGGCAGGCCTGCTGCTTGCGGCAGTAACCTACTTCCCGCTGTTCAAAGCTCTCACGCAGGCTGCAAACCCAGCGCTGGCACAGGCCGAGCAGACAATCCGTGCAACCGTTACGGCAGCTCCTGGCGACTGTAACTTCCAGTTCAACGCAACAGGCACTTCAAAATTCACCAGCTCCTGCGATATCGCAACGAGCTTCCTGTCGCGCAGTGCTGTGCCTTATGATGTTGTAATCGGCCCTGCCGGACAGCCTGCAACGGTCAAGATCGGTGAATCCACTGTAACTTCGTTTGATGCGAATGCAGCTGGTGCAGAAGCAACTGCAAAGCAGGCTGCTTTGACCCATGACATCAACCTCGCCCTGCAAAAGGCTGGTTGGCCGCTCGTACGCAGCCCTGCCAAAGTTGCAGATTCCAAGCTCGATGCCTTCATCGCAGCCAATCCGGAACTGGAACTGAATGCGGAAGCTGTACGTGCCGGTGAAAAGGCAACAATGTCGAGCGCTGATCTGGTCAAGAACAAGATCATCACGCAGGCGGAAGCCGATGCTGCGGCCCAGCCCGAACAGGCTGTCTACACCATCCCGAATGCAGGCGCGTTCAAGATGGTCGCCGATCCTTCGCAGATCAACTGGGTTATGACGATCGCCATTCTCACCATTCTCGTGATTTACGTCACGATGGTTTATGGCCCAATCGCCGCTATCCTGGTTGAAATGTTCCCGACCCGCATTCGTTACACCGGTATGTCGCTGCCATATCACATTGGTAACGGCTGGTTCGGTGGCCTGCTGCCAGCAACTGTCTTCGCGATGAGTGCTGCTAAGGGCGATATTTACTACGGGCTTTGGTATCCGATCGTGCTTGCAACAATCACGCTCGTTATCGGCCTCCTGTTCGTCAAGGAAACCAAGAATGTCGATCTCAATAAGATTGACTAATTGAGCTCAAATAAAATGAAAACGCCGCCTCATCGGGCGGCGTTTTTTATTGGGTCCACTCAACGATATTGTGCCTCGATCTCGATAAGCTTCTGCTTTCGCCAAAGGCCTCCGCCATAGCCGGTCAGTGAGCCATCCGCACCAATCACCCGATGACACGGAATAATGATGGCAATCTGATTGGCACCGTTGGCTCTGGCGACAGCACGAACCGCAAGCGGCTTTTCTACTGCCCTTGCAATCTCGCTATAGCTTCGTGTCTGGCCTGCTCCGATATTCTGCAATTCTCGCCAGACGTCGCGTGTAAATGCGCTCCCATGCAGCACCAGCGGAATATTGAAATTGGCGGATCGACCCGCAAAAAATGCATCAAGCTCCCGTTCCAGCACATCATGCGACGGATATCGTCCGATACCGATTGCACCATGACAGGCCTTGTGCAGCTTTTTCAGCTCTTGCGGCAACGCCTTGCGATCAGCAAATTCCAGCAAATGCAGGGATGACTGATCACACACGGCAATCATTGTACCGAGCGGCGTCTTAATCCAATCTGCGCGGAGCAAGCCATCCTTTTGCAACTGCGCCGGGGGCAGACCTAAAATTCGGGCAAAAGCATTGCGGAACGCATCGGGTGATTCAAAACCTGCATCGACTTGCGCATCGATGACACGCTCTCCTTGCGCAAGCGTCTGGAAACCCTGTCGCAACCGTTCCTGCCGAGCCATTTCAAGGAAGGTAATGCCGAAATGCCGCCTGAAACTACGCCGCACGGTCGATGGATCAAAGCCCATGCCAGCGACATCACCCTCGCTCCAGCGCCGTTGCGGCTGTGCTTCCAACGCCTTCAACAGACGATCGACAGAAACATCCGCTTCCGCTGCGGGCTGCAACGGGTGGCATCTTTTGCAAGCGCGGAAACCGTCGGCAATGCATTCAGGTATTGAAGCAAAAAACCGGCAATTCTCTTTCAACGGCTTTCGTGCAGGACAGGTCAGCCGGCAGAAAATGCCCGTCGAAAGCACGCCAACATAGGCTTTGCCTTCATACGCAGTGTCGCGGGCAAGCAAGGCGTCATACAAGGTGTTCATATCGGGAAGTGTGTTCAACATGACCACTATTCTTAGCGTCCTGGCGATAAATTGCAGCCGGAAATCGGGCGTTTATTTTCCAGCTATCCACTTTCTGCAGAGCGGCGAAACAACTTTACTATAACAAAACAATTCTATTCATTCTTAGTCAAACACACGCTATTTATTCTGAATATCATAGCATTTCCAGCAAAAGTGCGAAGCATTTTTGCGTCGGATATTGCGTAAGAACAAACATTTACAGCGGTTCCAACGATTCATTCTGAACTGGGCCCGCTGTAAGACAGCCGTGTATCCGTAACAAACCGAACAAGCAGGTGAAGAATTGCCTTCAGGAGTCGACACAGCAATCAGTGCTGCTGATGCTTTCTCTCATATGAGAATTATCAATGGCATGGGTATCAGTCTGTGCATATCACGGCTGCTCATCTTTGCTTCGCGCTTCGTCCAACATCCGAACAAGCATAAAATATCTTATATGCATATCGGATGGGTTGTTGTTGTTTTCCTCTGGATCATTCAGTTCTGGTGGGACTATCTTTTTGAAAGCAGCACAAAGACATACAATGTCTATACCTATGTCTCAGACCTTCTTTATGTTTTTGGCCTGTTTTTCATGTGCGTTACTTTAACGCCGGACGACATTAAGGAATATGGCGATTACGAACGCTATTTTATGTCGCGAAAAACATGGCTTCTGTCACTATTGATATTGCTTAATCTGATGGAACTTATGCGCAGTGCTGGCCCCAGCATTTCAATCAATAATGAAGAATCTCCGCTCGGCGATTTCATTTTCTTTGCGATCGAAACTGCCGTGATATTGTTTGCAATGCGGATCAAAAGGAAGGGATTTCAATATTTCTTCATCGCTCTGCTGATAGCTGCGGTGTTCGCAAACTTCACAATACAGCTAGACTGAAAATATTAAAAAAGCCGCTGCGCGATCTCTGCACAGCGGCCAATTCTAAAAGGTATTATCAGCTATTAAGCCGAAAGCGCCTTAAACTTTGCAAGAATTGCATCGCCCATTTCGGTGGTGCCAACCTTGTTGGTGCCTTCCGACCAGATGTCGGCAGTGCGCAGACCATCATCGAGAACACCGGCAATCGCAGCTTCCAGACGATCAGCTTCATCGATCAGGTTGAACGAGTAGCGCAGGCACATGGCAAGCGAAGCGATCATGGCAATCGGATTGGCAACGCCCTGGCCAGCAATGTCTGGTGCCGAACCATGTACTGGCTCGTAAAGCGCCTTGCGCTTGCCGGTAACACCATCAGCAGCACCGAGCGAAGCCGACGGCAACATGCCGAGCGAACCGGTCAGCATAGCAGCAACGTCGGAAAGCATATCGCCAAACAGGTTATCGGTGACGATCACGTCGAACTGCTTCGGCCAGCGAACGAGCTGCATACCGCCAGCATCAGCCAGCATATGCTCAAGTTCAACATCCGAATGCTTTTCCTTGTGACGAGCGGTAACGACCTGATTCCACAGGACGCCCGACTTCATCACATTGCGCTTTTCCATCGACGTAACTTTGTTGCCGCGGGTGCGCGCAAGTTCAAAAGCCACATCGGCAATGCGTTCGATTTCGTAGGTGTCGTAAATCTGCGTATCGATACCGCGCTTCTGGCCATTGCCCAGGTCGATGATTTCCTTAGGCTCGCCGAAGTAAACACCACCGGTAAGCTCGCGCAGGATCAGAATGTCGAGGCCTTCGATCACTTCCGGCTTCAGCGACGATGAATGTGCGAGGGCCGGATAGCAGATTGCCGGACGCAAGTTCGCATAAAGTGCGAGATCCTTGCGCAGACGCAAGAGACCTGCTTCGGGACGTACTTCATAAGGAACGCTATCCCACTTAGGACCGCCAACCGCACCGAAAAGCACGGCATCAGCAGCAAGCGCCTTTTCCATATCCGCATCGGAAATCGCCTGACCGTGCGCATCATATGCCGATCCGCCAACCAGGCCTTCGTCGGTTTCAAAACCGAGGTTCAGACCCGAATTGAGGAAAGCGATAATTTTGCGGACCTCAGCCATTGCTTCGGGACCGATGCCATCGCCGGGCAGGAGAAGGAGTTTTCTGGATGCCATAATGCCAAGCCTCTGTTTTTTCTCACACAATAACGGCAGGGAAATCAATTTCCGATATCGCGCTTTCAAGTTCCGCGAGGGTTATAGAACCCCCTCGCGCGGCAAGCAACAAGCAGCGATGCGAAATTTATGAAAAAGAACAGAGGAGATGCAGAAATTATATAACGGCTTTATCGGGCAGATCCGTTCAAGCTACAAATCTGCCCGAGGCTGGATATACTCTATTCCAGAGGACGCGCTTCCGATGGCAGCATGATCGGAATACCGCCACGAACCGGATAGGCAAGTCTCGCCTTTTGCGAGATCAACTCATTATTTTCCGCATCATATTGAAGCGGTCCCTTGGTTAGCGGACAAACAAGCAGCTCAAGCAGTTTCACGTCGAGGTTGCCTGTATTTTCATCTATTGCCATTATTGTTTCCCCAGCAGTCATTGCAGACGCGAACCATAATCGTCTTTGGCCTTCGCCAGAACCATTTCGGTAATCGCGATGAGGGTCGCGGCCCGTGTTTTTAAATCTGCAGCTTCCAGAAGCGCCTGCTTTTCAGCAGGACCGAAGGGCGACATCATCGAAAGCGCATTGACTAGTGTGTCGTTGGCAGCCCGCGAAATACTATCCCAGTCCGCTTCCAGATTATGCACTTCAAGATAGTCCTTGAAAGCACGCAACAACGCTTCTCGATCAATCTCACCGATATCGCGCGCCGCTTCAAGATCGGTCAGGAACGGTGCAATTTTGCATTGGCGATAAGGCCTGCGGCAGTTCACTTCCTCCAAAACCCGGAACCGGCAGATTCCCTGCAATGTAATAAGCACACGGCCGTCGCCAGTCTCAGAATAGGTGGTGATCCGTCCAAGACATCCAACTTGGCTCAATTGCGGTCGAGCAGTCTCGTCGAACGTCTCGCCCTCGTCGTCGTCATCTGCATCTTCGATGCGAGGCTGGATCATTGCGATAATCCGCTTACCAGCGAGCGCGTCTTCGACCATTTCGAGATAGCGTGGCTCAAAAATGTTCAGTGGCAGCTGGCCACCGGGCAAAAGAAGGGCTCCCTTGAGCGGAAATACCGGAACAAGCTCCGGAATATCCGAAGCTGACCGATATCGGGCATTGCCCACTTGCATGACTTTCTCCTTCTGAGCATTTCCAGTAAAAGTGCGAAGCAGCTTTCCATGTGAAAATGCATAAAAATAAAGAGATAAAGTGGCTTCAATGGTTCCGTATTATGAAGCAGCTTAAGAAAACAGGAGCGATGAAAGCTTGCGGCGCGCGCCCAGTGTCGCCGGATCTGCGTTGCCCCATGCCTCAAAGAACTGAAGAAGCTGCTTGCGCGCACCATCATCGTTCCAGCTGCGATCAGCCTTCATGACGGCCAGCAACTCATCAGCCGCTTCAACACGTCGTCCCTGCGCATTGCGCACCTGCGCAAGATCGTAACGCGCCTGAAAATCGTTCGGATCAGCCTGAACACGACGCTCCAGCTCTACCGGATCACCGATCAGCTTCACCTGATCAGCAAGTGCAAGCCGCGCTTCAAGCGCACGAACCGGCGCTGCATCCTGCTTGTCAGCAGGCAGGCTTGCCAGAATTTCACGCGCCTTCTCAGCATCACCTGATTCAAGCAGGCAAGTCGCCAGACCGACAACAGCATCGACATTATCAGGCGCAACCTGCAGGATTGACGAGAAAATCTGCGCCGACTGCACAAAGTCACCAGCTTCAACCAGTTCCTTGGCCGCGGTCACTGCTTCGGCAATTGCCGCTTCCTGATCGCTTGGACCACCTATTTTCGCGATGAATTCCTTTACCTTGGATTCAGGCAGCGCACCCATAAAGCCATCGGCAGGCTGGCCGTTCACAAAGGCAATAACAGCCGGGATGGACTGGATGCCGAGCTGGCCCGCGATCGACGGATGGTCATCGATATTCATCTTAACGAGCTTGACTGCACCGCCTGCTTCACGAACTGCATTTTCGATAATTGGCGTGAGCTGTTTGCAAGGGCCGCACCATGGCGCCCAGAAATCAACGAGCACGGGCTGATTTCGCGATTCTGCAATAACGTCCGCCTGAAAGGCTGCAGTCGTTGTGTCCTTGATAAGATCATTGCCGCCCAGAGACGCGCCACCGGCAGTTGGAGCCGATGTGCCAAAAGACACATTGCCGGTCATTTGCGCACCTGAGTTCGAATAGGGATTGTTCTGGCTCGTCATCGGATATTCCTTATGTCTTCCAGCTTGCATATAGGGCAGCGGCAGGCCGGTTTCGATATCTCAGTTTGTATCTGCAGCAACCAATTTCAAGCCGCCATCGCACGGCAAGCGTCACTTGCCAGTCTATACCTATGAAGACGCCTTCGCATCCTCTGAAACTGCAAGGATACGCACTTCATGTCCTGTCGCAGCAAGAAAGCGCATCAGGTCGTCCCGTTTGATCGATGTCGTGGCTTCGTTCGTCAGAGGATGCCCATTAATGATGTCGTTTTCCATCAGACTTGCGTCGAGGACGATCTGAACATTTTGCCCTGTATCGTTTACCGCGCCAAAGACCGTAACGCCGCCAGGCACCACGCCGAGGTATTCCATCAGCTTCTCTGGCTTGCCAAAGGAAACGCGGCTGGAAGCACCAATGATCTGATGGATCGACTTGAGATCAACGACCGCGTCTTCATCCACTGTCACCAGAAAGAAATTGTCTTTCTTGTCCTTCAGAAACAGATTCTTGGTGTGACCTCCGGCGATTTCGCCACGCAGGCTTTGTGAATCGGCAACTGTGAACAATGGTGGATGCTCCACCGTCTTCACCTCGATATCGAGGTTTTTCAAATATTCATGCAGCTCGGCCGATGTCATGGGCATAAGATTCTGTTCCCTGAATGCGCGGTCTTTTCAAAAGACCATTATAGAAGCGTTGTTATACACTTAATCACGCGGGCCAAAGACGCAATAGCCGTATTTTGCCATCGCAGAGCGATTGCTTCCGAACAGGCCCGAAGCACCGTGATGAATCGTAAAAGCAAAAATATATGCATTCGAATGCAGCTGATTCACACTGATCTGGCGAGGCTGAGCCTAAGTTGCAAAGGCAAAGCATCTTATTCACAACGGGGCGAGGAATAATTTTTACTATTAATATCAAGAGCTTATGTTATTTCAGCTTTTTCTTTTCAGGAAAGAACATTTTCCCTGTTGCAATATCAAAAGCGTTGGGCCATATAGCGCCTGCCTGACGGAAACGACTGGCGCGAGCGGGTGTAGCTCAGGGGTAGAGCACAACCTTGCCAAGGTTGGGGTCGAGGGTTCGAATCCCTTCGCCCGCTCCAGTTTTCCGTTAAGTATAGGCAACAAAGTCCCGGTTGCGTCCGGGATTTTTGCTTTTTGTACTCCAAAAACCGTTTCACACTTTTCGGAATGCGCTCTAAAGCGTACGACGATTGCTTGCCAGCAGCCACAAGAGATAGACGCCACCGAGCAGACCTGTCGTCAAACCTATTGGCATTTTTACATTGAGCGGAAAATGCTGGCTGATGAGATCAGCCCCTATCAGCAATGTCGCGCCCATAAGCGCGCTTGCAACAAGCGGCACACCGGCTGCACGCGTCAGCCGCCGCACCAGTTGCGGGGCAGCAAGCGCGATAAAGGCTATCGGCCCAGCCGCAGCCGTTGCAATTGATGTCAGGCCAACAGCGGCTAAAACCATGATTAGCCGCGTCAATCCAGTTGCGACACCCAGCTGGCGTGCAGCATCGTCCCCCATTTCGATCAGATCAATCCGCTGGGCATGATAAATCGCAACCGGCAGGATCGCCGCGAAGCCGATGACGGCAGGCAACGCATGAGACCAGGTTCGGGTGTTCAGTGAGCCGGCAAGCCAGAGCTGTGCCGATGCCGCCTGATCAAGATCACCTGCGACAAGCATCACCGTATTTAAACCGGACAGAACCGCCCCCACACCAATGCCAACCAGGATAAGCCGATAACCACCCGTCGTTCGGCCTTTCATTGCGAGCAGAAACACAATCAGCGCTGTGCCGATACCGGATAAAACAGCAGCCAATGCAGTTTCAAATGGCCCGGAATTGAAGAGGATTATCTGGACGATAGCGCCCGTTGCCGCGCCCGTCGTAAACCCTATGATATCGGGCGATCCAAGCGCATTGCGTGAGATGGATTGAAAGATCGATCCCGCCATACCCAGTGAAGCACCAACGAAAAGTGCGGTTATCAAGCGAGGAAGGCGCACGCGAAAAATTATTCGGTCGGTCGTTGGATTAAGACCATGGCCCGTGACGCTTTTGAGAATATCATTGGGGGTAAAACCCATGCTGCCTGTACCCAGATGCATGACGCCCATAGCGCAGGCGAGCACAATCAGCAGAATACAAACAAGCAATGTTCTCATTCGCCATTGAATGGAAAATGAACCGAAACGCAGGACAGATCGACGTTGAGCACTCATAGTTTTGACAGCCGGAATCTGCGAACAACGAAAATGAAGAATGGTCCACCGAGCAGCATCGAAACGATGCCCGCCGCAACCTCTGAAGGTGCTGCGATCACGCGCCCGATAATATCTGCGCCGAGCAATAGAATGGCTGCGAACAGCGCTGAATACGGTAAAATCCAGCGGTAGTTTGGCCCAACCACAATCCGGGCGAGATGTGGAGCCACCAATCCCACAAATCCTATCGGCCCGGCACCCGCTGTTGCAGCGCCAGCAAGAAGCATGACAGACAGGCAGGAAAGGAACCAGGTGCGATAGACATCCACGCCCAGTGCAGCACCCAGTTCTTTGCCAAGCGCAAGCGCGTTCAATCGTCCGGCAATCGAAAATGCTGCAATCAATCCGGCAGCGATCGAAACAGCAAGTACCGCAATGACATCATATCCCCTGCCTTCGACGGAGCCCGCCGACCAGTGACGAAATTGATCCAAAACAGATGTTGGCGCATTGATGATGAGAATGCCCGTAACAGAAGCCAGAACGACGGATATTCCCGCACCTGCCAGCACCAGACGAACGGGATTCGTCCCAGCGCGCCTTTCCTGTCCCAGAAAGAAAACCGCGACCCCGGCAAGGCCCGCACCAGCAAAGGCAAACCAGACATATTGTGAAACACTTGTCAGGTTAAACGCCACGATCCCAAGGATGACCGCAACCGCAGCCCCTGCATTGATGCCCAGCAATCCCGGCTCAGCCAGTGGATTGCGGGTCACAGCCTGCATCACGGCACCTGCGACGCCCAGCGCCAACCCGACCATAATGGCAATAATGGTACGCGGAACCCGCAATTCGCGGATGATCAGATGCTCATTACTTTGAAGATCTGGCATCCAGAGCGCCTGCACGGTATCGGCAAGCGAGATCGAACGCGAACCGAGCACCAGGCTTGCGAAGACGGCAAGCAACAGCACCACAAGCCCCGCAATCAGCCCCCAAAAGCGGCGTTGCCTCTCCGATATGCGAGAGAACCCACAAATTCTCTTTTGTTGAAAAAAGCCGGCAATCATTTACGGAAATGCGGGACGACCATATCGATCATCTGAATGCCCGAATAATAGTCGATGCGAAAGGATGTCGGCCCAAGCGAATAGACCTGGTTGCCTTTCACCGCATCCAGATTGGCAAGCACCGGGTCACTCAGAAATGAGTGTACATCGCCATCCAGGCCGCGCAGGAGAAACACACTCTTGCCGGTTACAGCAGCGGAAAGGTTCTCGTGCGAGATGAAATCAAAATCCGAACTGCGTGTGACTTGCTTTGTGAGAGCATCCGGCAAACCAGCGACCTTAAACCCAAGCGCTTCCAGCAATTGTGCCTGTGCACTTGTTTGTTTGCCGATCGAGTAGCTGTTTCCGATATTATAACCGACAATCGTTACCGGATCGACAGGCGCTGTGATCTCCGCTGCAGCCTTCTCAGCATAATCATCAAAGCGTGCAACGCTTGCGACAACCTCATCCTCAAGACCTGTGGCCTTGCCGAGTTGCTTCGCAATATCTTGCCAGCTCTGATTGGAATAATTGACCACCATGGTCGGGATGCCTTGCGCGACAAGCTCTGCATATTGGGGCAGAACGCTGTCCGCACCTGTCGCTGAAACGACAACCAGATCAGGCTCGGCTGCGATAATTGCCTCAATATCGAATTCCAGATTCGAGTAGAGAACCTCTACGCCACGCTCATCCGCCACCTTGGCCCATTGCGAAAAGAAGCCCTTTTCATCGGTCAACGGGCTTGGCGTGGTTGCCGCACTGGCAACCAGCGGCGCATTGATGGCCAACAGAATACCCGTCAGGCTCGGCGCAGTCGAAACAATCCGCAAAGGTTTGGATTTCAGCATCAGCGTGCCCGAATGATGTTCGATGGTTCGGGGCCATGCTGCATCTTCCGCAAGCGCCGATTTGAAGGGCAAAACCAGCAACGCAAGCATTACCAGAAACTTGAGAACATTCTTACTAAGTGCCATAGCTGATACTTCGTTGCCGCGTTATGCAATGGGATGAGAAGGCGCATCATAAAACATGATCGCGTCACTCCATATTGCAGAACGCATTCTACAATGCAATACGAGGCAATGCAGAGTGACACGCATACCCTGCCGACGACCCATCGAGGAGCCGCAATGACGCACCGCCTTCATGCTGAAGCCGTGACCCTGAAATACGACGAGAGAACGGTTGCAACCGATCTGTCGGTATCTATTCCGGATGCGTCATTCACCGTGATTGTCGGCCCGAATGCCTGTGGAAAATCTACCCTGCTCAGAGCATTGTCGCGATTGCTCAAGCCAAGTCAGGGGAAGATCATTCTCGACGGCGGCGATATTGCGAGTTTGCCTGCAAAAGAGACCGCCCGACGGCTGGGGTTGCTGCCGCAAAGCTCGACTGCACCGGAAGGTATCACTGTTGCAGACCTAGTGGCGCGCGGCCGTTACCCGCATCAGTCATTTTTGAGGCAATGGTCAGAAGCTGATGAACTGGCTGTGGCGCAAGCCATGGAAGCCACCCGCATCACCGAATTGGCGGGAAGGCTTGTCGATGAACTCTCCGGTGGCCAGCGCCAGCGCGTATGGATTGCGCTCGTTCTGGCACAGGAAACACCAATCCTGCTTCTGGATGAGCCAACAACCTATCTCGACATCGCACACCAGATTGAGCTGCTTGATCTGCTTGCGCAGCTTAATAGACAAGGGCGAACAGTCGTCGCCGTACTCCATGAACTGAACCACGCCTGTCGTTATGCGACCCACCTGATTGCCATGCGGGAAGGTGCGATTATAGCGCAGGGCAAGCCTTCTGAAATCGTCACCGAACAACTGGTTAAAGACGCATTCGGGCTGTCTTCGATCATCATTCCGGACCCGGTTTCGGGGACGCCGCTGATCGTTCCGAAAAGCAGCACCGCCCATATAGAGCCAGCGGAATAGCACATACTCCACTCTGAAAACCGGACCCGGTTTTCGGGATGCGCTCTAGCTGTTCGGCATTTCCAGTTTGGTATCGACGATAAGGCCACCTGTCGATTCATTGACGATGCAAGCTTCATGGAAAAGCGCACGGCGCTCCTCATCCGTGCGCAACTGGCCGAGATCAGCAACCGTAGTCATCACACAGACAATCTCTCCCTGGGCATCGAGCACAGGCGAAGCCTGACCCGTTACATTCGACAAAAGATGGCTGGTCATCTCGGACCAGCGGTCTTCACGCACCTTTTCAAGCAAGGCTTTGGACGGCGGAGTTCCGCGAAAATGCGCGGGCTGCACCTTGCGCACTGCATCGACCGTGGCCTTTGGAAGATAGGACTGAAAAATATGGCCGCAGGCTGTATTGTCGATCGGCAAGGTATCTCCAAGCGCCAGCGGGTTCACGGAAAAATAGGCGCTGCGATACCAGCGAACCAGCGTTGGCCCTCGGTCAGTCCAGATCGCCACCCCCCCACTCATCGCATGACTTTGCGATAGAGCTTTCATGTGTTGTGCAGCAATTTCCACCGCATCGACCCGCCGAAGCGCGCCGATGCCAATGCTCAGTGCCGTTGGACCAAGATCATAAAAGCCACTGACCGGATCCTGCTTGGCAAGCCCCTCTTTTACAAGGCTTTGCAAATAGCGATGCGCTGTCGAGCCGCCGGTTCCAGCTCGTTTTGCGACCTCCCCCAAAGGCAGCTCATTCTCGGCGTTGGCAAGAATTTTCAGAAATCGGGCAGCAATTGAAACAGACTGAATCGTCCCGGAACGTTTGTCGCTAACGACTTCCGTCTCCTCACTCACGGATTGATCCTGATCTTCCAATTGTCATGCCTCCCATAGATTCACCCCTTTCTTTAGCCCGATGGGTAAGTAAAGTCATGCCTTTCCAGATAGCTAAGCCGACAAAGTCCTCGTCGCACGATACCGCGCAGGCCATCCCACCCCAGAACATGTTGCGATTTGGCAACATACTCAACAAGCTTGCATTCATACTGTATTGCGGTATGCATTCCTTATTGCGGAATCTCTTTAGTCAGCATAACAGAACATGACTTACACACTCATGTTTTGAGGCGACTTATGATTACCCGCTCCTCCCGCAGCTTTTTCTACGGCGTCAGCGCATTGACGCTGGCAGCGATTTCAAGCTCATCGGCCTTCGCGCAAGATGCGGACGCATCAGGAAGCTCCAAAGGACTGGTGCTCGACACACTCGTCATCACCGGCGAAAAAGTTGCGCGTGATATCAAGAACACCGCCTCATCCGTGACCGTGATTACGGCAAAGGAAATCGACAAGGAAAAAACTGGCGACACTTCCGTATCGGAAGCGGTTCGCGGAACACCCAATGTTGTTTATACCGACACTGTTGGCGCACCGGTCATTCGTGGTCAGGACACGCAGGGACCAAACAATGGTGCGACGGCCTTCTTCTCGGGCACCGTCCCCCGCGCAACGATCAATCTTGATGGTCATTACTTGAACTATAACGAGTTCATCTTTGGCTCCACCTCGATCTGGGATCTCGACAGCATCGAGGTTTTCCGCGGGCCGCAGACCACATCGCAGGGCGCGAATGCGATTGCCGGTGCAATCGTGGTCAATACCAAAGACCCGACTTTTGAGCAGGAAGGCGCATATCAGGTCGAGATCGGCAGCTATAAATCCAAGCGCACTTCTATCATGCTGAATAGCCCGCTCTACAAGGATGAGCTCGCTGGCCGTCTGGCAATTGATTATTCGGGTCGTGACACCTTCATCGATTATGTCAATCCGGGTTTTTACTCTTCCGGCACCGATCAGGATTTCCAGTCGCTGAACATTCGTTCGAAGCTGCTCTGGCAGCCTGCGGAAATCCCCGGCCTTGAGGCAAAGCTCACCTACTCTTTCAACAAGAGCAATCGCCCAACCTATGAAGCGGCCACGCCGTTTTACTATGATCTCGATTACAGTGGCGCCACCTTGCCGTCGTGGGATCAGCGTACCAATACCGGCATCCTGGATGTCAGCTACGAATTTGATAACGGCTTCAAACTCCACAACCAGACACAATTCTCAGATTCATCGGTCGAGCGCAGAGTAGGTATCGCGCATAATGGTGATGCCAATATTGACCAAACCAATATTTCGAATGAAACACGCCTCACTTTTGGAGATCAGGAGGATGTCCTAAGCGGTGTCGCCGGTGTTTATTTCGCCCATACGAAGACCGACGAGCTACTCGATATGGTGAACGCGGTCAATAAGGTCGCCGTCAACAACTATATCTCGACGTTTGACGATAAGAAAACGAATGTTGGCCTGTTTGGTGAGCTAAGCTGGCGTATGAATGAACAATGGACCTTGACTGGAGGCGCACGCTTCCAGCACGACAAAATTCAACGCGATGGCGTCTCGGTCTATGCGCTCGACGCGATTAATTTCGATGAATCCTTCTCGGCTTTCTTGCCTAAAGTATCGCTGGCCTATGCTATCACCCCTGACCTTACAGTCGGTGGTCTTATCAGTCGCGGTTATAATCCCGGCGGTGTTTCGCTTTATATGAACACAGCCAACCCTGCGACGAGCAAATGGAACAAGTTCGATGAGGAAACTCTGTGGAACTATGAATTGTTCACCCGCGCGGAGTTCCTGGACAACAAGCTCGTTATAAACGGCAACGTATTCTACATGGACTTCAAGAATGCCCAGTATAATATTCCGGTTGTCATTTCTCCCGGCATCACACAGTCATATACGATCAACGCGGAAAAGGCACATGCCTATGGGCTTGAACTCGGCGCCGATTATCAGATCCTCGATAATCTGACCCTCAAGGCAGGGGCTGGCATCATGCGCACGAAAATCGATGAGATTTCGAGCAACCCTGATTATGCAGATAACGAGTTCGCCAAATCGCCGGGCTATATGCTGAACTTCGGCGCAAGTTGGAATGTAACCGAAAAACTCAATGTTTCCGGTGATGTGCGCTACATAGACAGCTACTATTCCGATGTCGCGAACACCCCGTCCTATTGGATTGATGCTTACACAATCGCCAACGCACGCGTGAGTTACGACTTTAACGAAAAATTCCAGCTCTACGGATTTGTGAAGAATATCTTCAACGAACGTGTACCAACATCCAAGCAAGCAACGCGCGGTCTAAGCGGAGCAACGACACAGGCCAGCATGACAATGCCACGCACTTTCGGCATCGGCATCAAGGGCAGCTTCTGACCACTTGCATCAATCAATCAATCAAACCGCGAGCTTTCGGCTCGCGGTTTTCTGCTGAAAAACTGACCGGATTTTGTCATGACACCTCGCAAAACGCTCCACATCGGCATGTCGCTCGCTCCCACCTGGCTTAGCAATGATGGCTGGCGCCACGACAATAGCGATATTGAAGGTGTCTTCGGCTCAGACTTTTATGTCGACATCGCGCGGCGCGCGGAGGCTGCAAAACTCGACTTCGTGTTTCGTCCCGACAATCTGTTTCTCAACAGCCAGATCATGGAAACCTCGCCCGGGTTTGCCAGTCTGGATGCCACTTTACTGATGGCAACGCTTGCGCGCGAAACGTCAAAAATCGGTCTGCTTACCACGATTTCAACCACTTTCATGCCGCCCTATGCGGTCGCACGGCAGGTTCTGTCATTGCATCACTTAAGCAACGGGCGTGCGGGATGGAACATCGTTACCGCCCTTGATGGCAATGTGAATTTTGGTCTCGATGAAATGCCGACATCTGACGAACGCTATGCACGGGCAGCAGAGTTTACCGATGTCGTGCAAGCGCTCTGGCAAAGCTTCCCCGGCTCTGCTCTCAAGCGTGACCGGGCCAGCGGTAACTATGCCGACCCAGCACGTATCCAACCAATCAATCATGAGGGCGCTTCGTTTAAAGTCAAAGGCCCGCTCAATATTCCTTCACTGGAGAATGTTCCGATCCCGCTCGTTCAGGCGGGTGCTTCACCAGCCGGGCGCAATTTTGCAGCGTCAGTCGCCGATGCGATTTTCTCGGCAACGCCCGACATCGATGCGGCGATTAATCTGCGCAATGATCTGCGTTCTCTGGCACAATCTCACGGTCGGAATGCCGACGATGTGCGTCTGCTTCCGGGCCTCAGCCTCTATCTCGCACCAACGCGCAAAGAGGCGGAAGAGCTTTTTTCCTATACTCACGCGCGCGGCGACCGCACGCGCAAGATTGCCTATATTCGGGATATGACCGGCCTTGATCTTACCGACTGGCCCGAAGATCGCCTGATCCGCCCCTCGGACCTGCCTCCGCCACCAGAAAAAGTACGCAGTAAAACCCATGCAGGATTGCTGCAGCGCCTTTTGCAGAAAGAGACGCTCAGCCTTGAAGACCTGCTACGCAGGCCGGAAGTGATCAGTGCTGCCCATTGGCAGATCATCGGCACGGTCGACGACGCTGCCAACGCAATCCAACAATGGTCTGATGCCAGTGCTATCGATGGTTTCATCACCGCACCCGGCGGTTCAACGTCATCCATGCATCTCGCACTTGACGAGCTGATGCCAAGGTTGAGTGAAGTGGGCCTTCTGCGCATCGACTATTCCGGCGACACATTTGCCCATCACTTAAGCGAATAGGCCTTGCCGCTCACGCGAAGCTGAAATCAAGACCAATATCAAGGTTGGGCGCGCTATGCGTCGTCCAGCCTATTGAGATCAGATCGACACCGCTTGCTGCAACGGCTGCAACGGTTTCAGGCGTAATCCCACCTGAAGCCTCGGCAATCGCCCGGCCATCGATAATGCCAACTGCCTCGCGCAATTGCGCGGGTGACATATTGTCGAGCAATACCGCATCAACACCGATCGCCATCGCTTCAAGCAACTGCTCCAGTGTGTCGACTTCCACTTCAATCTTGACCATATGGCCTGCATTGGCCTTGGCGCGGGAGATTGCTTCGCTCACACCACCCGCAACTGCAATATGATTATCCTTGATGAGCACGGCATCATAAAGCGCAAAGCGGTGGTTCATGCCACCGCCTGCCCGCACGGCATACTTTTGGAAAGCACGCAGCCCCGGCATGGTCTTGCGCGTGCAGACGATTGCAGCTTTCGTCCCCGCAACAGCCTTGATCAGATTGGCTGTTGCTGTGGATACGCCTGAAAGGTGCCCCAGAAAATTGAGCGCCGTGCGTTCGGCCGCAAGGATACTGCGTGACGAACCCGATACGCGAGCGATTTCCGTACCGGGCTGATGCGAAATACCATCGCTGCTCAACCGATCAAAGACAATCGCGGGATCAACCAGCCGGAATGCAGTTTCCGCTACGTCCAAGCCAGAGATCACGCCCGGCTGCCGCAGGCTGAAAACCATTGTAGAGCGATGATCAGCAGGTACAACTGCATTGCTAGTGATATCGCCTGCCAATCCCAGATCTTCTAGAAGGGTCGCACGTACTAGCGGTTCGACAAGCAAGGGGGAAAGGCGCGGGAGGTCCATCATGCGATCCTCGACAAAGGTTGATCTATGGCAATTTCGCGTGCGAGTGCAAAAGCCTGTTCAAAGGTGTAGAAGCTGCGCTGAGCCTGCTCATTTTTGCTGCGATAATCCGTGCGTGCGTGGCTACCGCGAGACTCCTGCCGCTCGAATGCAGCAACACTCATGACAAGTGCCGCAGCTGCCGCATCATTGGTTTTCACAAGCGGAAGCAGCGCAGCAATTGCAGCCCGCAGTTCGTGTTCATTGCGCAGCAGACCAAGTGAGCGTGAGACAATTGGGCGAATGGCGGAGGCATCGCTTGATAGCGGTGCATTGGTGGCTGCAAGCAATGGTACTGACACCTTCGGCTCGTGTGCGATGGCACGGCCTGCCCGCAAACCCATGACAGCCGCTTCAAGAAGCGAATTGCTTGCCAGACGGTTTGCCCCATGAAGTCCGGTACAGGCGGCTTCACCCACAGCCCACAATCCCTGCAGGCTGGTGCGACCATCACAATCAGTCGCCACCCCGCCCATATGATAATGGGTGGTAGGCATCACCGGGATCAGATCGCTGGATGGATCGATACCATACCGCTTCAGAAGTGCTTCAATAGCCGGAAACCGCGTTGCAAAACGCTTGCCGAGACAAACCCGTGCATCAAGGAAAACGTTCCGACCATGTGCAACCTGCTCTCCAATCGCACGCGCAACAACATCGCGTGGAGCAAGCTCCTGTCCATGGACATGCTGCATGAAACGCTCACCGCGATCATCGACAAGGATTGCCCCCTCGCCGCGTACAGCCTCGCTGATCAGCGGCAATCGCTGCGCTGAAACGGCCAGAGCGGTCGGGTGAAACTGCACAAATTCCATATCTGCTAGAACGGCACCCGCACGACCGGCCAGCGCCACTCCCTGACCAAGATTTCCAGGCGGCGTGGTCGTCGCCACATACAAGCCGCCCGTTCCACCTGTGGCCAGGACGATAGCACAGCCTGCGACTGGCCCGACGCCTTCGAGCTCCACCCCGCAAACCCGTTTTTCATGCGTGATAAGACGCAGCGCTTTTGTATTCTCTCGCACCGTGATCGATGGCGTGGCGAGAACTCTGGCGATAAGTGCGCGCATGATACCTGCACCTGTCGCATCCCCGTCAACATGGGCTATGCGATGCCGGGCATGGGCGGCCTCAAGCCCCAGAGAATAGGTGCCATCCGGTTTGCGATCAAAGCGCACCCCATATTCTTCAAGCGTTGCAATCGCTTGAGGAGCGGCCTCGATAATATGCGCTGTTACCGTCGGATCGCAAAGACCGTCACCTGCCGCCAGCGTATCCGCAATATGCAAAGCTGCGCTATCATCGATACCAAGAGCTGCGGCAATACCACCTTGTGCCAACGGGCTGGAGCCCGCCAGGCCAAGGGTTCCGGCAGTCACCAGCAAGACGGGATGGGAGGCAACTGAAAGTGCACTCATCAAGCCTGCAAGGCCGCTGCCTATAACGATGACAGGGGCCGTCGTCATACCGCAAGCATCCGCTCGACAGCACGGCGTGCAGGTTCAGCAATCGCCGGGTCAACGGTGACTTCATGCCTGTTGTTTTCCAACGCATCACGAATATTGCCAAGCGTGATCCGCTTCATATGAGGACAGAGATTGCAGGGCCGGATGAATTCAACATCGGGATGATCGACAGCCACATTGTCACTCATTGAGCATTCGGTCAGAAGCACCACGCGTTGCGGCTTCTTTTCACCGACGAAGTCCGACATCACAGCCGTCGAACCGGCAAAATCGGCCGCCTCCACCACTTCAGGCGGACATTCTGGGTGTGCCAACACCATGACGCCGGGATGGCTTTCGCGCAGTTCGCGAATGTCGTCCGGCGTGAAGCGTTCATGCACTTCACAATGACCATGCCAGGCTAAAATTTCGACATCGGTTTCCCGCGCAATGTTCTGTGCAAGATATTCATCAGGGATCATCAGCACGCGCGGCACGCCAAGCGACTCGACGACCTTTTTCGCATTCCCCGACGTGCAGCAAATATCGGACGCAGCCTTCACAGCAGCCGATGTGTTGACATAGGTGATGATCGGCACGCCCGGATGCGCCTCACGCAAAAGCGCTACATCCTGCGGCGTAATCGAATCCGCAAGTGAGCAGCCAGCGCTCATATCAGGGATCAGGACAGTCTTTTTGGGATTGAGCAGCTTGGCGGTCTCCGCCATGAAATGCACGCCCGCCAGCACAATCACATCGGCTTCGACATCAATCGCCTTACGCGCAAGTGCGAGACTGTCGCCGACAATATCCGCCACGCAATGGAAGATTTCGGGTGTCTGATAATTATGCGCGAGAATAACTGCATTGCGTTGGCGCTTGAGTTCAAGAATGGCCGCAACATCGTCTTCAAAGCGCATCCACTCAACCCGAGGCAGGACAGACGCCACGCGATCATAAAGCTTTGAAACAGAAACAAACTCATTCATGGCAGCCTCCCGAGCAGCGCATACAGCGGTTCCATTTAAGAATGAATCGTTGGAACCTCTGTAACTGTTTGTTTTTACGCATTATCCGATGCAAAACCGCTTCGCACTTTTGCTGGAAATGCTACCAATTCCGCTGTAGCGGACAAATCCTTTATACTCATTATGAGTATTTCTTAGGTGTGAAGTTATACTCGATTCGAGTATATTGTCAATCGCGAGAGAGAGGGAGCTTTATTCCTGCAACATGGCGCTCGGAAAGTGCGCGTTCTTCGACAATCGAATAGCGGAAACGGAAGAGCTTGGCCGGGCGACCACCGGTTTCGCTATCGCTTTCGCCAGTCTCTTCAACAAGGTCCTGCTGTTCGATCAGGCGGCGGAAATTCTGCTTATGCAGCCGCAATCCGGCCAGAGCTTCGACGGTGCGTTGAAGCTGCAAAAGTGTGAAACTGTCGGGCATCAGTTCGAATACGACAGGGCGATATTTGATCTTCGCACGCAACCGCGCGATGGCGGTTGCAAGAATCCGCCTGTGATCGGCAAACATATGCCTGCCGTTCTCCTCATCGCCTTTTCCGGCTTCACTGACGAGGCCCGCCTCATAGAGAAGCTCATAGCGCTGAAGCACCAGATCTTCGTTCCAGCGCTCACCATTCAGCCCGAAAGAAAAACCTATGCGCCGCAGGCGCTGTGCTGTCAGTTCCGCAGAAACGGCCTGATGCGCCCAGACACGAAGACCATTGCTCAGGTGCCCGACAATCTCAGGCACACCCTGCCTATGATCTTCCCATGGCAGATAGTCATACCAGCCACGCCAACTGGCCTGACCGGACGCCGCATCGCCTTCACGCACCAACCCGAGATAGCTGATTGAAATTGTCCGCTCGCCGAGCTTGTGACGGTCACGATCGGCAAAAGTATAGAGCTGCTCAAGATAGCCAACAGGATGAGCGGTTTCGGCCTGCACCCAGGCGCGCAGGCCCGATTGCAGCGAACGATGCTCGGTCTCAAATGGCCCGGATGGCAAAGCCTGCCCTTGGCGCACTGTCATAACGCGTGGCTGCTCACCCGTAACGGCAGTTAAAACGGCAATCAGCTCAGTATGGGCAATGTCGTCTGTCAACGCGGCAGCTTCTTTCTTCACTCAACACCCGAAGGCATGCAGAACCGTATGAAATGGTTGTGCGTTGGATAATACATAAAATCAATTCAAAAGCTTGCCGCACACAAAGGCTATCCGCCATAAAAAACGCCGCCCGGTGGGGCGGCGTTTCAATCGGACTAATCGTCCCGATTATGGGGTTACGTCGAAGCCGAACCACTTTTCAGAAAGCTTCTTGATCGTACCGTCAGCCTTGGCTGCTTCAATGGCTTCATTGAACATCTTCTGCAGTTCAGGCTCATTCTTGCGGATACCAACTGCAACGCCGCGACCTAGAATGCCACCCTTGAAGTAAGGACCGGTCATGACGATGTCTTCATTGCCCGGCTTCTTGGCTGCATCGGAGAGGTAAGCCAGCGAGGCAACAACCAAATCGACGCGGCCCGACTTGAGGTCGAGGTCATGCTGATCAGTGGTCTTGTATTCACGGATATCGGTTGAATCCTTGAAGTACTTGTCGAGCAGCGAGAGGCCAAGCGAAGCGGTCTGAACGCCGACGGTGCGACCCTTGATTTCAGCAGCGATCTCGTCAATTGCCTTCTGGTTCGCTTCTTCATCCTTGGCGAGATAAAGCGTTTCGCCAGTGTGTGGCAGCTTGGCAAACGGGCTGTCCTTCAGCGTTGCGAAGGTCTGCGGTGTCAGGCCGTAGGAAACGGTGAAGTCGATGGTTTCTTCGCGCTTTGGCGTAGCGGTCAGGCCAGCCATGATGGCGTCGAACTTGCCAGCATTGAGTGCTGGAATGATGCCATCAAAAGGCTGCGCAACCATCGTGCATTCAACCTTCATGCGTGCGCAGAGATCCTTGTAGAGATCAACTTCGTAACCATCCAGCGTGCCATCTGGCTTGGTGAAGTTATACGGACGGAAAGCGCCTTCCGTAGCGATCGTGATCTTGTCCCACTTTTTCCCTTCTGCATGTGCAGAAGCGGTTGTGAGAACCAGTGCCGAAACGAACAGGGCTTTGAACAATCCTGTGGTCTTCATTTGACTTAACCTTACGCAGTTATTTGCTGACGTGCCTTTTGGCATAAATCAGCGTTGTTTGAAATAATCAGGCTGCATTTTCGTGGCTGATAAACTTGCGGAAACGCTCAGATTTGGAATTTCCGAACACCTCTTCAGGCGCACCATCTTCTTCGACCAGGCCCTGGTGAACGAAGACCACGCGATTGGATACATCGCGGGCAAAACCCATTTCGTGCGTGACAACCAGCATGGTGCGGCCTTCTTCAGCCAGACCGCGCATAACGCGCAGCACTTCGCCAACCAGTTCTGGATCGAGCGCTGATGTCGGCTCGTCGAACAGCATGACCTTTGGCTTCATGGCGAGCGCACGCGCAATAGCTGCACGCTGCTGCTGGCCACCAGACAAATGTGCCGGATAGAAGTCGCGCTTGTCGGCGATGCCGACCTTGGCGAGCAGTGCTTCTGCCTCTTCCACACATTCAGCGCGAGAACGGCCCTGAACATAGATCGGCGCTTCAATGATGTTCTCGAGAATGGTCTTGTGAGACCAGAGATTGAAGCTCTGGAAAACCATGCCAAGCTCGGAGCGGATGCGCGAGACCTGCTTCTTGTCCGCCGGATAGGCTTCGCCCTTCGAGTTCTTCGCCATGCGAATGGTCTCACCGGAAACAGTCACCGTACCCGAGGTGGGGATTTCCAGCAGATTGATGCAGCGCAGGAAGGTTGACTTGCCGGAACCGGAAGAGCCGAGGATCGAAATCACTTCGCCTTCGCGCGCTTCCATCGAGATGCCCTTGAGCACTTCATTGGCGCCAAAGCTCTTGCGCAGGTTTTCAACTTTCAACGCCACCGGGGCCGTTTGTGACACAACTTTACTCACGATGTTTTTCCTTCGGTGGTGATCTTGACGACGGGCTGGCGCAGATAAGGCGTAAGCTTGTATTCAGCAAACATGAGCACGCGTGTCAGAACGAAGTTGATGGCAAGATAGATAGCGCCCGCAATGACGAACACTTCAATTGCGCGATAGGATTCAGCGATCAGCTTGGCGGCGATGCCTGTCACTTCCATCAAAGTGATGATGGAGGCCAGCGACGTCGCCTTGACCATAGAGATCATTTCATTGCCATAGCCGGGCAGTGCCTGGCGGATTGCCAGCGGCATGACAACACGGCGGAAGCAGGTGAAGCGTGACATGCCGCAAGCCTTTGCAGCTTCAATCTGCCCACTTGGCACCGACAGAAGGCCGCCACGGATGATTTCACTGGCATAGGCTGCGTTGTTCAAAGTCAGAGCAATGATCGCGCACCAGTACGGTTCACGCAGGATTGGCCACAGAAACGAGTAGCGGATGACCGGAAACTGGCTCAGGCCGTAATAGATAATGAAGATTTGCACCAGAAGCGGCGTGCCGCGAAATACGAAAACGTAAAGCCGGGCAATCCAATCAAGAACAGCGACACCTGACAGGCGCATCATGGCAAAAAGCAGGGCCAGAATCGCGCCAAAGACAATCGAGCTTGCAGCAAGCTGAAGGGTCAGCGGCACGCCGCTCATCATCTGAAAGAAGGCTTCAGAGTAGAATTGAAGGTTCATTTTGCCCTCCGGACGCCACGCGAGAAGTGGCGTTCAGCTGCTTGCAGTATGGTGCCGGAAACCGACGAGATCAGCAGGTACAGCGCACCGGCAATGAGGAAGAAGTTGAACGGCAGGCCAGTCGAGCCAGCGCCGATCTGTGCCTGACGCAGAATGTCGACAACGCCCACAACAGAGATCAGAGCGGATTCTTTAAGTGCTACCTGCCAGACATTGCCAAGGCCCGGCAACGCATGGCGCAGTGCCAGCGGCGCAATGATGCGACGGAACTTGAGCGTCTGTCCCATGCCGCAGGCGGAGGCTGCTTCGAGCTCACCCTTGGATACCGCACGGAATGCACCGCGGAGAACTTCCGTGTGATGCGCTCCGCAGGAAATGCCTATTGCGAGCACGCCAGCGAGGAATGCCGGAAAGCCGATAAAGCCCTCTGCACCAAAGAAGCGACCGATCGCCGTTACCGCAGCGCTGCCGCCGAAATAGAACAGATAGATCACCAGAAGGTCGGGAATGCCGCGAATGATGGTCGTGTAACCATCGGCAATTCCGCGCAGCGCAAGACCGCCGGAAATTTTTGCCCAGGCAGCAAACACGCCAATGATTGCGCCAAGAAGAAAGCCGAGCACAGCGAGCGAAACGCTCACCAATGCAGCCATTACCAGCACATAGCCCCAGCCGTCAGGCCCGAAGCTCAGAATATCGAGAAACGCCTTCATGATGCATCAGGCCATGTGGGGGATTGCGAAATCAACGTCATATTGCTTTCCGGGTATTTCTTTAGAGCGCCATACGCCCAACTGGACGTACAAAGGTCGATCTAGACTATTGAATCTAAGCATCGTGCTTCAGGCTTACCGCTTCACTTATCAGACGCAGGCAAAGCTGGTTGAACACTATCCGGGATCGGATTCACAAAAACCGCCCCATTGAGCTTCTTCTCATGATCTTCTTTGGCTTTAACAATCTGCTCCGGGTTGCGGAACAGCTCTATAGCCGTACTTCCCATAATCTTCGCCGCATGGGCCATGCCTTTATGCGCTGCAGGCAACTTACCCTGCGCAACCATCTGCCATGAATGAAGCGGCGTGCCGATTGCGCAAGTTGCACCGCGCATCTGCACAGTTGGAACAACCCAGCTTACGCTGCCAACATCCGTGGAGCCAACAAGCGAGTTATCGCCCTTATAAGGCTCATAGATGCCTTCGCAAAGCGCAATTTCAGCGTTTGGTTGAACACCGAAGCGGCGGAACGCATCGGAGATATCTTCTTTGGTCAGTGTTGCCTGAAAACGCTTTGCGGTTTCGCGATCCTGTTCATCAAAAACCGGCGGGCCAAGGCGATCAAGCTCACGCTGCATCAGCTGTTCCAGCGCCGGATTGCCAATAAGATTGGCATCACCGCTGACGATGTCGCTCTTCACCGTTGTTTCGGTCATCAAAGCCGCACCATCGGCGATCTTTTTGACGCGTTCCAGCAGAACCTGCATTTGCGGCAAATCGAGCGCTCGTATCAGGTAGCGCACGCTTGCTTTTGCCTGCACAACATTAGGGGCAAAACCACCTGTATCAGTGACTGCATAGTGAATACGTGCTGATGACTGCATATGCTCGCGCATATAATTCACGCCGACATTCATCAGCTCAACGGCATCAAGCGCGCTGCGTCCGAGATGCGGAGCGGATGCTGCATGGGCTGCACGGCCGGTGAAGTTGAAATTGATTTCGTTGCAAGCCAGTGAAACCGGATCGTTTACGCCCGCAAAAGGCGCCGGGTGCCAGCAGAACGCAATATCGACATCGTCGAACAAGCCTTCACGCACCATAAAGCCCTTGGCTGATCCGCCCTCTTCGGCAGGGCAGCCATAATAGCGTACACGTCCTTTGATGCCGTTTGCCTCGAGATATTCCTTCACTGCGGCTGCAGCCAGAAGTGAACCGGAACCAAGCAGGTTATGGCCACAGCCATGTCCGTTGCCGCCCGCTTCAATCGGCTGCTCTTCCGCTATACCGGCGAGCTGGCTCAAGCCTGGAAGTGCATCGAACTCGCCCAGAATGGCGATGACCGGACCTTCTTCACCCGCCTCGCCCATCACAGCGGTTGGCAGGCCTGCAATACCACGCTGCACGCGGAAGCCTTCGGCCTCCAGCTGAGCCGCATGAGCGTCACTCGACTTGTATTCTTCGTAATTAGTTTCCGGGTTATCCCAAACCGTATCGCTCAGTTCGAAATAGGCGGCGCTCTTTGCGTCGACAATATCCCAGATGTCGTGATGGTTCTTCAACTTGAGGTCCACGCTCTCGGCTCAATTTTCAACATTTCAGTCGGAAGAAGCAGGTCTAGGACAATCGAGAAGACCAAAATTTCGGCTTCTGTTTTATCGGCTTTTATGGCTGAAACAGTTCGATCTGACTGCTGCCACAGAAGAGAACGCTCCTCCCGAGCGGTACCTAGAGGTACTCTAAACTTGTGGCAACAGATATAAGTGAAATTGCTCAAAAGACATATCAGAAGTGACATTATGGCCAGCAAGAGTTTCCGGTTTGATAAGCCATTATGCGGATAGGTGGCGACACGCTCCGGAAGACGA
The DNA here is from genome assembly GCF_032066345.1 of Brucella sp. Taxonomy (NCBI): domain Bacteria; kingdom Pseudomonadati; phylum Pseudomonadota; class Alphaproteobacteria; order Hyphomicrobiales; family Brucellaceae; genus Brucella; species Brucella sp. The sequence goes on from NZ_DAMBKZ010000026.1 coordinate 30,071, forward strand.
AGGCTACTCACGCGGCAGCGGAGGCTGCATCGGTTAAGGCCGATGCAGCCTCGGACTGCGTTATAAGCTTTTAAGCTCATCTTCATCCATGTCTCTTGCACGGAGCGTCAAACATTGAATTGAAAGCCATCGACTGTGAAAGCCTGCCCCGTAATAAAGCAGGGCTCCGATGTCGCAAGGAAAGTTACCAAGCGCGCCACATCGTCGGCACAACCTAGCCGTCCCAATGCAATTCCCTTGATAACTTCATCTGCGCGTTCGGTGACATTTGTGTCGATCTCCGTACGAATGACGCCAGGACAGATGGCGTTGACCGCAATGTTTGGCCCCAGTTCCTTGGCAAGCGAACGAGTCATGCCAAGGATACCGGCTTTTGCTGCCGCATAAGCGAACTTGCTAACCGCTGCCGTCACACCGCCCGAATAGGCGTTGAGCGACGACATTGAAACAATCCGGCCGCCGCCCTGCTTCGGCATATGTGGTGCAGTATGCTGAATATAATTGAAGCAGCTTTTCAGATTGATCGCGATTGCACGGTCGAACTCGTCTTCTGTAATATCAAGAATGCCGACAGGAGCGGAACGCCCGGCATTGTTGAGCAGGAAGTCGACGCGCCCGAAGGTTTCAATTGTCTGGGCGACAATCTCACCTGCCCGCTTATGGCTAGAGACATCAGCAACACATTGAAGGGCACGCACGCCCAGAGCTTCGATCTCGGCTGCCGTATCAGCGAGCTCCGCCTCGAGCAGATCGACCAGCGTCACATGATAACCAGCTCGCGCCAGATCAAGAGCACATGCCTTGCCGATGCCTCGCGCGCCGCCCGTGACGATGGCAACTTTGTTTTCAGTCTTCATTTCAAAACGTGCTCCTTTTGTGTTGCCTTGTGATCGTATGTCTGCCACATTATTCCACAACAGGAATTTGGTTCACATATATGAACATTGAAAACAACGGCGAAGTTAAATCGGCAGTCAGGGTTCTTGAAATTCTCGAATTCCTTGCTCGCGCTCACAAACCGGTAACATTGAAGGCGATTGTTGCCGAACTGGGCTATCCAAAGAGCAGCACCTTCAATCTGCTCGCGACCTTAGTTGCGCGTGCCTACGTGGTCCGCGACGACACCGAGTCCTATAAAATTCATGATGCTTTCCGGAACGGCCCCGGCTGGTGCAGTGGTAGCGACGCCTATCTGATAGCAACAGCACAGCCGATCATGGATGCCATGCGCGACAACGAAGGCGAGACCGTATTTCTCGGCGCGCGACGCAAGGATGGCCGCGTCAAGCTTCTGGCCAAGAGTGCGAGCCATCAGGTGGTGCGCTTCGATTCTGATCTCACAGGCTCGGACCCCGCTTACTGCACTGCTATGGGCCGCATCCTTCTTGCGCATTGGCAGCCTGAAAAGACAGCAAGCTATCTCGCCAAAGAACGCATCATACCGCTCACCGACAAGACAGTAATAGACCGCGTACAGATCCGCCGCATTATCGATGCCGCCCGAGAAAACGGCTACGCAATTTGTGACGAAGAAGCTGTCATCGGCGGCTCAGGCGTTGCTGCACCGGTTTTTGATGCCAGCGGAGAGGTGATTGCCACGCTGAATATGGCAACGATTTCATCGCGCTTCACTGCTTGCCGGCAACGTATGATCGACGCCGTGATCAAACACGCCGCCGAGCTGAGCGCTCGCCTCGGACATAAACCATCCACAACAGACAAGCAGTAAAATGGATATACATTTCAAAGAGAAAAGAGTCCTGGTCACTGGGGCCGCGAGGGGAATTGGTCGTGCTATATGTGAGGCGTTCGCCGCAGATGGCGCATCGGTTACTGCAACGGATGTTCTTGATGATGAACTGACGAAACTCGTTAATGAAGCTTGTCCGGCACGCGGCGGGTCAATCCGTGCTGCCCATCTTGACGTAACCGATGAAGCCGCGATTGCAGAATTGATTGCGGACGCTGACAAAGACGGTGGCTTTGATATTTTCGTGCATGTGGCAGGTGGGGTTCTTGGGCAGAAAAAGCGTCCCCTTGAAGAAGTCCCGGCTGCCGACTGGGATCGTATCTACGACATTAATGTGCGTGGCGCATTTCTTGTCGGCAAAGCCGTCGTTCCCGCTATGAAAAACCGTGGCGCGGGCAAGATGGTATTCATTTCAAGCGGTGCGGGGCTTGGCGTTAGCCTGACCGGTATCCAAGCCTATGCCAGCGCAAAAGCCGCCCTTATCAGTCTCGCACGCCAGCTTGGCCATGAACTCGGCCCATTCGGGATCAACGTCAATGCCGTAGCTCCCGGCTTCCTGCGAACAAGCCCCGACTATGAGCGTCAGTGGGCGTCTTATGGCGACGATGGTCAGGCTGCGATGATCAATGAAATTCCGCTGCGTCGTATCGGACTACCGGAAGATATTTCCAATGCAGTGCTCTTTCTCGCTTCGCCCTATGCAAGCTGGATCACAGGCCAGACCTTATCGGTTAGTGGAGGACCAACAACATGACGACTGATACACCCGTTCCAACATGGACGTGGCCAGAAGAGCGGCTGCAAACCATCATGAACCGTGCGCGCGCTGGCCGCAGCTTCAAGCCATCGGCTTGGGCAAATGGTGCAAAATGTGCAGTTGGACTGTCGTTCGACTCCGACCACGACACATTCGAATTGCGTGATGGCGGCAAATCGATTTCTGCTCTTTCACAAGGACAATTCGGTCCGAGGCAAGGCATTCCGCGCATTCGTGAATTGCTGCGGAACAACAGCATCCCGGCAACATTCTTTGTGCCTGCAGTTTCGGCGATTCATTATCCTGACGAGCAGCGCGCTTTAATTGATGAGGGGCATGAAATCGCCCTTCATGGCTGGATTCATGAGCGCAATACTTTGCTTGATGGCGATACCGAGCGCGATCTTCAACATCGTTCTGCTGATGCGCTGGAGACGGTCACCGGTATTAGACCCGTGGGCATCCGGACGCCATCGTGGGATTTCAGTGACAATACTCTTCAAATTACCGCAGAAATGGGCCTGCTTTACGATTCTTCGCTGATGGCAGACGTCGATTGTTATGAGCTTTTGCTTAATGGCGAGCCGACCGGTGTGACCGAACTGCCAGTCGAATGGATTCGTGATGATGCGGCCTATCTCGTCATGGATCGTTGGGGCGGTTTGCGCCCGCAGATTGCGCCGCACGATATTCTCCAGATTTTCATTCGCGAGTTTGATGCCGCTTATGAAGAAGGGGGGATTTTCCAGCTGACGATGCATCCGGATATCATCGGCCATCGGTCTCGCATTTGGATCTTGAAGGAACTGATCGGCCACATTCGGCAACATAAGGATATCTGGTTCGCAACACATGCGGACATCGCGCGTTATTCCAAGCTAAACGGCTGATAATATTATAATTTTATCGCTAATACTTAAAGCCCGACCTGAGTTTCAGGTCGGGGTTTTCTGCTTGTTGATCAGCGTATGATGATTTTCATTATTCAGAACTAAATTCATATACATGAACCATATTCCGCTTTTCATCACTCGTCAGTGGGTACACACTTGATGTTGAAGAAAGGCGTGGAAATTCACACCAGACAAAACTCCACCCCGAAACAATCATAAGAACGAGGGAACTATGTTCAAGAAAATCGCCGCTATCAGTCTATGCACTCTCTCCGTCCTTTACAGTGGAAGCGTGCTCGCGAAAGAATGGAAGACCGTTACTGTTGGCGTAGAAGGTGCCTTTCCGCCATTCAACCTGACCACCCCTGGCGGAGAGCTTCAGGGGCTTGATCTGGATGTTATCAAAGAAGTCTGCAAGCGGGCTGAACTTGATTGCAAGATCGTAGCGCAGGATTGGGACAGCCAGATTCCGTCGCTTCTCGCTGGCAAGTTTGATGTGGTCCTGACCATGGGACCAAACCCGGAGCGCCGCAAAGCCATCGATTTCTCTGACCCATATGTAATCACGCCGAATACTTTCCTGGTTCCGGCTGACGGATCATTAGCCAACCTGCCTCACACAGGTGAAAGCCTCTCCACGGATACGGAAGAAGGTAAAAAAGCACTCGCTGATCTTAAAGAAGCGCTGAAAGGCAAGACAATCGGCGCTTCACTTTCGACCAGTCAGCTGCAGTTTGTAGAAGAAAATTTCGGCGATGCCGTTCAAGTCCGCACCTATAAGGGATCTGAACAGGTCAAGCTTGATCTGCAATCAGGCCGCGTCGATGGTCAGTATGACAATGTCGTTTTCGCTCGCGACCGTGCGGAAAAAAGCAATGGTGCGCTTAAGATCACCGGGCCACTTCTGGTCGGCGGCATTCAGGCAACAAATGTCTGCATCGGATTGCGTCAAGACGAGCCTGAGTTAAAAGCCAAGCTCGATAAAGCCATCGGCGAAATGCGGGCAGATGGAACACTATCGAAAATGTCTGAGAAGTGGTTCTCGATGGATTTGAGCCCGAAGAGCTAAACGAGTCCCAATAGCAAAACAAAAGCGCGCTGTTCTCACAGCGCGCTTTTTTTAATCAAAAATCCCAGTCATCGTCTTCTGTCGCAACAGCCTTGCCGATCACATAGGAAGAACCCGAGCCGGAGAAGAAGTCGTGGTTTTCGTCGGCATTCGGCGAAAGCGCCGAGAGGATCGCCGGGTTGACCTTGCAGGCTTCTGCCGGAAACAGGGCTTCGTAACCAAGGTTCATCAGCGCCTTGTTTGCATTATAATGCAGGAACTTTTTGACATCTTCGGTCAGACCAACGCCATCATATAGCGCTTCGGTATAACGCACTTCATTGTCGTAAAGCTCCAGCAACAAATCGAAGGCAAAATCCTTGATTTCCTGCTTTTTGGCGTCATCGAGTTTCTCAAGCGCGCGCTGATACTTATAGCCGATATAATAGCCATGAACGGCTTCATCGCGGATGATCAGGCGGATGAGGTCAGCGGTGTTGGTGAGCTTGGCACGGCTCGACCAGTACATCGGCAGATAGAAGCCCGAATAGAACAGGAAGCTTTCCAGAAACACGCTGGCAATCTTCTTCTTAAGCGGATCTTCAGCGTTGTAATTCTCAAGGATCAGCTGCGACTTCCTTTGCAGGAATTCGTTTTCTTCCGACCAGCGATAGGCATCGTCTACGTCAGGCGTCAGGCACAGCGTCGAGAAGATCGATGAATAAGACCGTGCATGAACCGCCTCCATAAAGGAAATGTTCGACAGAACAGCTTCCTCATGCGGCGTGGAAGCATCATCCATCAGTGCCACAGCACCGACAGCATTCTGGATCGTATCCAGAAGCGTCAGGCCTGTGAACACGCGGATGGTGAGCTGCTTTTCCTCCGCTTTCAGCGTTTCCCATGATTGAATATCATTGGAAAGCGGCACCTTTTCCGGCAGCCAGAAATTGCCGGTCAGACGGTTCCAGACTTCAAGGTCTTTGTCGTCTTCGATGCGGTTCCAGTTGATGGCCCGCACAACCGCCGGCTTTTTCGCATTATTGTTTTTGAACTGCATGTTCATTTGTCTCTACCTTGGTTGGGATCGGCGTGAGATTCTGGCTGTGGCGTGCCGAAAATGGTGGGGTTCGAGAACCGGAGCGCAGTGTACATAAAGTACATGAGCACCGGCTCGCAGAACGACGCCATTTGCAGGCCGCCGAAGCCTGAATATCCGCGATCCTAGAGGGCGCAGGAAACGCAGCCTTCAACCTGCGTACCTTCGAGCGCCATCTGGCGCAGGCGGATGTAATAAATCGTCTTGATGCCCTTCTTCCACGCGTAAATCTGCGCCTTGTTGATATCGCGCGTGGTGGCGGTATCACGGAAGAAAAGCGTCAGCGACAGACCCTGATCGACATGCTGCGTTGCCGCTGCATAGGTGTCGATGATCTTTTCCGGGCCAATCTCATAGGCATCCTGATAATATTCGAGATTATCATTCGTCATGAAAGCAGCCGGGTAATAAACGCGGCCAATCTTGCCCTCTTTACGGATTTCGATCTTGGAAACAATCGGATGGATCGAAGAGGTCGAATGGTTGATGTAGGAGATCGAGCCTGTTGGCGGCACGGCTTGCAGGTTCTGATTATAAAGTCCGCCTTCCATGACAGCCTTTTTCAGTTCCTGCCAATCTTCCTGCGTCGGGATCACAATACCGGCATTCTCGAAAATCTCGCGAACCTTCTCAGTTGCAGGCTCCCAGACGTGATCGGTATATTTTTCGAAATATTCGCCTGTCGCATACTTCGATTTCTCAAAGCCCTTGAACGAGCTTTTCTGTTCAACAGCGATCAGATTGGAAGCGCGAACTGCGTGATAGGCCACCGTGTAGAAGTAGATATTGGTGAAATCGACGCCTTCTTCAGAACCATAGAAAATGCGTTCGCGAGCGAGATAGCCGTGCAGGTTCATCTGGCCGAGGCCGATAGCATGGCTTTCATCATTACCGCGGGCAACCGAAGGGACAGAGCCGATATGGCTCATGTCTGCAACGGCCGTCAGGGCACGGATGGAGGTTTCGATGGTCTTACCGAAATCCGGGCTATCCATGGCTGCTGCAATATTGAGCGAGCCGAGATTGCAGGAAATGTCCTTGCCGAGATGCTCATAAGAAAGATCATCATTGAAGATGCTGGCTTCGCTGACCTGAAGAATTTCCGAGCAGAGATTGCTCATGGTGATGCGTCCATCAATCGGATTGGCGCGGTTCACCGTGTCTTCGAACATGATGTAAGGATAACCGGATTCAAACTGGATTTCCGCTAGCACCTGGAAGAAATCACGCGCGTTGATCTTCTTCTTGCGGATACGGCCGTCATCAACCATTTCGCGGTATTTTTCGGTGATCGAAATCTCGGTCATCGGCACGCCGTAGACGCGCTCGACGTCATAAGGCGAGAAGAGGTACATATCTTCGTCGTTCTTCGCGAGTTCGAACGTAATGTCCGGGATCACAACGCCAAGCGACAGCGTCTTGATGCGGATTTTTTCGTCTGCATTTTCGCGCTTGGTATCGAGGAAGCGCATGATGTCGGGGTGATGGGCGTGCAGATAAACAGCACCCGCACCCTGACGCGCACCGAGCTGGTTGGCGTAGGAGAATGAATCCTCAAGCAGCTTCATCACCGGAATGATGCCCGAAGACTGGTTCTGGATCTGTTTGATCGGTGCGCCGGATTCACGAATATTGGTCAGGCTCAGTGCCACACCGCCGCCGCGCTTTGAAAGCTGCAGTGCGGAATTGATGGAGCGGCCAATCGATTCCATGTTGTCTTCAACACGCAACAGGAAGCACGAGACGAGTTCGCCGCGCTGCTTTTTGCCTGCATTGAGGAAGGTCGGTGTTGCCGGCTGATAACGGCCCGCAATGATTTCATCGACCATTTCGCGTGCGTGCTGTTCATTGCCACGCGCAAGCGCAAGCGCCACCATACAGACGCGATCTTCGTAGCGCTCGAGATAGCGCTTACCGTCGAAGGTTTTCAGCGTATAGCTGGTGTAATATTTGAACGCGCCGAGGAAGGTCGGGAAGCGGAACTTCTTGTCATAGGCATGATCGAAAAGATCGCGCACGAAATTGAAGGAATACTGATCCAGCACTTCCCTCTCGTAATAGCCTTCATCGACCAGATATCCGAGCTTTTCACGCAGATTGTGAAAGAACACCGTGTTCTGATTGACGTGCTGAAGGAAGTATTGCTGCGCAGCCTGCCGGTCACGATACAGCTGAATTTTGCCGTCATCGTCATACAGGTTCAGCATGGCGTTTAGCGCATGATAATCCAGCGATGTCTCCGTGGGCTTCTGCGGCTTGCCGCCCGATGCAGCCCCCGATGCTGGGGATGACTCTTGCTTTTCCGAAGCGGCGACCGTCTCGCGCTCACGGGTCAGGGTTGTGTCTGCCGTGTCCAAAATCGTTCCATCCCGTCTTTAACATTGCCAATGTCTTCATCCGTTCCCAAAAGCTCAAAGCGATAGAGGTAGGGAACCTGACATTTTTCCGAAATTATTTTACCTGCAAGGCCAAAGCCTTCGCCGAAATTACTGTTCCCGGCGGCAATGACGCCGCGAATGAGGGATCGGTTGTCCACATCGTTAAGAAAGCGAATGACCGGTTTGGGAACAGCACCTTTCGCACCGCCGCCGCCATAGGTTGGCGTTACGAGCACAAAAGGCTCGTTCACCCGCAACAGACCAGCATCGTCTTCACAGCTTTCCAGCGGAATGCGCTTTGAGCGCATCCCCAGACGCATCACAAAGCGATGCGTGTTTTCCGAACGGCTGGAAAAATAGACGATCTGGCCCATAACAAACCCCGGCAGCAGACCGGCGTTACGCCAGCGAGCTGATCATATCAGGACGGAAACCGGCCCAATGGGATTCACCAGCAACAACAACCGGCACCTGACGGTATCCGAGGCCCTGAACGAGATCGTACGCATCGGCATCGGCGGAAATGTCGATGACAGCATATTCAATGCCCTGACGGTCGAGCGCGCGGGTGGTTGCGGTGCACTGGACGCAGGCGGGCTTGCTATAGACGGTAACGTTCATTTTTTCCTCACTGGGGATGGAGCATTTCCAGCACTGTCGCAGAAGCATTTGGCGTTGGAGAATGCGTATAGACAGATGTTTTGATCCACTACGCCTCACACGAATGAAGGCGCAAAAGGGCGTTCGCGCATGATGAAATGCGCGTGAAAAGCAACGAAAACTGAGAGGTACAACGCGCTTTAACAGCGCGAATCCTTCAAACTAGCCCGTAAATGGCGGACCGGAACTGTTTGGTCTTGAATTACTCGACATGCTTGTCACCCCGAAGCTTATGAGAGGGATATACGGGGCACCAAAAGACATGGCAGTACAATGCCATAACTTATCGCGCGCCAACCGGACACCCCGCCCGTGGACGTTCTCGTTCAAGGCAGGTCTCCTGGCTCACGGCTCATCGCTCGCATCCGTCTTCCCGGCCTGTGCCAGTGACATCTGGATTTGAGCTCGCCGCTTACAGTTGCGGGGGCAGCTACGGCTTAACAACATCCATCATGGATACCGCGCACCGTATTCCCATCTTCGCTTTTGATCCTCACGAATCGTAAGAACCTTGAACACAAGATATAGTATCTGAAGTTAAAAAGTCGTCAATGGATAGACGGTTCAAAAAAACTAAATCTAGCCTTTGTTTCGTCCAGCCTGTGAATAGCAGGGATATGTAGCCGACTATTCCACAGGCTTGATCGGTTTGGGCCGAAACTCGGGCTTTATGGCCTTCAAAGCCATGCGATCCACTATATGTGGTGCCAGAAGTTTCAGCCAGCGCCCCAAACGCATTTGACGTGTCATCAACACTTCGCGTTTGCGGTTGGTGATTCCATCCAGCATCAGCTCGACGGCCCGCTGAACAGACATCATATCGTCTTCGCGCACACCGCTCATACCAAGAGCACCACCGCTGGCACCATAACCCGTCTTACGAATGTCAGTTTTGACAACACCCGGATAAACGATCGTCACCGAAATACCAGTGGGCTCAAGCTCCGATCGCAGCGCCTCGCAAAACCCCGAGAGCGCAAATTTGGTGCCACTATAGGCGGTGCGTCCCGGCACACCTATCAGCCCGGCAACAGACGACACCGCAACAATGCGTCCTTTGGTTTTGGCCAGATACGGGAGTGCTGCATGGATCGGCCAGACGCTGCCCCAATAGTTAAGCTCCATCAGATCATGCATCCATTGTAAGTCTTCCGGTTTGATCTCGGAAAAATTGGCATGGGCCGACATGCCCGCATTCACAATCAGCGTATCGATCCGCCCAAATGCAGCGGCCGTCTTTTCGATAAGCGCAATACAGGCATTGTGATCCGTGACATCGGTTGGAACGACCAATACCTGACTGCCCGATTGTTCAAGCTCGGCAGCAAGTGCCTGCAACTTCTCGGCATTGCGCGAAGCAAGAACCAGTGCCGCCCTCGCACCATCCCGCGTACTGAGCTGTCGCGCGGTTTCAGCGCCAATGCCATCGGATGCACCTGTTATGATCGTTACTTCCATGAAGCCCTCCCTTGCTCGCATGAATAAGCGCGTTCCGAGCTTACATTCCCGCTTGTCAGGCCGTCCAGTACAAGGATTTCGGGTATAGCCACATCTTAGTGGTCTGATTCCAACATTTGCTTCTACCGGTTCATGGGCTGAGCAAATATTGGAAATGCCCTATCCGTTTGCTTTTAAGAGTATCTTGTTCCGAAAACCGCTTCGCACTTTTCGGGATGCGCTCCAGGCTCACAAAGCCGTGTGGCCTGCGCGACAAAGAGTTTAACGAAATCAATGACCTGCTGAACCTGCTCGTCGAGGCAACTATTGAATCGATTAAAATCCTTCGTCTTGGTCGAAGGGATAATTTGACAGCCGGGCTTTATATCCTGTATCGATCTATTAAATCCTGAACATTGTTCAATATATTGAACAATTAAGAAGAGGTCCTCCCAAGCATCTCTTCAGACGACCGATGCACCGGCTGCATCGGAAAACTGTCGGTCTGGCTTTCCTATACGTGAAAGCCGGACCGCTTGAAACCCAGCGCCTTTGTGCCGGCGAGGAATGAGAGACCTCGGCGCTGGGGAAATATGAATAAGGGTGGAAATTATGACTGTAGGTATCAAGCCATTTTCGTTCGACACGGTCGGCTCAATGCTTGTCGAGTGGGGGGCTGCAAAGCGTCTCGGCGAAATTCTGGGCGAGCGTTTCTCAGAACGCAAAATCCTCATCGTAACCGACAAGGGCCTGCACAAGGCTGGCGTTCTCAACGAAGCGCTTGCTTCGCTTGAAAAAGCTGGCTTCGGCATCAGCATTTTTGATGCCGTCGTTGCCGATCCGCCGGAATCGGTTCTGTTTGAATGTGTCGATCAGGCCAAGACAGCCGGTTGCGATATCGTGCTGGGCCTCGGCGGCGGCTCTTCGATGGATATTGCAAAGCTTGCTGCGGTGCTTATCGTCTCCGAGCAGGAACTGTCTGAGCTGTATGGCATTGGCAAAGTTCAGGGCACGCGCCTGCCGCTGATCCAGATCCCAACCACTGCTGGCACCGGATCGGAAGTGACAAACATCACGATCCTGACCACCGGCGAAACCACCAAGATGGGTGTCGTTTCCCGCCAGCTATATGCAGATTTCGTCATTCTGGATGCAGAATTGACCTGCGGTCTGCCAGCGCTTCACACTGCAGCCACCGGCATCGACGCCATGGTGCACGCGATTGAAGCTTATACCAGCCGCATCAAGAAAAATCCGCTTTCCGACGCTTTCGCGCGTGAAGCGTTGAAGCTCCTGTCGGCCAATCTGGTTGCAGCCTGCGAAAACGGCAAAGATCGCCATGCCCGCGAAGCCATGCTGCTTGGCGCAAACTATGCCGGTCAGGCCTTCTCGAACTCGCCGGTCGGCGCCGTTCACGCGTTGGCTTACCCACTCGGCGGTCACTATCATGTACCCCATGGCCTCTCCAACGCCCTGATGCTCGGACCGGTTCTGCGCTTCAACATGGCGGGCGCCGCTGAACTTTATGCAGAGCTTGCAGACCTGCTGCTCGGCAAATCGGAAGGCACGACAGAACAACGTTCAGCAGCTTTCGTTGATTATATGGAAGACCTGATGAACCGCTCTGGCGCACCACGCCGCCTGCGTGACGTCGACGTCACCGAAGAAAGCCTCGAAACGCTTGCCCGTGATGCAATGCTTCAAACACGTCTTCTGGGTAACAACCCTGTTGATGTGACGGAAGCTGACGCGCTGGCGCTTTATCGCGAAGCATTCTGATCCAAACATATAATTTAACGAGCATCCCGGAAGAGCGCGCCTGATAGCTGTTCTTCCGGAGCTTTGTTTCGTCCTTTCGGAGTAAAATCTTGAGCACTGAACGCATCGATGGTCAGGAGCAGCCATATTGGCCTGCCGGACCGTTCAAAATCCGTCTGCCTTTCGTTCATTATAAATTCGAGTGGCCTGATTATTGTCAGGGCCTTCTGATGTGTGCGGTCGACCTCTCGGCCATTCCACTGATGGCGGAACTTCTGGGAATGCCATTTGAAGTGGCGCTGGCCGTCGTTGTTCTCAACGGCCTGTTCTACCTCACACATCACCTGCTCGGCGACCCAGTCGTTCCGGGCTGGATCACCCCTGCCGTGCCACTCATCATGGCATATTGCGCCACCTTCCCCGAAGGTCCGGAACGCATTCATGCCCTTGTCTCCTTCCAGATGACGTTGGGGCTACTGTCGATATTCATCGGCGCGACAGGCATCGCAAACCGCGTCATTGCCGCTATTCCGCAGGCGATTAAATCCGGCATCATCATCGGTGCTGGCTTTGCAGCTGTCATTTCCGTGTTCAAGGTTGGCGGCAACTTCGACATTTTCCCGTTCACCATCGCGATCTCGATCGGCCTGTGCTTCTATTTGATGTTCTCACCGCAGTTCGCACGTCTTTCCCGCAATGGCGGCTTTTTCGGCCTGATCGGAAAGCTCGGCGTTCTGCCGTGCATCCTGCTTGCCGTTATTGTTGCTCCATTGTTTGGCGAAGCAAAATGGCCTGAATTCCAGTGGACGATCTCGTCGCCGGATTTCACGACGCTCTGGCGCGAATACACGATCTTTGGTCTCGGCATGCCACCGCTCTCGATGTTCCTAACGGCTCTGCCGACGGTTCTCGCAACCTATATCGTTCTCTTCGGTGACGTACTGAAAACCAAGTCGATCCTCGGCGAAGCACAGCTTCAGCGACCGGATGAAAAGATCGATTACAGCGCCGACCGCGCCCACCTCGTTTTCGGTATCCGAAACACCGGCATGTCGGTGCTCGGCCCCGATGTGACCATGTGCGGACCTGTATGGGCTGCGATGCAGGTCGTCATCTGCGAACGCTTCTCCAAAGGCAAGAAGTCCATGCACTCGATCTTCGGCGGTGCAGGCTCATTCCGCTGGGGCACCAATACCGGCCTGTTCCTGATGCCAATCGTGACACTGGTGCAGCCGATCCTGGGTGTAGCACTAACCCTGACGCTGCTCATTCAGGGTTATGTTTCGGTGCGTATCGGCGTAATGGAAGCCCGCTCGCAGCGTGATCTCGGCATCGCCGGTGTCACGGGTGCCGTTCTAGCAACACGCGGCGCTGGCTGGGCTTTTGCCACCGGCGTTGTGCTCTGCCTGATTATCTATGGCCGTGACTTCTTCAAGGGCGAGACCGATCGCACCTTCGTCAAGGACCAGCAATCGCAGTAATCTGACCAAAAAGTCTCCCGGAGGAACACCGGGAGACTTTCACTTCGAATAAGTTACCCAAAGGCAGATTTGCCTCTTCAAGAAGATTCCTATAGATTTCAGCCGCAGTCCGGCAATCGCATTTCTCCTCCCAACGTCTATTGCCGCGCGCTGCGTGTCAATTCGGAGTAAAAATTGCGTAGTGAACAATCTATTCTTCAAATATCCATAGCAGTTACTATTTTTGTTGCAGGCTTTGGTGTCGTTTTCGGCCTTTTGTCTGGCTCATTTTCTATTGTCTTTGATGGTGTTTACATGTTTGCCGACGCTGCAATGAGCGGGCTTGCACTTGTTGTTGCCCGGCTAATTGCACTCTCTGCGCTACCAGAGCCTCCAAGCGGGAAATTGCGTGATCGCTTCACCATGGGTTTCTGGCATCTTGAGCCGATGGTTCTGGGCCTCAATGGCATCATGCTGACCGGCGTTGCCATCTACGCACTCATCAACGCCATCGGCAGTCTGATGCATGGTGGCCGCGATCTCGAATTCAGTTACGCGATCTTCTACGCAGTTGTTGCTCTGATTGCCTGCCTCGGCATGGCATGGCTCGAAACCCGTGCGAACCGCAAATTGAAATCCGACTTCATTGCGCTTGATGCCAAGGCGTGGATCATGTCGGGCGGCATTACCGCTGCACTCCTGATCGCCTTTCTGGTCGGTTATTTTATTCAGGGAACCCGGCTCGACTGGGTGACGCCTTATATCGATCCAGCCGTTCTGGCCCTTGTCTGTATCGCCATCATTCCTATGCCGATTGGAACCATCAAACAGGCGCTTGCAGACATGCTGCTTGTGACTCCTCTCGATCTCAAACAGCATGTGGATCAGGTTGCAAAAGAAGTCGTTGAGCGCAATGGCTTCAAGTCTTATCGCGCCTATGTCGCCAAGGTTGGGCGCGGCAAGCAGATCGAACTCTACTTCATCGTGCCGCCCGATCAGCCCGCCAGAAAGCTCGAAGAATGGGATGCATTGCGCGATGAAATCGGCGATGCGCTTGGCGGTGAAGGCCCGGACCGCTGGCTGACGATTGCCTTCACCACGGATGTTGAATGGGCCGTATAGCGGCCCATTTTCACCAGCCATTATTCAGTACGCTGTCGCCGTTTCGTCATCAGCATGGGTGCATATTCGAGAACATACAGCCCAAAGGCCAGCATCCAGAGAAGCGCCGATGCCGCAAGGAATGTATGAAAGAAATTTGGCATCATTTCCGCGAATGGGCGGATCAGCGCTGACAATATCAGGCACAGATAGGCAATTTGGGTTGTGGGCGAAGCGACAAGTTCACGTCCCGTATGCCCCCGGGTGGCACGGGTCATCACTGCCAACATCATACAGCCAATGACACCCACGGTCATAACGTGAAGAGCCGAAAATGGATTAAGCTGTTCGAGTGCTGCCAGCGCTATGGCAACAAAACCGGCAGGCACAAAGAAATATGCAACGTGCAGGACAAGAACGAGCTTGTCTTTTACCACGCTCCATCCGCGCCAGCGATAAAGCCGCACAAGATGCAGACCAGCGGCGATGATTGCGATGACAGCTGTCAACGAATGCTCTGGAACCACAATCCAGCTCACACAGGCGATGGCACCGACAAGAATAGCAAGACCATCATAGCGATTGAACGGCACCGGAAAGCGCTTGGCACCCATGCGATTAAGCCAATTGCGCGTGAAGCTTGGGATGATCCGTCCACCGATTAACATAACCAGAAGCACATAAGCACTAACTCCGGCACGATTGGCAGTGGCTATGTCGCCATTCGTTATCGCCAGATAATGGAAGCAGAAATTGGCAAGCATAACGATTGCCACGCCGATCAGAACCTTAAGGTTTTTCCACTGATGGCCGGCAATGATTTCGCGCGACGCGATAAATAGAAGCAACGGCAGAAAGAGGCTTTCAATGCCGATTGCGATATAGAGATTAACAAGATCGGGAACCAGAAAAACCAATCGCCCTAGGAGCCAGACACTGAACAACAGGGCAAGCGATGTTCCCGAAACGGGCAATCGGCCTGTCCAGTTCGGAACAGCCGTCAAAAGAAATCCAGCAAGAATGGCAGACGAAAAGCCCAACACCATCTCATGGGCGTGCCAGTTGAGCGCGCCATAGGCGCCGCCAACCGTCAGACCGAATGTGAGGGAGAGTATCCAGAGCAGCATGGCCAGAACGGCCCATATTGCACCACCCAGAAAAAACGGGCGAAACCCATAGCTGAAGATCGCCGGGCCTGTCTTTTTATAGCCGCGCGCAATCGCACCACGACGTTCGGAGGGCATTCCTATGGGGGCTGTTTGGGCAGTTGAGGCTGCGGGGGTGGCCAGCAGGCCTTCCTTTATTGTCATGACGTCCTCATCATGTAACCGCAGCCAGAGCGCATCGTATCTGTCTCGAATTTACCTGCGCTCTAGCATTATAGAGTTATGCAGCACGGCTACATATTTGAAACCCATTATTTCGCGCTGGCAATTGCCTTTTCGAGACGCGCTTGAACGGGTTTGGGCTTCTTGGCAGCAACGATTTCGTCAAGATTGGCTGGATTGTCACCGACAACGATCAGAGCAACCATGCCCATCGCATAGTGCGGCGTGCACTTGACAAAATATGCGCCGGGTTCGGAGACGGACAGAACGTAATTCTCGTTAATCTTGCTTTTGAATTTTTCCGCAGCCGCTGGGATCATATCCTTGATCGACTCGACATTGTGTCCCTTGTCGACCGGAATAAATGTAATCGTGTCGCCGGGATTTGCCTTGATGTAGGAAGGCTCAAAAACCATTGCACCTTCAGCACCCTTATTGAGCATGTGAACCTCAATATTTTCGGCCAAAGCGGGAGCAGCCATCGCAAAGCAAAGTCCGAATGCTGCGAATGGGATTGCAAACTTACGCATCTAATTTCATCTCCATGGGCCGGCCTCTGCAGCATCACGATGGTGCCCGAAGAACCGCGCTGTTGGAGATTTAGACTGACTCCGTTTCAATCTCTTTGATTGGGATCAAACACATTCAATATTGTTGATTATGACAGTCAAATATCCCGAATGGTCTGACACGGCGACCCTAGATCGATCACGAAACAAAGGTGATTTGCATCAATTCTCGAAGCTCTGCTTCAGCAAACAATCGAGATTGCATGCCAAAACGAGCGTGACTTGCACGCCACACTCCGCGCTAAACACAGATTTCACGTAAATTGAAAGTTGTCATTAACACAATGATTTCAGCTCCTTGCAATGTGTTTCAAAACGCACCCGCAAATGTGATCGCTGTTTGTGTTGACTATTAACACTTCGTTAACCACAGTTTGTTGCAATCTGTTACATAGCGTTACAATCGCATTCGCAGGCCATATCGATACGAGGTGCATATTGGAAAAAATACGGCAGATAGAACAGCAGTCCTTTCAGGTAAGGAATAGCTCTGCCGTGTCCCAGATGACATCGTTTTGGGGCCTTATGCGCGCCTATTGGGTATCCGACCGCTGGAAAGAAGCCTGGGCCCTTACAATCGCGATCTTTATTTTCACCGCCTTCATCAGCAAAACCACTGTCTGGGTCGCCGAGGCTTCGGGGCTTCTGATGAACTCTATCGTTAATGTCAAAAGCGCCCCAGTTCAGAACCCGCTTATGGCAATTGCCATGAATGCTGGCGTGCTGATCCTGTTGATGTTGGCCAAGGACGTGCTTCTGGTCGGCTTCCGGCATCTTCTGTCTACGACATTGCACCGCAAATGGCGCAAATGGCTGAACGACAGCTTCTCTGATGCGATGCTGGATCGTAATCATACCCATTTCCATCTGCAGCAGGGCAAGGGTTCAAACCTTCCCGACAATGTTGACCAGCGCCTGCAGGAATCCATCAAGGGTATGACGGGCGGCGCAATCGGTCTTGTGATGGGTGTTGTTGGCGTCGTGCTTTCGGCCTTCTTCGTTGGCCAGAAGCTATTGGAGATTTCGACCGAAGTAACCGGTCTTGAGTTCCTCGGCTCTTACGGTGGTGCAATTCTGGCTTTCACAGCGATCATTATCTATGTGCCAATCGGCACACTGATTGCAATCAAGATTGGTCGCCAGCTGGAGCGTCTTAATCTCGGTATGCAGAAAGCTGAAGGTTCCTATCGTGGAGAGTGGACCACGCTTCTGCGCCGCAGTTTCCAGATATCAGCCTCTGAAGGCGAATCCGTCCAGCGGTCCGTGAACAAGCGTCTTTACAAAGACGTTGATGGCACCTGGAACAAGCTCAATCGCTTCGATGCTGCCTATCTCGCCTTCTCGCAAGCCTATGGGTTCATGTCGAACCGCATCATTGCTTATATTCCGGGCCTTGTTCCCTATATGAGTGGCGCAGTCAGCTTCCGTAATTATGTGACTGGCGCGGAACTTGTTGCAGCCATGATCAATGATTGCTCTTGGTTTATTCAGGTCATGCCAGCCATTGCCAATCTTCGGGCGAATGCCGGTCGTGTGACGGGTCTTGCTCAGGCAATCGATAGTGTTCAGGAGCCGGCCGCATTCTATGCAACGTCGGGCGTCAACCGCTTCAAATTCTCCACCCAGCATGCACGCTTTGGTCTTTCCGTCCGTGATCTCACGCTTATGCAGGGACCAGACAGCGAAGCACCTTTCCTACGTTCCGGCGTGATAAACATCCGCAGTGGAGACTGGGTTTACATGCGTGGAGAGTCCGGCTCAGGGAAAACCTCGTTCATCAAGGCACTGAACGGCCTTTGGCCCTATGGCACCGGCGACATCATCTATCCGCAAAATGCGAAGTCAATTTATGCAACACAGGAAGCAAAATTTCCTTCGGTCTCACTGAAGCAACTCGTCTGCCTTCCTGATGATGAAGCAGAATTCAACGATCTCTCTATTGCTGTTGTGCTGCATGAAGCTGGTCTTGGCGAATTTATCGAACGTATGAACGATGCGGATGCCGACGGCTCACCATGGGATATGGTGCTTTCCGGTGGACAAAAGCAGAAGCTGGTGCTGGCACGCATTCTGCTGCATAAGCCTGCTGTCATCTTCCTTGACGAAGCTACAGGCGCACTCGATCCTGCATCGAAGCTTCGGTTCCACACAGCACTCAAGACGCGCTGCCCTGACGCTATTGTCATCAGCATCATGCATGAAGAAAAACTTCCAACGCTGGAAAACGGCGAAAGCGTCTATTCGCATGTTCTTGAAATTCGCAACGGATATGTCTCGCTGCGCCCAACCCACTACACAATCGATACGGGTGTAGCCATGGTGGCAGCGGAATAGAGAAAAGAAAGCTAAGAACGATCCGCCTTTGAGAAGGGGATTTCTTGTTCAGCTATATAAGCCAAGTCATCATGGTCGAATGGATTACACAAGCTATGTCTATATCGCGATAGCCTTGCTGCCCTTCGTTGCCTGGGGATCAATCATCATCGCCCTGTCCAAAAAAGGCGAAACTAAACAGCAAAGCCTATCCAGAGCGAACAGAGCCGCAGAGCACGAGCCCGCGGTTGAAGTATCCATCATTCCTTACGGATTGATTTTCCCACTTCATTACAGCTATCCATCAGACCGCCGTAATCTGGGCTGAAAGCCGATCCGGCCAAATGCTGACATTTGACCGGACGCTTATTTTCAGGCCGCAGCCAGATCTGAAAAATCACCCTGGCGCGTAAACGCAATGCCCTTGCTGTCGAACAAATGGCAGGACTGCGGATCGATACCAATCCTGATTGCGGCATCACCGCTGATTGGTGCTGTGCCCGGCGTGATGATACAGAAGGTTTCGCTCATGCCTTCCGGCACGCTGTAAACAATAGTCTGCTGTCCAAGGCGCTCAACCACGGAAGAGCGCACGGTGATCGTGGTTGGGCCTTCGCCAATCGTCACATGCTCGGGACGAATGCCCAATGTGAGCGTCTGGCCGACTTCCGGACGAGCCGCTTCTTCACAAAGAACCGGCAGAACCAGTTCATTGTCTGCAAGCTTCACACGGGCATAACCATTGCTCTCAAAACCAGCAAACGTCACCGGCAGCATATTCATGCGCGGGTTGCCGATGAAGCCGGCAACGAAGCTGTTGCGTGGGCGATGATACAGTTCAAGCGGCGTACCAACCTGCGAGATGTTGCCACCTTCAAGCACAACGATACGATCAGCCATGGTCATGGCTTCAACCTGATCATGCGTCACATAGATCATGGTTGCGCCAAGCTGCTTGTGCAGCTTTGTCAATTCGATACGCATGTCGGCACGAAGCGCTGCATCAAGGTTTGAAAGCGGCTCATCGAACAGGAAAATCTTCGGTTCACGCACAATCGCACGGCCAATGGCCACGCGCTGGCGCTGACCGCCGGACAACATGCCAGGCTTCTGCTCAAGACGCTGATCCAGATGCAGGATCGAGGCCGCATGTTCCACCTTGCGCTTGATGGTGGCGTTGTCGGCACCTTCGACACGCAGTGGGAATGCGATATTTTCGTAAACGCTCATATGCGGATAGAGCGCATAGCTCTGGAACACCATCGCGATGCCGCGCTTGACCGGAGGCAGGTCGTTGACGCGCTTTTCATCGATGACGATATCGCCCGATGTCGTATCCTCAAGGCCCGCGATCATACGCAGAAGTGTGGACTTGCCGCAGCCCGATGGTCCGACAAAGACCATGAACTCGCCTTCGTTCACTTCAAGGGATACGTTCTTGACGACGTCAAACTGGCCGAAGCTCTTGACAATATTCTTGAGGGATAATTTTCCCACGCTGCTCTCCTGCGGCCGCAAATTCGTGTCCGATACACCGCCCTGACGCTAATCGCGGCAGGGCGGATCATTTATCGATTTAGTTCAGCTTCTTCAGCTCTTCATCTGCCTTCTTCAGTGCATCTTCAGGCTTTGCATCGCCTGTAATGACGGACTGAACCATGGCAATCATGACGTTCTGGAAACCGCGCCAGTCGGTGAAGAGTGGCTCTGCACCACCGTACTGAATGCCTTCGATCAGAGGGCGCCAGTAAGGAATGTCTACCATCACTTTATCAACTGCAGGCGACGGACGCATTGGCGTCAGGCCTTCATCGGTTGCCAGTTCATACTCTTCCTGAACGGCAGGCGAAGTGATGTACTTGGCGAACTCGGCAGCCTTTTCCTCAACGCCCGAATCCTTGAAGATTGCGAGAGAGTCGGTCACGACCAGCGTACCCGGACCCTTGGCATCTGGACCAAGCGGAAGCGTTGCGATACCCCAGTTGAACTTCACGTCCTGAAGGCGAACAGCAGCACCCGATCCGCCCTGGATCATGCCAACCTTGCCGTCGAGGAAAATGGCGCGAACTTCGTTCTGTTCGTAAGCCGTCGGGCCTTCCTGCGCATATGCCTTGATGTCGTTATAGGCATTGAGTGCAGCAAGAACCTGCGGGTTGTTGATGACGACTTCACCCTTGTCGTTCACGATCTTGCCGTCATTGGTGTAAACCCAATGCAGGAACTGGTGAACGGTGTTGTCAAAGGTCTTAGCCGACAGACCGTAGCCCGGAATGCCGGTCTTTTCCTTGATGATCTTGGCGAATTCGATTTCTTCAGCCCAGGTCCGTGGTGGCTTTTCAGGATCGAGACCAGCCTGCTTGAACAGGTCCTTGTTCCAGTAGAGAACCTTGGTCGAAAGCGCGATCGGAACGCCCCACTGGGTGCCGTCATAGGTAACGGTTTCAACGACGTGTGGGAAATAGGTTGCCTTTTCCTCATCCGTCATCGGAACAGACACGATCATGTCGTTGTCAGCAAATTCCTTGAGCGTGCGCGAACCGACATAGGCGATTGCTGGCGGCGTGCCTGCAGCAGCAAGTGTGGTTGCCTTGTCCTGGCACTGTGCCCAGCCGACTACTTCAACAGCGATCTTCCAATCCGGGTTCTTTTCTTCCCAGGCCTTGATGTATTTGTCATGCGTCTTGTCGAGCTTGTCGCCGCAATAGATCCAAGAGATCTCCTGCACTGCTGCTGATGCACCAAGCGTGCCCAGCATCGTGCTGCCTGCGAGAACAAGCGCCGCAGCCCCCATTTTGAATATCGTCGTCACCTCTGGAAACTCCCTTATGTTGTTAGATTGTGTAGACGGATTGTTATTGCTTCACAGCACCCGCAGTCAGACCCCCGACCAGATAACGCTGTAAAACGAAGATAATGATCATCGCCGGTGCGATACCCACAAAGGACGCCGCCATCAGCTCATTCCACACGACTTCCTGCTTGCCGAAGAAGGCAAAGAGGCCAACCGGCAGCGGCATGTATTCCGCCTTGGAATTGAACGTCAGCGCGAAGATGAACTGCTGCGCATAGGCACCGATGAAGGTGGTGATCGCCACAACGATGATACCCGGCATGGCGATCGGCAGAATGACACGGCGCAGCGTATAGAACTGGCTCGCGCCATCCATATAGGCAGCTTCATTCAGCTCACGCGGAATACGCATCATGTACGTGCGCAGCAGCCAGATCGCCGCCGGAATGAGGAATGCCACACCCGGCACGATCATCGCTGCATAGGTGTTGAGCAGCTGGAAGCTGCGCATCAGGCGGAACAGCGGGATCAGCAGAACCGCGCCCGAGAACATGTTGATCGCCAGAAAGCCACCGAGGATCAGACCTGCGCCGCGAAACTCAAAACGCGAGAAAGCGTAGGCCGCAGGAACCACCAGAATAAGAACGATGATCGTGACCACCGAGGAAATAAAGAACGAGTTGAAGATATAACGTCCGAACTCGGGCACGCTCTTCCACATCGAGAAATAGGCATTGAAACTGCCATTCTCGGGCCAAAAGGTATAGGGCGACGAGAACAACTGATTGAGCGGCTTCAGCGAAACCAGAAAGCCCTCGATGAACGGCGCCAGCAGGAAAAACAGGAAGACTGCAATTCCCACATAGGCAGCGATCTTTTCATACCATGTATAGCGGTCGATAAGCGGCGTATTTTGCGGTTGGCTCATTATGTTTCCCCTTACGCAAGTTTTTCGGGGCTGATGCGCCGCGTGACACGGAAATAGGCCAGGCAGAACAGCGAGAGGAATATGCAGATGGTGACGGCACGCGCCGCACCTTCACCGTAACGCTTCGAGCCAATAGCCGTCTGATAGGTGTCGATAATCATCGTGGTGGTCGAGCCGTTCGGGCCGCCCTGCGTCAGAATCCAGATGATGTCGAATGAGTTGAATGTCGCAATGGTCGAAAGCATCGACATGGTGATGATGGCAGGCAGCATCAGTGGTAACGTTACCCGGCGGAAACGATACATGCGGCCTGCGCCATCAGTCCAGGCAGCTTCATAGAGATCCTTCGGGATCGCCTGAAGGGCCGCAAGGAAATAGAGCGTCACCATTGGCACGCCGATCCAGACGTCAGTGACAATCGTTGCCCAGAAAGCCGTGCTGCCATAAGCAAGGAACGCAACCGGTCCATCGACAAGTCCCGCGCGCTGGAGCATACCGGAAATCATGCCGAACTGTCCGTTATACATCCAGCTCCACATGAAAATGCCGATAGCCATCGGCACGATCCACGGCGGCATAATCATCAGGCGGAACAGGGCGCGTCCCGGCAAAGCCATGTTGAGAAGCACCGCTCCAAACATGCCGATCGTGATCTTCATCATCACCGAAAAGAACGTCCAGATGAATGTCCGGCCAATGACGGCCAGAAACTGCGCATTGGCGATCTTTTCATAATTGGCCCAGCCAACCCAATTGGTTGTGCGACGCAACGATGCATCTGTGAAGGACAAGATGAAGGTGTCGATCAGCGGGTAGGCCACGATGGCCAGCACATAGATGAGTGCCGGCGCAAGCATGACCCACGCAAAGATGACTTTGGAGCGTTGCATTCCCATTTATCAGATCAAACTTTCTGAAGAGCTGCGTCAAAGCGGTCCCAGACGGGACGCAGATCGATGACCGTGCGCTTTTCGCGCGCTTCATCCATTGCCATGGCAAGAATGCCTGCTTCCATCGCATCAAGCGGTGACACAGGAAGCGGTCCGGCATTCATGACATGCGCGATCACTTCTTCCGCCATCTTTTCGTCAGCGCCGTAATGCTGCGAAAGCTCGGTGCGTGTCGCATATTCCTTGTGAATGGTGCGCTTTTCGTTCAGCACTTCATGCACATCGAAATAGCCGCGAATGAAATCGCCCTCAGCCTGACCACGCGTTCCAAAAATCGCAAAGCGGCGGAACTGGTCCGGCGCATTCAGATTTGTGTGGAAGTTCATGCCGACGCCATTGGCATATTCAATGATTGCGACCTGATAATCGATGATGTCGCCATCGGAATCGAAAACCTTGTCCGAACCTTCCCAGCCCGTCGGCTTGCGATGGAACAGCGACATGTCGTTGATGCCTTCACGACGCGGATCATTTTCCGGAATGAAGGTCTTGCGGCCACCAAAGCTTGCAACCCGCTCAGGGCGCGAGCCGATCACGCTGTTGTAGAGATCGAGATCGTGACAGCATTTTTCGAGAAGGAAGCTGCCCGACCACTTCGAATAGCGGCGCCAGTCGCGCATGAAGAATGCGCCATGATATGGATAAATGTGCTCTGCGGCTTCAACCGAAACGATATTGCCGAGCAGACCGTCATTCTTGGCCTGCATCAGATCGCGATACATCGGCGCGTAGCGCAGCACGAGACCAACCAGCAAACGCTCCTGACCGTGCTTGGCAAGAAGCTCAGCCAGCGCATAGGTCTGCTCAATAGACGACACAATCGGCTTTTCGGTGAAAACGGTAAGACCCGCTTCAAGACCCACACGAATATGATCGAGATGCATGTGGTTTGGCGAGCCTATCATCAGAAGATCGAACGTCTCATTGGCGATCAACTCTTCCGGCGTTGCATATTGCTTGCCAGCCGAAATGCCATGCTCATCCAGTTCTGCCATGCCCGCAGGGGCAGGATCGACATAGCCGACAATCTGAAAATCGGGATCGAGCGCATTGAAGACAAAACCCAAATAACCCAGACGATAGCCTAGTCCTACAATGCCGACTTTCACGATAAACTCCCATGCGGTTTTTAGTAAGATGAAAATCTACACCACAAAATGTCAAGAAAAAACACACAGAATTTAGCAAAACAAAAACTTTTCACACAGACTTGAAGCGGTTCAGAAACAGCATTCCTGCACACCTGCCTTAAAAGAAATCATATTGCTCGAAATCGGATCAATATGTTCAAACTGCAATCATCGCGTGCATAAATTGCAATTTTCATTAATTAAAACAACTGATTAAATCAGGTAATCCCTCGTTGTTCGCCTGTCAGAACGCGCTGAACCACTATGTTTATGCCATAAATTCTCACTGCATGAGCCGCATGAAGTCATGCTAAATCCGCAACAAAAGAATTTAATAACCATTAAATTATAAGCGCATGAATTTTAGGATGGACAAAATTCATTGAAGGCGCTGATATAGTTACTAACAAAACCAAACCCTCAATACCGCATGATTTGAAGCCTACGCGACCGAGACTCAGCGGGATTGCACATATCTGGAACGCGCATTTGTCGAAAGCGGCTTTAGCCTTTCGCAATGCGTTTAAATTTGCTGGTGGAGAATTGCATGCCTAGCCTATTCCGACTTGAAAATTCGTGGATCGCAAATCCCGCACCAGCCGGAACTATGACAATCGAAGTGTTTAACCTGTCGGATGAAACCCTGACCGATTTCTCGCTTTGCTACACCAGCATCACCCGCATTGTTGGAGAGCCGCAGATCACGAATGGACACTTTGTCCTGCATGATGGCAGCTTCAACGAAATAGCTGCGCCCAAAGGCTTCACATTGAAGCCGGGTGGAACATGGATGGTGAGCGTCGCACCACTTAATCGCTCACCGTTCCATGTTAATGACGGGGCGAAGACGGCTTATCTCAAATGTGCCGATGGCCGTTTGATCCACATTGAGACCGGCGAACTCGCACTTTCGGGACAGAACCTCCCTCTGCCCGGCCCGCGTCTGCCGGAAGGCCGTCTTACGCTTCCGTTTGCCCTGCTGCCATGGCCCGTGAAATTCGAAGCTGAAGCAGGCAGCACACCAATTGCTCTGCATCCCGCAGAGGGCACAGATCTTGCAGGTCTGCGTGCGCTTTCGCTGGTGGAATCACTCCGTGCGCGGTTGTTCCCACAGGCACGTCAGGTCTTTTCGCTCAAGCCCGTCGAAGGCGGCCGCGCCGTTTCTATCAAAACCGATACGGGTATCAAAAAGAGCGGCTTTACCATCGATTTCACCGCTGATCTGATCACGGTTACGAGCGCCGATGCCGACGGCACGCGCCATGGTCTTGTCGCTCTTGCGCACATTCTTGATGGCGCAAAGCAGGATGCAGAACGCTTCAAATTCCCGGCTTCGGGTCGCATTGAAGATGCTCCACGCCATGACTGGCGCGGCTGCCTTCTGGATGTTTCGCGTCATTTCTGGACGCATGATGAAGTCACGCGCTTCCTCGACATCATGGCCTGGTATCGCCTCAACACCTTCCATTGGCATCTGACCGACGATGAAGCATGGCGCATTGAAATTCCGGAACTGCCGGAACTGACAGGGATTGGCGCAACCCGCGCTCCGAACAGTGCAATGCTGCCGCAGCTTGGCGATACGACTGAACCCTCGCACGGTTTCTATACGCAGGCACAAATTCGCTCGGTTGTCGAACACGCGCAATCACTCGGCATTGAAGTGGTGCCGGAAGTCGACATGCCCGGCCATTGCAAGGCGGTACTGACCGCTCTGCCGTATCTCCAGGATCGCAATGAAGCCAATGAGTCCTACAAAACTGTTCAGGGCTTCACGAACAATGCGCTCAATCCCGCCATGCCCGCGACATGGGAATTTGTGAAGACGATCCTTGACAATATCGTCGCTCTCTTCCCGGGTCGTTATATCCATATCGGCGGCGACGAAGTGGCAGATAATTCATGGATTGGCTCGCCGCTTGCACGCGAATTGATGGAACGCGAAGGGCTTGAAGGCACATTTGAACTGCAATCATGGTTCATGCGCAAGCTCAAGATCATGCTGGAACAGCGCGGCCGTGTTCTCGCTGGCTGGAACGAAGTCGCGCATGGCGGCGGCGTGCAGCCGGAAGGCACTTTGCTGATGGCATGGCAGGCACCTGAAATCGGCATTGAGCTTGCAAAGCAGGGTTATGACGTCGTCATGACGCCGGGTCAGGCCTATTATCTCGACATGGCGCAGTCGCATAACTGGTGGGAGCCAGGCGCTGGCTGGGCGGGCGCTTCCACGCCGGAAGAAAGCTATGCTTACGAAGCTGCTGGCGATTTCCCGCCGGAACTGGCGCAGCATCTCAAGGGTGTTCAGGCATGTATCTGGTGTGAACATTTCACCACGCACGCCTATTTCAACGACCTCACCTTCCCGCGCCTGCTGGCGGTGGCCGAAGCGGCATGGACACCAGCATCGGAAAAGGATTGGCTGCGCTTTGCTGTGCAGGCACGCCGTCATCCGCTATTCTGATCCTCATGTCCTGTGCGGTTTCAGCCGTGCAGGACAAAGCCTATTGTGAAAATAGTGGCGCACTGAATGTCGACCTCGAGCCTCGATCTTGTCCGGCAATATCCGATCGTGCGTGCCAGCACGATCGCGATCCTGTTTTTTGGTTTCGCGGGGGCGGCCACAACGCCATATCAGCCGATTGTCGGCATCCGCGTCATCGGCTTAAGCGACTTCACCTATTCTGTCGTGGCCTTCTGTGCCGTCGTCGCCAATCTCGCGGCCAGCATTGCCATCGGGCTGGTTTCTGACCGCATCGGGCGTTATCGCGCGCCGATGGTTATCGTTACAGCACTTGGCATTGCAGGTTTCGGCCTGATCTGGCTTTTTCCGTCGCCGTGGGTCTTTGCACTGGCAACCATTGGCCCAATCGCGCTTTTTAACGTCGTCAGCACGCTTTTGTTTGCCAATATCCGCAACCATTCCGCTGGAATGACACCGATTGAACTTGGCGATTCGATCACCATCGTTCGCATGGCAATTTCGATTGCATGGATTCTTGTGCCCGGACTTGTCGGTGCAGCGCTCGCCGGAACCGGCTCACCTCTGACCGCCTATTCCTTTGCAACGCTGCTTTCGCTCGGTTGTTTTCTGTCGATCATAACGCTTATGCCCCATGATCATAAGCCAGACAAAAACGCGCAAAGCACAAAGCCATCAAGCCTTGCAGATCTTCAGCGCCTGATTTCACCCGGCGTTTTCATCCGGTTGATCGGAACCGCGCTCATAACCTCGGTGTTGCATGTGAATGCTATTGCACTTCCGCTGATCATTACCGGGCGCGGTGGTGGATCGGTCGAAGATGTCGGCATGGTCATGGGCTTCGTGGCAGGGCTTGAAGCAATTCTCATGCTGGTCTGGGCGCGCATTGGCCGTCGCAAAAGCCAGATCAGCATCTTCTTTGTCGCATCATTGCTTTACGCAATCTATCTTGTCTGGCTTGCATTCCTCACCACACGATGGGAGATTTACGCCGCATCAGCGATTGGGGGGATCGGCGCTGCTGCAATCGTGAGCCAGCCAATAAGCTATCTGCTTGGCATCATTCACGATCGGCCCGGCCTGTCGGCCTCCCTGATCGCAATCAACATGTTTGTCGGCGGTGGCATCGGCACAGCGCTTTTTGCGATTGGCACAAGCTTTGCTGGCTATGGAACTGTCACCATCATGGGGGCTATCGCAGGACTGGCCGGTGTCGCGATACTGGCAAAGGTAGAATACAAGAAAAACTGAGGGGATTGCTTTGAGCCGGATACTACTGGAAGTCTGCGTCGATGATGCTGAAGGACTGGACGCCGCGATCAAAGGCGGTGCAGATCGGATTGAACTTTGCGCAGCACTCGCAATCGGCGGGCTGACACCTTCCATCGGTCTCATGCAACTTTCAGCCAAAGCGCCAATTCCGATCATGGTAATGATCCGGCCCCGCGCTGGCAGCTTCGTCTGGACCGAAGATGAATTGCAGATCATGGAAGCCGAAATTGCAGCAACACGCGCCCTCGGCCTCGCAGGTGTCGTGATTGGCGCCAATCTGCCCGATGGCAGGCTTGATAGACCTGCATTGCAGAGACTGGTCAAAGCAGCCGATGGTCTTGAGATCGCACTGCATCGCTCAATCGATCTTACCCCTGACGCGGCAGAGGCCGTGCAAATAGCTATAGAGCTTGGCATCAACCGGATTTTGAGTTCAGGCGGCGCCTTGAAAGCCGTATCCGGCCTCGACCGCCTTGCGGAAATGCAGAGTGCTGCCAAAAACAAAATCACCATCATGCCGGGTTCGGGCGTGAATATGGGAACATTTGCCGAGATCGCTGCGGCATTGCCTGATCTCACTGAAATTCACGCATCCTGCAGTGCGCCCATCGCTGCGGATGAGGTTTTGCTGAATTTCGGCTTCGCCATACCGGGTGCAACAAGAACTACGGCAGCCAAAGTTACCGAACTGCGCGCAGCCCTCAAGGCAATTGCCGATGGCAGGCAGCCGCCTTCCTGATTTAAGCAGCCATCCGTGCTCAGGAATGGCTGACATGCAAACGGAGCAAAACAAAATTTGTGTTAAAATAAACAACTGACATTAGAAATTTGTGTTGAAGTAAAATTTTCTTTTCAATAGAAAATTACAACACAAGGAAAGGGCCGGAGTTGCAACCGACAGAAGACCTCTATCAGACTGTGCAAGCAGCAGTGCCGGAGCTTACTCCGAAGCTGCGTGGCATATGCCTGTTGATCGAAAACGATCCGGTAGGCTTCATTCGCTCAACTGCACGCGAATTGTGCAACCAGCTTGGTACTTCAGAACCAACTCTCATCCGCTTCTGCCAGCGATTTGGCTATGCGGGCCTTGCCGATTTCCGCATTGATCTCGCTTTGTCGCTTGCTCAGCGCCCCGGCCTCGTGCCCGCTGGTGTGGAAGCCAATCCGGTTGATCGTCGCGCCGTCAATTTCGACGCCAAGGATGCAATCGGACGCAAGGCAGTCAGTCTCCTTGAAGGCGATACCGCGGTACTGTTCGATAACGGCTCCAGCACCGAAAGACTGGCAGCGCATCTGGGCGATCTTGCACCGCTTATCGTCATGACCCGCAGTCTCGACGTTGCGCAGACCGTGCTTCGCCACAAGCAGCATCAGGTGATGCTGACCGGCGGCAGCATCCGCCGCGAAACCATGTCGGTCTCCGGACGACTGGTCGATACGGCACTTTCGGAAATGCGCTTCGACACCTTTGTCATGGGTGCAGACAGCATTGAGCCAGAAACGGGCGTCAGCACTTTTCTGGAAGACGAGGCCCATGAAAACCGCGCGATGATCGAGGCTTCTGGCCGTGTCATCGTTCTGGCCGACAAGACCAAATTCAGCAAACCACGGCTGCATCGTATCTGCGCAATGGATCGGATTACGGCGATCATAACCGATCTTGAACCCAATCACGAAATAGCCAACCGCATCCGCGAACGCGGCGTGCGTGTCATCAGTACTCAAGAGGACGGCGTTAATGACTAAACTGGAAACGAGCCACACCTGGCAGGAAATTCATGCACAGCCGGGGATCTGGCAGGCTTGGGCAGCGCCTCTTGCCACCCAGTCGGCTGAAATCCGTGAATGGATCGCCGCCAAGGGTATCAAGCGTATCGTTTTCAGCGGCGCAGGCACCTCGGCTTTCATCGGTCAGGCTCTTGCATCGGTCAAGGCTGGCGCGATTTCGCTTAACGCCATTCCGACCACCGACATCGTTTCCAATCCGTCTGAGACGCTGTCTGATGATGGCGAACTGCTCGTTGTGCAGTTTGGCCGTAGCGGCAACAGCTCGGAAACCATCGCGACGCTCGACCTGCTGGACGAGCATTTCCCGAAGGCACACCGCCTCAACATCACCTGCAATGGCGAAAGCGCACTGGCCGTTCGGGCAGCGAAAGGCCCGGGCGAACAGCGCGTGATCGTTCTGCCAGCAGCAACGCACGATCAGGCTTTTGCAATGACGTCGAGCTACACGACAATGCTTTTGTCGGCGCTCGCCTGCATCGATGGCAATGTTGATGTCGCCGACACGCTTAACAAGCTCTCGGCTGCAGGTATTAAGGCACTTGCACAGCTCGACGCAACGCCTGCCCCGCATCCAGACCGCGCAATCTTCCTGGGCTCCGGAGCACTGACCGGCGTTTCGCGCGAAAGTGCACTCAAGGTTCTGGAGCTGACCGCAGGTCAGGTCATGACAAACTGGGACAGCACGCTCGGCTTCCGTCATGGTCCAAAAGCTTCGGTTGTCGGCAACACCCGCGTTGTGGTCTTCATTCACCCGGATCAGCATACCGCGCGCTATGATCGCGACATCGCAGTTGAAATTGCTCAGCAGTTCCCGACAGCGACTGTTACGACCGTTGGTGGCGAAGGCTGTGATCTTGCGCTTGATCTTACCGGCGACAGCCGCTGGGATGCCGTACTCTACGTGCTTCTGGCGCAAATCTGGTCTGCCCGTTGGTCGGCAGAACTCGATCTCAACATCGATAATCCATTTATTGATCAGGGCAACCTGACACGCGTTGTTTCCGGGGTTAAGATTTACCCCTTTGCAGCATGAAACACGAGGTCAGCATGATCTGCGGCGCCATTGATCTGGGCGGCACCAAAATTGAGGGCCGCCTGTTCGACGCAAATATGGAAACGGTTCTGACACGGCGTATTCCAACGCCTGTCAGCGACTTTGAGGCCTTTATCGATGGGCTTTCGGCGCAGATTGAATGGCTGACCGAGACGGCGGGCAATCCAAATCTGCCCATCGGCATCAGCCTGCCGGGCTGGATTGATCCAGCCACCGGCCACGGCTTTGCATCCAATATTCCCATCACCGGTCGCGATGTGGGTACAGCACTAGTCAAACGTTTCGGGCGCAGCTTTCCGCTCATGAACGACTGCATGGCTTTCGCCTATTCGGAAGCGCATGGCGGTGCAGCCGAAGGCAGCGAAGCGATGATTGGCCTGATTGTCGGCACCGGCATGGGTGCTGGTGTGGTCATCAATGGCGAGATTCCACCGCGCTATAATGGTCTTGCACTGGAAATCGGTCACACGGGTATGCCTGCGCGCGTTCTGAGCGAGCAGAACCTGCCATTGATTCCTTGCGGCTGCGGCAAGACGGGTTGCATGGAACGCTATGTTTCAGGCACGGGCCTTGCAGATATTTCCAAGATCAAGCTCGATGAGACCATCTCCAATCAGGAATTGACATTGCGCGCGTCCAATGGCGATGCGAACGCAGAAAAGGTTCTCGATGACTGGGCTGATCTGATGGCGGAATCGCTTCTGACCATGCAGCTTGTTGTCGATCCGGATTGCTTCGTTCTTGGCGGCGGCCTTTCCAATATGGATGGTGTAGCCGAACGCGTCTCAAAGGCATTTGAAAAGCGCAAGCTCGGACCCACACGCATACCTGCCATCAGAACTGCACGTTTCGGTGATAGTTCGGGTGCACGCGGCGTTGCGCTCTACGCACTTAATCATTCTGGAGAAAGCCAATGACCCGTCTTGTCGCCCCCGATTATGTCTTTCTGAATGGGCGACTTCATACTGGTCTGGTGGCCGAGATCGGCCAGCATGGCATCACCCGTCTTCGCCCGCGCAAATCGGATGAAACACCGGACCTCACGCCGCATGTGCTGATGCCAGCTTGCATCGACCTGCAGGTCAATGGTGCCGGCGGCGTCATGCTCAATTCGGAAACCAGTGCAAAGGGCATCGCGCATATCATCTCGACACTGCGCAAACTCGGCACTGCTTGGGTTCTGCCAACGCTCATTACCTGCGAGCCGGAGCGCATCATTCAGGCAGCCCATGCAGCCGTTGAATGCAAGGGCATGGATGGCTTCTTCGGCCTGCACATTGAAGGCCCGCATCTCAACCCTGCCCGCAAGGGCACGCATCGCGTTGAATTCATCCGCCCGATGGATGCATCCACGCTTGAAGCGCTGAAAATTCTGCGCAAGGCGGATGTGCCTGTCATGCTGACGCTGGCATCGGAAATGGTGCCGGGCGACACGATCCGCGAGATCGCTGATATGGGTGTCGTGGTTTCCGCCGGTCACACCAACGGCACAACGGAACAGGCGCGCGCCGGGCTTGAAGCTGGCATCAGCTGTTTCACCCATCTTTACAACGCCATGCCGCCAATGACATCGCGTGAGCCGGGCGTGGTCGGCACTGCAATTGGCAGCGATGCTTTCGTCGGCATCATTGTTGATGGACATCATGTGACATGGGAAATGGTCGGCGTCGCATGGCGTGCGCGCCCAAAGCGCGACCGCATGTTCCTTGTATCAGACGCCATGTCGACCATTGGCGGTCCGGATCATTTCGAACTCTATGGCGAGCGCATTGAAGTGCGCGATGGTGCACTTGTTAATGCGGCGGGTTCCCTGGCAGGTGCTCATATCGATATGGTCGGCTGCCTTGCCAATCTCGTTCAGCATGTCGGTGTGCCGCTTGAAGAAGCCATTCGCGCCGCCTGTGTTGTGCCTGCCGATGTGATGGGCGTAGCTAGCCCGAACCTCGGTACGGGAACGCCACTGCCAGAGGTTCTTGCTCTGGATAACAATCTTCAGCGCATTTCTCTCTGAAATTTACCCTATATATGGAGTCCCGTTATGAGCAGCACTCAGACCTTGAGTAAACTTCCCGCCCGCTACGCGAGCGGTGCGCGCGGAGGCATCACCTCAATCTGCTCGGCACATCCTCTCGTTATCGAAGCAGCCCTTCTTGAAGGCATTGCAACCAAGACCGACGTTCTGATCGAAGCCACCTGCAATCAGGTCAATCAGGATGGCGGCTATACCGGCATGACACCGGCCGATTTCCGCCGTTTTGTCGAAGACATCGCAGCGCGTCTCGGCTTTGATACCAAGCACCTTATTCTGGGTGGTGATCACCTCGGCCCCAATCCGTGGAAGCACTTGTCGGCTGAAGAAGCCATGGCCAAGTCCGAAGTGATGATGGATGGCTTTGTGCGTGCAGGCTTCACCAAAATTCACCTCGACACCTCGATGGGCTGTGCTGGAGAGCCGGTTGCGTTGCCTGATGCCGTGACAGCTGAACGTGCAGCACGTCTCGCCAAGGTTGCAGAAAAAGCAGCCGCTGAATCCGGCTTCGATCTGCCTGTCTATATTGTCGGCACGGAAGTTCCGATCCCGGGCGGCGCAATGG
>NZ_DAMBKZ010000027.1:0-55943 GCF_032066345.1 Brucella sp.
TCGTGAATCGGGTTCGATCGAGCAGGACGCCGACGTGGTACTTTTCGTGTTCCGTGAGGAATATTACGTTAAGAACCTCGAGCCTCGCGATGAGTTCGACCCTAAGTATGAAGAGTGGAAGCAGCACTTTGAAAAAGTAAAGGGCACCGCTGACGTTATTGTTGCCAAGCAGCGTCACGGACCAACGGGTACAGTTAAGCTCGCCTTCCAGGCCGAGTTCACGCGATTTGCAGATTTGGCCGAGGGATCTTATATCCCGGAGCAGTATGAATAAATCCGAATGTTCCTTTTGGTCGCAATTCCGAACGGAAAACCGCTAAGCACTTTTCCCGGAATTGCTTGTATCCCGGAGCAATATGAATAGTTTTTCCAATCTTAGAGAGCGTGCTTGATGGCCAAAGCACGCATTCAGTTCATCTGCCAGAATTGCGGCGCGGTTCATACGCGCTGGGCTGGCAAGTGCGACGGCTGCGGCGAGTGGAATACACTCGTCGAAGAAGGCACCAATAGTGGCATTGGCTCCGGCCCTGGCTCCATGCTTTCAAAGCGCAAGGGCCGCGCCGTTGCCCTCACCTCTTTGTCTGGCGAAATCGAAGATGCGCCGCGCATCATTTCCGGTATCAGCGAACTTGATCGCGTAACTGGCGGTGGCTTCGTCCGTGGTTCGGCTATCCTGATTGGTGGCGATCCCGGCATCGGCAAGTCAACGCTGTTGACACAGGCGGCGGCAGCTCTCGCTAATCGCGGGCACCGAATCGTCTATGTATCCGGCGAAGAAGCCGTCGCGCAGATACGTCTACGTGCACAACGTTTAGGCGTTGCGTCTTCTTCGGTAGAACTGGCCGCCGAAACCAATGTCGAAGATATTCTTGCCACCGTTTCTGATGGCAAGCGACCTGATCTCGTTATCATCGACTCAATCCAGACGCTCTGGACTGACATGGCAGATTCCGCACCCGGTACAGTGACGCAGGTGCGTTCCTCTGCTCAAGCAATGATCCGCTATGCCAAGCAGACAGGTGCTGCGGTCGTCCTCGTTGGCCACGTCACCAAAGAAGGGCAGATCGCCGGCCCGCGCGTGGTTGAACACATGGTCGATGGCGTTCTCTATTTTGAAGGTGAAGGCGGACACCAGTACCGCATTCTACGCACGGTCAAGAACCGTTTCGGCCCGACCGATGAAATCGGCGTTTTTGAGATGTCGGATGGCGGCTTGCGCGAAGTCTCCAATCCCTCTGAACTGTTCCTTGGTGAGCGCAACGAAAAGTCGCCTGGAGCTGCTGTTTTTGCAGGCATGGAAGGCACGCGCCCGGTTCTGGTCGAGATACAGGCACTCGTGTCCCCCTCTTCGCTCGGTACACCGCGCCGTGCGGTTGTGGGCTGGGATGGAAGCCGTCTCGCGATGATTTTGGCGGTTCTCGAATCACATTGCGGCGTGCGTTTTGGCCAGCATGATGTCTATCTCAATGTGGCGGGTGGCTATCGCATCAGCGAGCCAGCGGCGGATATTGCCGTGGCTGCAGCGCTTGTTTCATCCATTGCAGGTATTGCCCTGCCCGCAGATAGTGTTTATTTCGGCGAAATCAGCCTTTCTGGTGCTGTTCGTGCGGTTTCGCATGCAGTACAGAGACTGAAGGAAGCCGAAAAGCTCGGTTTCCGGCAATCAGTAGTGCCGGGCGGAAGCAGCGAACTCTGGAAAGACCGCAACTTCGGCCTCGTAGAAACTACGGCGCTACCCGATCTTGTTGCGCGTATCGCTGCATCGGGACCGGGTAAGAAGTAAGTTTCATCTGCGACCATAAGGTTGCAGATCATTGAATTTAATGAGATTTAACAGCGGAAGGTTTCGTCAACTTTCCGCTGTTATGCTCAGCCAAGTTTGACTGCCCCGCAGGCGAAAAAGCCACGCTGCGTATAAATTAAGGACAGGCCAGAATGCCGATTACGTTACTTGATGGAATTCTACTCGGAATAACGCTGGTTTCGGCCGTTCTTGCGATGGTCCGTGGTTTTTCGCGTGAAGTGCTTTCGCTGGTCTCATGGGCAGCAGCAGCCGCCGCTGCGTATCTTTTCTATAAGCCGGTTCTGCCGTACCTTCAGCCCTATATCAACAACGAAACAATCGCCAAGATTGCAGCCGCCGGTGCGGTTTTCCTTGTGGTTCTGATCGTTGTTTCGCTGATTACCATGAAGATCGCTGATTTCATCATCGACAGTCGCATCGGTGCACTCGATAGGACGCTCGGCTTCTTGTTCGGCGCTGCACGCGGTGTTCTTCTCGTTGTTGTCGCGATGTTGTTCTTCAACTGGCTGGTGCCAACCGGCCAACCTGCGTGGGTGAGCAACGCAAAATCCAAGCCAATGCTTGATTCCTTTGGCCAGCAGCTGATCGATCTTTTGCCTGCGGACCCAGAAGCGGCCATCAAGCAGTTTAAGCCAGGCCAGGAAGGTCAGGCACCTGCAACTGGCCAGCCAAATGGCCAGACAGGCGATCAGACGGAAGCACCTGTACCGGACGATACACCGGCTGCAAACTGATCTTGAACCACCTTTTTTGAAACCGGTATGCCTAGCGCTGCCGGTTTCATCTGTTTTCAGCCTCAATCCATCCTTATATTGAGAGCTGAAAATGACGCAGGTGAAACGGACCGCTTTTAAAGTGACGCCTTTTCCTGTAAATACCGCTTTTAACAAACCGCAATCGAAAGGCCTTGCGGACGATGTTCCAACAATCGCATGACGAAACTTCCTTTATGCTGGACGATGATACGTTGCATGAAGAGTGTGGTGTATTTGGTATTCTCGGCCATGAGGACGCGGCAGCGCTGACAGCGCTTGGTCTGCACGCCCTTCAGCATCGCGGACAGGAAGCCGCCGGTATTGTTTCCTACCACAACCGCCGCTTCCATTCGGAGCGCCATATGGGGCTGGTTGGAGATCACTTCACCGATGCTTCGACGCTCAATCGTTTGCCCGGCGATCGCGCCATCGGCCATGTGCGTTATTCCACCACCGGCGAAACAATCCTGCGTAATGTGCAGCCACTTTTCGCAGAGCTGGAAGTTGGCGGCATCGCCATTGCGCATAACGGCAATTTCACCAATGGCATTACGCTGCGCAAGCAGCTGATCGCGTCCGGTGCCATTTTCCAGGCAACATCGGACACCGAAGTTGTGCTGCATATGATCGCTCGTTCGCGTCAAGCTTCCTCGAGCGCGCGTTTTGTCGATGCAATCCGTCAGGTCGAAGGCGGTTATGCCATGCTGGCGCTTACGCGCACGAAGCTGATTGCGGCGCGCGACCCGGTTGGCATTCGTCCCCTCGTCATGGGCGAACTCGACGGAAAACCGATCTTCTGCTCGGAAACCTGTGCTCTCGACATTATCGGCGCGAAATATATTCGCGACGTGGAAAACGGCGAAGTCATCATCTGTGAAATCCAGAAAGATGGTTCGATCACGACTGACTGCATCAAGGCCGAAAATCCGCAACCGGAACGCCTTTGCTTGTTTGAATATGTCTACTTCGCACGTCCTGACTCGGTTGTTGGCGGTCGCAGCGTTTATGTTGCGCGCAAGAACATGGGCATGGAACTGGCGAAAGAATCGCCAATCGAAGCTGACGTGGTTGTTCCTGTGCCGGATGGCGGCACACCTGCGGCCCTTGGTTTTGCACAGGCCAGCGGCATTCCGTTTGAATATGGTATCATCCGTAATCACTATGTCGGTCGTACCTTCATCGAGCCGACGCAGCAAATCCGTGCGCTTGGCGTTAAGCTCAAGCACTCCGCCAATCGTGCGATGATCGAAGGCAAGCGCGTCGTTCTGGTGGATGATTCCATCGTGCGTGGAACCACTTCGGTCAAGATCGTTCAGATGATCCGCGATGCAGGTGCCAAGGAAGTGCATATTCGCGTTGCAAGCCCGATGATCTTCCATCCAGACTTCTACGGCATCGACACACCGGACGGTGATAAGCTGCTGGCGAACCAGTATGACAGTCTCGAAGCGATGTGCCGCTATATCGGTGCAGATTCGCTGGAATTCCTGTCAATCGATGGACTTTATCAGGCTGTTGGCGGACAACCTCGTGATCCGAAGGCGCCCGCCTTCACCGATCACTACTTCACGGGTGAATATCCAACCCGTCTTGTCGATCAGGAAGGCGAAAGCAACGTTCACACGTTGTCGCTTCTCGCTTCTAACGGCTGATCGATAGTCTTCACGCAGGCGGCTCAAAAGGCCGCCTGTTTCATGTTCCAGCACGAAATTGGGGGTAGAATGACAACTGACCTTAAGGGCGACCTTACGGGCCGTATTGCCTTGGTAACAGGTGCATCACGCGGCATTGGATATTTTCTTTCGCTAGAGCTTGCAAAGCGCGGCGCTCATGTGATCGCCGTTGCACGTACTGTTGGCGGTTTGGAAGAACTTGACGACGAAATTCGTAAGATCGGTGGCACCAGCACGCTCGTTCCGCTCGATATTACCGATATGGAAGCGATTGATCGTCTCGGCGGCTCCATTCATGAGCGCTGGGGTAAACTCGATATTCTGGTTGCAAATGCTGGCGTCCTTGGCACGATTTCCCCCATCGGCCATGTCGAAGCCAAGACATTTGACAAGGTTATGAATGTCAACGTGACCAGCGTATGGCGCCTCATCCGCACCACAGACCCGCTGCTGCGTGCATCTGATGCTGGACGTGCAATCCTGCTCTCATCAGGTGTTGCTCACTCCTGCCGCGCATTCTGGGGTCCTTATGCTGCCTCCAAAGCCGCAGTCGAAGTGATGGCGCGTTGCTGGGCGGAAGAAGCCAAGCAGATGAAGCTCAAAGTCAACTCAGTTAATCCGGGCGCAACCCGCACCGCCATGCGTGCGCAGGCAATGCCGGGAGAAGATCCGGAAACTTTGCCAACACCACAGTCAGTCGCCGAGAAGATCGTCAAACTAGCCGATCCGAACCTTGATGTTACCGGCAAGCTTTACGATGTGCGTCAGGATCGCTTCCTCGACTATCATATGCCGTCCTGATTTTTGCAGATCCGGCCTTGCACAAAGCCAAGGCCGGACTTATCCTTTCTAGAGCATTTCCTGTTTTGATTGAGTCATTGGAAATGCTCTATCTATTTGTTTCTACCCGCATCTTTTTCCGAAAACCGCTTCGCACTTTTCGGGATGCGCTCTAAATATTCCGCTCCTGCCGACCTTTCCGGCCCATTTTTAAAGCGGACCTTCCCCCTCACCAGACAATACTGTTCCTTCGCGCGCTTGTGCACGCGTACATTCCCATTCTACTGGAGGACCAATGTCTCACGATTATCAGCGCTTTATCATTATCAGTGGCGGACCCGGATCAGGTAAAAGCACACTCATTGATGCTTTGGAGAAACAGGGCTTCGCACGCAGTGTCGAAGCAGGTCGCGCCATTATTCAGCATCAGGTAGAAATCAGCGGGAAAGCACTGCCATGGGCAGATCGCGCCTTGTTTGCGGAACTGATGCTTTCATGGGAGATGCGCTCTTACGATCTTGCCAGCAACAACGAAGGGCCGGTGTTCTTTGATCGCGGTGTGCCTGATGTTATCGGCTATCTCACGCTTTGTGGATTGCCGGTGCCTGAACACATTCGGCAAGCAGCGTCCACGATTCGATATAACAGAATGGTGTTTCTCGCGCCGCCATGGTCAGAGATTTTTGGTCAGGACGCCGAG
This sequence comes from Brucella sp., assembly GCF_032066345.1. Lineage (NCBI taxonomy): Bacteria > Pseudomonadati > Pseudomonadota > Alphaproteobacteria > Hyphomicrobiales > Brucellaceae > Brucella > Brucella sp. Next base: position 5,713 of record NZ_DAMBKZ010000027.1, read on the forward strand.
CGCAAACAGGACTTCGATGAGGCGAAACGCACATTTGATGCGATGGAGCAGACATATCAGCAGTTTGGATATGAAATCGCGCTCCTGCCGAAATCAACGGTTCAGGAGCGCGCAAATTTTATTCTCCAAAACTTACCGTCAGACGTCTTCTGACGGCTCGTTTTCATGAGCGGCCTTCTTATCGGCTGCTTCACGACGGTTCCATGCCAGCAGACTAAGCGGCAGAAAGGCAACATAGGCTAGCGCTGTCAGTGTCAGCGTGTGCCATGTGAAGCTCATCAGAAATGCCACATAAATCACCACCATGAGGATCAGCGGCATGACGATGTCGCGGCGCACGAGGCTACCGGCGGACTTGCCGTTATAAACCGGCAAGCGGCTGACCAGCAGGAAAGCAATGGCAACTGTGTAGATCGCAACACCGAAAGCCAGCCCCTTGCTTGGTGTCAGCCCAAGGAAGCCGAGATAGACGGGCAACAGAACCAACATGGCGCCTGCTGGTGCAGGCACGCCGATGAAGTAATTGCTCTGCCATGCAGGGCGGTTCGGGTCTTCCAGCATCACGTTGAAACGGGCAAGACGCAGGCAGCAGGCAATGGCGTAAAGCAGCGCCGCAATCCAGCCGAAGGAACGCGCCTGATCAAGTACGAAAACATAAAGCACCAATGCCGGCGCGACGCCAAAATTGACGATATCGGCCAGCGAATCCATCTGCTCACCGAATTTCGACGAGCCTTTCATCATGCGGGCGACGCGGCCATCAATACCGTCGAGAAACGCCGCAATCAGCACCATCGTTACTGCGAGTTCAAAGCGGTGCTCAAATGCCAGACGAATGCCAGTCAGGCCTGCACAGATGGCAAGAACCGTGATGACATTCGGAATTACGATGCGCAGAGGAATCTGCGACAGTCTTGGGCCGCGGGATGAATCCACGCGGCCATTAGGCTCGAAGGGTGGGAATGGTGTTTCCATCGGCTCAGGCGATCCGCACCACAGGTTCAACGCGTTCGCTACCGAATTCAGCAAGAACCGTTTCGCCAGCCACAGCGGTTTGGCCGACAGCAACGCGAACCGATGCACCGGCTGGCAGATAGACATCAACGCGTGAGCCGAAACGGATCAGGCCGAAGCGTTCACCGACCGAGAGATTGTCGCTTTCGCGTGACCAGCAGACGATACGGCGGGCAACCAGACCTGCGATTTGTACAACGCCGACCTTGCCGTTTGAACTGTCGATGAGAACGGAATTGCGCTCGTTTTCGGTGCTGGCCTTATCAAGTTCTGCATTGAGGAACTTGCCCGGGCGATGAAAGATCTTCTCGATACGACCTCGCACTGGCGCACGATTGATGTGAACGGAAAACACGTTCATGAACACAGACACGCGCATAAGCGGCTCTGCGCCGAGATCCAGTTCCGCTGGCGGCACTGCGGGGCCAACAAAAGAAACCTTGCCATCAGCCGGGCTGATCACAAGATCGTCGGCGATTGGCGTCACACGCTCAGGATCGCGGTAGAAATAAATGCACCAGATGGTCAGAACGAGACCAATCCAGAACAGCGGGTTCCACAGCCAGCCCAGAATGAGCGAAACCACGAAGAAGCCCGCGATGAACGGATAACCTTCACGATGGATCGGCACGAAAGTGTTGCGAATGGTATCAGACAGGCTCATCGTTTTTCCTTCTGGAACGCGGCAAGTCTCGCCGACACACCATGCGTTCTAGTGAATTATATGCGCACCGCTTTGCCGAAAATCTCCCCTGATCGACGGCACGATGCGACGCTTGGCCCGGTTTTACCTCATCCCGCTTAAAATCGAAACGTATTTCGCAATTTATTCACGACTGTCAGGGTTCGTGATCATATACTAATCCAAAGCACTAAAATGCTGAGCATCAAGCTTTGAGAAATTCATCTACGCTCAGGCCTGACCAAACACCTATGAGAAAAGGTCACAGGTGTTTGGTTTAACAAGCGATTGTTTACTCAGCAGCAGGCGCACCACGCGTGACGACGCCCATGTCGTCACTTTCGCGGACTTGACGCAGGCGTTCTTCTGCCTCATCAGCCTCACGCTGACGGTTCCACATCGAAGCATAAAGACCGTCCTGCTTCAGAAGCGCCCTATGCGTACCACGTTCGGCAATCAGCCCTTCCTTCAGCACGATGATTTCGTCCGCACCAATAACCGTCGACAAACGATGCGCGATCACCAGTGTTGTGCGGCCACGGCTGACGATATCGAGCGCCAACTGAATTTCTTGCTCGGTCGCTGTATCGAGCGCCGATGTAGCCTCATCCAGAATAAGAATTGGTGGTGCTTTCAGGATCGTACGAGCAATTGCCACGCGCTGCTTTTCACCGCCTGAAAGCTTCAAGCCGCGTTCGCCGACCATCGCCTGATAGCCTTCCGGCAGATGTTTGATAAAGCCGGAAATCTGCGCCATTTCGGCTGCCTTTTCCACTTCCTGATCGCTCGCATCGGTGCGACCATAACGAATGTTATAGGCTATCGTGTCATTGAAGAGCACAGTATCCTGCGGGACCATACCGATGACTTTGCGCAGGCTCTCCTGCGTTACATCGCGCACATCCTGCCCATCAATCGTCACCGAACCGGACTGAACGTCATAGAAGCGGAACAGAAGACGCGAGATCGTGGATTTACCTGCACCTGACGGGCCGACAATCGCCACCGTCTTACCCGCCGGCACTTCAAAGCTGACACCTTTGAGGATCGGACGGTTGGCGTCATAGGCGAAATGCACATCGTTGAAGCGGATTGCGCCTTTGTCCACATCAAGCGGTTCGGCGCTTGGCTTGTCCTGCACTTCCTGCTGTACATCGAGAAGGTCGAACATCTGCTCAATGTCAGTCAGGCCCTGACGGATTTCACGATAGATGAAACCGATGAAGTTGAGCGGAATGGAAAGCTGCATCAACATCGCGTTGATGAATACGAAGTCACCAAGCGACTGCGTACCCGCCTGCACTTCGCGCGCCGACATCACCATGACAATGGCCATACCGACACCGAAAATCACAGCCTGACCAAAGTTCAGCCAGCCGAGCGAAGTCCAGGTTTTGGTCGCGGCATCTTCATAGCGCGCCATAGACGCATCGAAGCGCTTGGCTTCCATCGTCTCATTGCCGAAATATTTGACCGTCTCGAAGTTGAGTAGCGAATCGATGGCCTTGGTGTTGGCATCTGTGTCGGAATCATTCATCTCACGACGAATATTGATGCGCCAGTCACTCGCCTTGATCGTGAACCACGTATAGGCCCATACGGTTGCAGCAACCACCAGCAGGTAGGAAAAGCCATAGGCGAAGGCGAAAATCACCGCCGTCAGCGCAAACTCTAGAATGGTCGGCAACGTGTTGAGAATCGTGAAACGAACGATCGTTTCAATGCCCTTGGTGCCGCGCTCGATCACACGCGAGAGACCACCCGTGCGCCGCTCCAGATGGAAGCGGAGCGAAAGCTGGTGCATATGCACGAAGGTTTTATAGGCAAGCTGACGCACGGCATATTGGCCGACACTGGCAAACAGCGCATCGCGAAGCTGATTGAGTCCCGCCTGAATAATCTTGGCCGCATTATAGGCGAGCACCAGCATGACCGCGCCGGTAAGGATCAGCGGAATGTAATCGGGCGCTGAAAGCTGTCCGTTCAGTGCATTCGTCACCCATTTGAAGAAATAGGGAACAAGGATCAGAACGATCTTGGAAATCACCAGATAGAACGTCGCCCAAACCACGCGCATGCGCAGATCAGGGCGTTCAGATGGCCACATATAGGGCCAAAGATTTCGCAATGTTTTGAACGTTTCGCCGGAATCGGCAGAAACAGTTTTGGGGGAACTCATGATGTTTCTTTCAAATCAGACAGTTTTTTCGCAGCAGCCATTTCGAAAGACTGCGAGATGCGAACGAATGATGGACAATTGCTGCCAGTTGACGCTGTAGCGTGAAGTCTGGCGGTCGGGCCGATAGTCGATAAGGCCGGCCTGTACGAGAACCTTGAGATGCTGCGATACCGTGGACTGAGCAAGGTCGAGACGGCCGACAATATCCTTGCAGCAGCAGGCATCTTCAAGAATCAGCTGCCGGAGAATGTGAATGCGAACGGGATGACCGAGCGCTGCATAAATACGCGCCGCAAGGTCGTCATCTAAGCCCGGAAAAACATCGGACATTGTCTCGAGTGAAATATTCATCGTAAATCGACGATATACGATTATACTCAAAAAGGCAAGATAACGCAGCATCCTTTCTAAAAGACACTGCGTTCACAAAACAGATATTGCCGATTTATATCAGTTTGCGGAATCCTGCAGTCGGCGCTGCACTTCGTCATCACCGAGCGGCTGTTGTGGCATTACAAAGACCTGTCCCGGCAAAATCAGGTCAGGATTACGGATCTGATCGCGGTTCGCGAGATAGATCGTCGTGTATCGTGTACCCTGACCATATGTTCGCTTCGAAATCGTCCAGAGATTATCACCCTTGCGGATGATCACAGAGCCTTCCACCTTCTGCAAAGGTGTGGCGCTGGCTGCTTCTCCCGCACTGGAGTTCTGATCGCCAGTTCCCGAAGCAACAGCCGAAACATTTTCGCCAGCTTCTCGGCGGAAAGGCACGCGCGCTGTGGCAATCACACGAGAAGAGCTATTGAGAAGATCAGCACGAATAATGTAGTCGCCCACTGCGAGCGGCTTCTGGCTCTGCACCAGAAAACGACCTTCCGGCGAAATCGGGCTGGCACCAAGCATGATATCATTGGCGTTCACAACAACGCTGTTACCATCCTTCAGACCATTGGCCTTACCTGCAACAAAGACCCTATCGCCTTCAATCTCGACAGCCTCGATGGCAATCGGCGCATCGGGATCAGGCTTAGCCTGCGGCGCGGTTTCGGTAGGAGCTGCATCCGGCGCGGTTGAAGCGGTCGTTTGCTGAGCTGGGACTTCTGGCTTGGTGATCAGGCGACTGGCCTGGCCCGGCTCTTCAACCAGCGCCAATACCTGGCCCTTGCTGTTATCGGGAACGGAAACAATCGCAGTTTGCGCAGAGGTTGCAACATTGCCGCCCTCACCGCCAGCACGCAGCACCAGCTGGTGATCGCCCGGTTCAAGCGGCTGATCGAGAACGATAGCGAAGTCGCCGTTTTCACCGGCCTTAGCCGTCCCCAGCACCTTGGAACCGGAAATGATTTCGATGGCGGCATTCGCAGCAGCCTGACCGGCAATTACGACAGAACCATCTGTTTCTACACGCAGAATATCGAAGACCGGAACTTTCGCTTCTTTCGGCGCTTCTTTTGCTGCCTCTGGCGCAGGCTGTTCAGTCAATTGCTGCGGCTGAGCATCCGCTGGTTTTTCTGGCTCTTGTGTTGCAGCGGGCGTTTGCGTCTCAGCAGACTTTGGCAAACTGCCGGTTTCAGGAGCCTTTGCAGCAATGCCCGAATCCGACGTAACAGCCTGCTCTTTCAGCGAATTCCAATAATATGCACCCCCGCCAAGAACGAGGACGAGAAGAACACCGATAACCCCATATCTATAGTTTTGCATTCGGCCCGAAACCCACAAGAGATAAATTAACCTCCGGGTTTATCGCTTTTTTCTGCACCTCACAAGAAGTTGAGCCGAATTGCGAGCGCTATCCGAATGATTATTGCTGTGAAATTACTCTTCCTTGCAGCTGATCGGCTTTTCCTGTTCCGGATCATCCATCAGATTATACAAATCGGCAGTTTCACCTTTGGTCCACCAGACGTAAATCCCGCCCGCATATTTAGCACCGGAACCGGAAAGGACGTTGGCTGCGATGACCGTGTTATCTTCCATTTCAAGCTCAACAAGCGAGTTATCACCCGCATTATAATAGGTTGCAGAAACATTCTGATCACCGCATTTGTAGAGCACTGAATTTACAGTCACATCAATATCGTCAGGGAGCTGGATCGTGATCTCACCTGCCGATGCATTCGATGCAGCCAGCGAAAGACCTGCCAACAAAATCCATTTCTTCATGCCATCGAACTCCCTGTCAAAATTTTACCTTTCCAGAGTTATAGGTCTGGCTTGAAAAGTCTAGCCAAAGCTTGACGCTCAAACGCCAAAGGCGCACAAGAAATCATGTCTGAGATTCGATCCATTTGTGTTTATTGCGGCTCTTCAACGGGCTTAAATCCAATCTATCGTGAAGCAGGTCTGACGCTCGGTCGTTCCCTTGCAGAACACGGCATTCGCCTTGTTTATGGCGGCGGCACACGCGGCATTATGGGCGCGGTTGCGCAGGGTGTGATGGAAGCTGGTGGCGAAGTCACCGGCATCATCCCGACCTTCCTGCTCGACAAAGAAGCGAGCCTTGAAAAGGCGCAGGAGCTGACTGAACTCATCATCGTCGGCGACATGCACGAACGCAAGCATCTGATGTTCCAGAAGTCCGACGCTTTCGTCACCCTTCCCGGCGGTATTGGCACGGTTGAAGAAATCGTGGAAATGATGACATGGGCGCAGCTTGGCAAGCATCGCAAGCCGATGGTCTTCGCCAATATCAACAATTTCTGGCAGCCAATGCTCACATTGCTTGAGCACATGACAAATGAGGGCTTCCTGCACACCGCGCATCAGGTGAAGCCGCTGGTGATCGATCAGGCGAAAGATATCGTGCCTGCAATCCTCGCTGCCAATGGCAAAGCCCATGAAGGCGATCCAAAAATCATCGAAAAAATGTAATCACCGCACTGAACTATTATGCGTGATTGAAGAATGAGGGCGGAGCGATCCGCCCTTCATTATATCCGGGAGGGCTTGATGAAAACGATTGGACTGATTGGTGGGATGAGCTGGGAAAGCTCGCAGGAATATTATCGCATCATCAATCAGGAAGTCCGTGCGAGACTAGGCGGCACGCATTCGGCCAAGAGCCTGATGTGGTCGATGGATTTTGGTGAAATCGAGCACCTCCAGCATCAGGGCAAATGGGACGAACTGACCAAGTTGATGGTCGGGGCCGCGCAGAACCTTGAAAAAGGCGGTGCGGATTTCATCCTCATCTGCACCAACACCATGCATAAAATGGCCGCTGATATTGAACACGCCACGTCGATCCCGCTTGTGCATATTGCAGACCCGACAGCCGAAAAGATCAAGGCCCAAGGCCTCACCAAAGTCGGCCTTCTCGGCACAGCCTTCACGATGGAGCAGGATTTCTACAAAGGCCGCCTCGCCTCCAGGCACGGGCTTGAAGTTTTGACGCCCGACGATGCCGACCGCAAAACCGTGCATGACATCATCTATCAGGAACTGGTGGTTGGCGAAGTGCGCGATGCCTCACGCGAAAAATACCGCGCGGTCATCCAACGCCTCGTCGAGCGCGGTTCCGAGGCCATCATCCTCGGCTGCACTGAAATCATGCTGCTGATTGGCCAAGAAGACAGCCCCGTACCAGTGTTTGACACGACACGGCTACATGCAGTGGCAGCGGTTGATTGGGCGTTGAAAAGTTAACCACTGAAATCTTCTTACAAAGACTTGCATTAGGTCCTTGCTCAATTAAGCTATACTTGGGGTAGCTTAAATAATTGCGGGGCTAAAAAAGTGAACATCCAAGACGAAATAGCAAATATCGAAAACGAGAACGTTTCCTCACCTTCTCAAATTCCCTTTACTTTGTTTCAGCGCCCAGAACTAAAAACATCAAATTTATGGATCGATAGCCCCAGTCATACCGGACAAAAAGGGGCCTCCAAACCATTTGAATTTCAGTTCAGAAGTCCTGATTTAGTGACTGTTGTAGTTATTCATTTAGAAAACTATTCTTCCCACGATAAATTTGATGTGACTTGGACCAGCTTAGATGGCGGTAGTGTTACCCAATCTTATTCACCTAACGAAGACAAGCTAACATTTGAACCAAATGAGTTGATATCGAAATTTACATTTCGCCCCCCCACCAAATTATTCCCAGGTAAAAAAATAGTTTCGGTGTTAGCTGAAGGCTTGGACTATGAGACATTGGCAGCAACTCTAAAGTCCCATAACCGCATCTCCATGTGGAAACAAAACGTAATTGCCCAAACAAACCAAAAAAATAAAGAGTTTCTTGACATACAGAGTAATATTGAGAAACAAGAGCTAGCTAAAACTGAGGCACTTAGAGAGCAAGCAAGAAAAGATCTTAATAATAGAGAAAAATCTCTCATTAAGGCAAATCAAGAATATAAAGATGCCGCCAGTAAAACTACTAACGAGATGAATATATTAAGGGAGACGGCTGTAACAATTTCCGAAAAGCAGAACGAACTGAAAAAGCTGAAAGACGATATTAATCTTTTCCCTACAGAGCTAACAGCATTCGCAACTCAAGGAAATAAAACTGCAAGACACTACGGGCTACTTGCTGTAATACCGATGCTCGTAATTATTGGAATGGCTACTAATTTAATTTGGGGTGCGGATAATTTAAAAGATGCAGCATGGGGAAAACCACTATCCGAAGTGGTTGCAGCACTTGTCTCAAGGGGACCTTACGTTACATTATCACTAGCAACTATCGCCGCCTGCTATGGGCTCGCTCACTTCTTACTTTCTGAAATTGTAAAAATAAACCGCCAAAAACTTATCCTTAGCAAGCTTAGCATTATAGCGACAGACGTATCTAAAACTGCAGCCATTGACTTTCGTGAACTCAATGAAGAAGAATTGTTCGAGAAGAGGGTAGAGTTTAAAATGATCTTGCTTCGAGATCACTTAAAAACGCACATCTCTGACGATTTAAGTTTTAAGTTTCCGAGAATTCGCTTTTTGGAAAACAAGTTTTTTGGCACCGAAAAAGACAACTCTTAGAGAACATAACGAGTCCGAGTACTACTTCTTCACGAGCGTCGCCACGGCTTCGACATGTGGCGACCAGAGGAACTGGTCAATCGGTGTAACGCGGGTGATGCGGTAGCCGCCCTTCACCAGAATGGCGAGGTCACGGGCCAGCGTCACCGGGTTGCACGAGATCGCGACAACCTTCTCCACCTTGGATTTAGCCAGTTCCAGCGCCTGTTCTTCTGCACCCGCACGCGGCGGATCAAAAACGACCGCATTGTAAGGCAACAATTCTTTTGGCATCAACGGACGGCGGAAGAGGTCGCGGCGCTCGACCGAGACAGGCTTCAAACCCTGCACATGGCGCACACCGCGATCAAGTGCTGCCAGTGCCGGAGCATCGTTTTCAATCGCATGGACCGCGCTCTTTTCCGCAATGCGCAGTGCAAATGTGCCCACACCGCAGAACAGGTCTGCAACGCGCTTGGCCTTGCCCAGATGCGCCTGCACAAGCGATACCATCGCTTCTTCCGCATCGACCGTTGCCTGCAAGAAGCAACCCGGCGGAACCGGAACCGGCACCTTGCCAAAATGAATGACAGGCTTCTTTGGCTCAACGATGATTTCGCCTTCATGAGACAGACGCGCGAAATCCTTTTTCATCATAAGCGCGGTGAGCGCGCGGCGCTGCTCGTCGCTAAGTGTGCCGCAGCCACTTGCCGCCAGATCAAGGCCCGATGCGGTTACAGTTGCCGCCAGTTTGAACGGCTTGGAACCGGGTGCAATCAGCGCACCCACTTCGCGCAGATCATCAAGCCGTGAAATGATTTCCGGCACCGTGACGGCGCATTCGACAATATCAATGATCTCGTGGCTCTGGTGGCGGTTAAAGCCAAGCAGCACACCCTTTTCCGTCTTGCGCGCTGCAAAGGTTGCGCGGCGGCGCGACTGTGGCTGGCAAGCGACCAGCTCATCGACTTCAACCTCAAGCCCCCTGCCCTTTAAGGCAGAGACGACCAGTTCGCGCTTCCATGCGCGGTAAGGTTCGTCCTGCCAATGCTGCAAAGCGCAGCCACCGCAATCTTCAAAATGCTGGCAGGCTGGGTCCTGACGTTCAGCGGAGGTTTCGAGCAATGCCATCACTGTCGCACGGTTTTTGTCGCGCGCCACATTGGCCACCTCACCGGGCAGTGTGAAAGGCACAAAAAGCTGACCATCGGGAAGATTGGCGACGCCATCGCCGCCCGCACCCATCGAGCGGATTGTAATTTGCGTCGTCATTGGTCTTTCTTTCCTGCCAAGAGATATTCACGATTGCCGTCGCCGCCCTCAATGGGTGACGGGCAAAGGCCGAGCGCGCGCCAACCGGGCTGCGTCTCAAGCCATGATTTCAATTCTTCCGCAATGCGTTCGCCGTCTTTCGGGTCACGCAAAATGCCACCTTTGCCAATGGCTTCGCGCCCGGCTTCAAACTGCGGCTTTACGAGAAGCGCGCAGATAGCATCTTTTTGCGCCAAGGCCAATGCCGGTGGCAATGCGAGTTTTAATGAAATGAAGCTCACATCCGAAACAACGCAGCCAATATCGCGGCCATCAAGGTGGCTGAAATCCAGCGCACGGGCGTTGATGCCCTCTTTATTGGTGACACGCGGGTCATTGCGGAGGCTCTCGTGCAACTGGTCATGGCCGACATCAATGGCGATGACATGATTGCTGCCGCGCTCCAGAAGCACTTGTGTAAAGCCGCCGGTCGATGCGCCAATATCAAGCGCGCTCACGCTCTTCACATCGAGATTGAAATAATCTAGTGCCGCGATAAGCTTCAGTGCGCCGCGCGAAACATAGGCGCTTGCGGGATCATCCACGCTTAGTTCTGCTGTACGCAGAACATTTTGCCCCGGCTTGGTGACGGGTTTGCCGTCAACCTTCACCGTGCCGCGCTGAATGGCGTCACGCGCACGCGAGCGCGTGGCGAACAACCCGCGGTCAACCAGCAACTGGTCGAGACGCGGGCGATTATCCGTCGATGCTTCGCTCATCAATTATGCGCGGAAAGGTGTCGCGATTTCTTCGCGGCCCAATGCTGCAAAGACCGTATGCACGATGCCAGCGCGATCAAGCCCGGCATTGGCATACATGACTTCCGGCTTAGCGTGATCCTGATAGGTATCTGGCAGGGTCAGCACACGCACCTTGAGGCCACGGTCCAGCAGACCATCGGTCGCCAGGAATTGCAGCACATGGGCAGCAAAGCCACCCGCAGCACCTTCTTCAATCGTGAGGAGCACTTCATGCTCACGCGCAAGACGACGGATGAGATCATGATCGAGCGGCTTGGCAAAACGAGCATCGGCAACCGTTGTAGAAAGGCCAGCAGCGGCCAATTCATCAGCAGCGCCCAAGCATTCCTGCAAGCGGGTGCCAAATGACAAAAGCGCCACCTTGGTGCCTTCGCGCACGATGCGGCCCTTGCCGATTTCCAGCACAGAGCCACGCTCCGGCAGTTCCACGCCGACACCATCGCCACGCGGATAGCGGAAGGAGATCGGGCCTTCGTCGTATTCCGCCGCCGTGCGCACCATATGGCGCAGTTCAGCTTCGTCAGAAGCAGCCATCACCACAAAGCCCGGAAGCGCCGCGAGGAAGCCGGTATCGAATGAACCCGCATGGGTTGGGCCATCGGCACCCACCAGACCCGCACGGTCGATTGGGAAACGCACGGGCAGGTTCTGGATCGACACATCATGCACGACCTGATCATAGCCGCGCTGGAGGAAGGTCGAATAGATCGCACAGAACGGCTTATAGCCTTCCGTTGCAAGGCCAGCGGCAAACGTCACCGCATGTTGCTCGGCAATGCCCACGTCAAAAGTGCGCTTCGGGAAGACCTCACCAAAAAGGTCGAGGCCGGTACCGGTTGGCATCGCCGCTGTAACCGCGACAATCTTGTCGTCGTGGCGGGCTTCTTCGATCAAGCTTGTGCCGAAAATCTTGGTATAGCTTGGTGCATTTGCCGGTGGCTTCGACTGCTTGCCGGTGATGACGTCGAACTTATTGACGCCATGATATTTGTCGGCAGCGGCTTCAGCAGGCGCATAGCCCTTGCCCTTTTGCGTCACTACATGGATCAGCACCGGGCCTTCCTGCGTGTCGCGGACGTTTTTCAGGACCGGCAGCAGATGATCGAGATTATGACCATCAATCGGGCCAACATAATAAAAGCCCAGCTCTTCAAACAGCGTGCCGCCGGTGAAAAAAGCCCGCGCATATTCTTCCGACTTGCGAGCCTTGTCCTGCAAAAACTTCGGCAGCTTCTTCGCAAGCTGCTTTGCGGTTTCGCGCAGCGTGCGATAGGTCTTGCCGGAAACAAGACGCGCCAGATAGGCGCTCATGGCACCTGTCGGCGGGGCAATCGACATATCATTATCATTGAGGATAACGACGAGGCGCGCGTCAAGCGCACCGGCATTGTTCATCGCTTCATAGGCCATGCCAGCCGACATGGAGCCATCACCGATGACGGCAATCACATTGCGTTTTTCGCCCGAAAGATCAGCCGCAACGGCCATGCCGAGACCGGCCGAAATGGAGGTCGAGGAATGCGCGGCACCGAATGGATCATATTCGCTCTCAGTGCGCTTGGTGAAACCAGACAGGCCGTTTTCCTGACGCAACGTACGGATGCGGTCGCGGCGTCCGGTCAGGATTTTGTGCGGGTATGCCTGATGGCCCACATCCCAGATGATACGGTCATGCGGTGTGTCAAAGACGTGATGCAGCGCGATGGTGAGTTCCACCACGCCAAGCCCCGCCCCGAGATGCCCGCCCGTCGTGGAGACTGCATCGACCAGTTCGGCGCGCAGTTCTTCCGCCAGCTTCGGCAAATCCTGTTCCGGCAATTCGCGCAAAGCATCAGGTGTTGGTGCCTTGTCGAGCAGCGGGGTTATGGGTCGGGACATTGCTTACCCTATCTATCCGGTTGGGTGTTTATGCGAGGTCGGTATATCAGTATCGGTTCCCAGATCAAGAAAAAGGAAACGCTAAGCCGTCAGAGCGAGACATCCTGTCCTATCCTGCATGTCTGTTATACAAGCTTTTTCACCCTTATTCTGGCAAAGGTATGAACTCTTCTTCATCGCCCGGCACAATATCAAAACGCCCGGTGCGCCATTCTTCCTTGGCCTGTTCGATGCGTTCTTTGGAAGACGAAACGAAGTTCCACCAGACATAACGTTTTGAGCCAAGCGCCGCGCCGCCGAACAGCATGAAATGCGCACCATCCGGCCCAGCCTGCACAACAATATCGTCGCCCGGACGAAATGCCAGCAGACGATCTGGAGGGAACACCTCGCCGCCAATGCCGACATTGCCGCGTAGCGTATAGATTGCGCGTTCTTCCGTTGTTGGTGGGATATGAAAGCGTCCGCCGGGCAGCACTTCAATATCCGCATAAAGCGTTTCGGCATGCTGGATAACCGGCGAGGAAACGCCATGCATCGAACCGATGATCAGCCGCCCGTTAAACTCGCGGTCCTGCATCAGTGGCAGATCAGGCCCATTGGTGTGATAGAACTGCGGATCAATTTCTTCGAGCGACTCAGGCAGCGCCAGCCATGTCTGCACACCAGAAATCGGCATTGGACCATTGCGCTCTTCTTCCGGCGACCGCTCGGAATGAACAATGCCACGACCTGCCGTCATGAGGTTCACATCACCCGGCTTGATCACCATTTCGGTGCCAAGACTGTCGCGATGGCGGATATGCCCATCAAAAAGATAAGTCACGGTGGAAAGCCCAATATGCGGATGCGGGCGCACATCAAGCGCATCGCCATCACGCAATATCGCAGGTCCCATACGGTCAAAGAAGATAAACGGACCGACCAGACGGCGCTTGACCGTTGGCAGAGCGCGGCGCACTTCCAGCCCGCCAATATCGCTCGTGCGCGGGAGAACCAACGTTTCAATGGCATCCACTGTCGTCTTGTCGCCAAGCACCGGATCAGGACAAGGAAAAAAACTCATAAAACCGCTACCAAATAAAGCGCACCGGCAAGCCGTTTGCCGGTGCGTGATGTAGAAAAATAAGACCGTATTAGCGATTGTGCAACAGGCGCGACAATTCGTTTGTGTCTGGCACCTGTCCGTTGGTCGTGAGCTTATCCACCAGCCCCGGAAGAACCTGCGATAGCTGATTAAGCAATTCCTGTTGATCAATCCCTGCATGAGCAGCGATTTCGCTCAACGTCTTCTGGCCGAGTGCATCTCCGAGCTGACCCGGTTCAATCTGATGATTGCTGCCCTGCCCAACCCAGGAATCCACCTTATCGCCAAGACCTGCCTGTTTGAGCTGATCGAGAAGACCGCCTAAGCCGCCGCCAAGCGGACCGGGAGCAGTCGGCGCGGAAGCTGCACCGCCACTTGCGAGCGCACCACCCAGCAAACCACCGAGGCCACCGAGAATACCGCCAAGTAGACCGCCACCGTTATCCGCCTGCTGAGGAGCAGACTGGTCTGGAATGGAAGCTGGCTGTTCAGGCTCCTCACTATGCCCTTTCAGCATCTTGCCGACCAGAAGCGCACCGAGCGCGATCAGAACCGGCTTGGCAAGGCTGCCGCCGGGGATCGGCGAATTGTTGGAATTGTCGTCATAACTTCCCATCACACGATACTCCCTGTTGGTCGCTGTGGTTTTCTCACACGCGATAAGTTAAGGTGAAATAAGTTTCCGCCTTTGACAAGCATTATACCTTGCCAAATCGAAACTATTGTGAAAATTTTCTAACTGTCTGATGCAAAAACTTATTTTCGCAATCGGAGATATTAGATGTCTGTAATAAGCTGGATTATATTAGGCTTGATTGCCGGCTTCATCGGCAGCAAAATCGTCAATAAAAGCGGTCAGGGGGTGTTTTTCGACATTGCTTTGGGCATTGTCGGAGCAATCGTTGGCGGCGTTCTTTCTTCCGCTCTTTTCGGTCGAGGCGTCACAGGCGCATTTGATCCAATGAGCCTGATCATTGCAATTATCGGTTCCATTATCGTCTTGTGGGCTTACCACAAGATCACCGGCAAGCGTTCCATCGGCTAACAAAACCAACTATAGTGCTTAGGCTCCGGTTCGCGCCGGAGCCTTTTTATGTTTAGCGTGGTTTCCGAATGAGCTTTATTGAGCCTTATATCGCCGCCTATGGCGCGCTGGCCCTTTTCGTCATCGTCTATTTCGAGTCTTTTGGCGCACCGCTTCCCGGTGAAAGCGCATTGATTGCAAGTTCGCTCTTAGCGCTGCATGGCACACTCAATATCGAGATGGTCATTCTGGCGGTGTTTGTTGGTGCGGTTTTAGGTGATTGTACCGGCTATGCGATTGGGCGCTTTGGCGGGCGCGCACTCATTCTGCGATACGGGCACTACGTGAAACTGACGCCGGAGCGTCTCGATAAATTCGAGAAAATGTTTGAGAGCAAGGGTATCTATGTGGTCGCGACAGCGCGCTTTGTCGTCCTGCTTAGACAATTAAACGGCATTGTCGCAGGTTCCATGAAAATGAACCCTATGCATTTTCTGGCTGCCAATGTGATTGGCGCTGCCGGTTGGACACTTGTCTGGGGACTAGGGCCCTATCTCCTGAGCGGCGTGCTTGCGCCCTACGCCGCCCAGCTCAAGGCGATGTTTTAAGTCTGAGATTTATTCAGCGTCGAGCGGTTCTGTACCCGCTGGCTGACCGTCACGGCCAACGCGAATTTTCTCGACCTTGTCTTCTGCAGATTTGAGCAGCGTATCGCAATGCTTCTTCAGCGCTTCGCCACGCTCATAGATGCGGATGGATTCTTCCAGCGGCACATCGCCCCGCTCCAGATCATCGACGATCTTCTCAAGCTGCTTCAAGGCATCCTCAAAGCTCATAACTGCAATGTCGGTGTTGGACGGTTCGGTTACCATGGTTTATCCTTTCAACAGCCGCGTAATATGAGAAGACGCGGACTGCGACAAGCCCTCAAGATCATATCCACCTTCAAGCACACTCACCAGTCGGTGATTGCAGAACCGTTCAGCACGTTCCATGAGCTTGCCCGTCGCCCAATCGAAATCCGATTCATCGAGATTGATCTCGGCAAGAGGATCGCGGAAATGCGCGTCGAAGCCAGCCGAAATAAGGATCAAATCTGGCCGGAAGTTGTCCAAAGCAGGCAATACACGACTATTAAATGCCTCGCGAAATTCCCGGCTGCCGGTATTGGGCGAAAGCGGAGCATTGACGATGTTACCGACCCCCACCTCATCTTTCCGGCCTGTGCCAGGAAAAAGCGGAAACTGGTGCGTCGAACAGTAAAGAACGCTCGGATCATCTTTGAAGATATCCTGCGTGCCGTTGCCATGATGCACGTCCCAATCAACTATTGCGATGCGTTCCGCACCATGATTGCGCTGCGCATGACGCGCTGCGATAGCAACATTGTTAAACAGGCAGAAGCCCATTGCCGTTGACAGCTCGGCATGATGACCGGGCGGGCGTGAAGCGACAAAGACGTTATCAGCTTTCCCGGAAAACACATCGTCTACGGCAGCATTTGCGCCACCAATGGCTAGCAATGCTGCTTCCCAGCTTTTCGGGCTCACATAGGTATCGACGCCAAGCTTGTTGATCGGTTGCGGCGCTTCCTCATCGTCTATGCCATCGGGAATTTGCTTACGGATTTCGTTGACATAGCTTTCAGGATGCGCGAACAGGATGGCATCTTCTGATGCCATCCGCGCTTCCACACGGTCGAGACGGTAGAAATCCGGCCCTTCCAGCTCGCTCATCAATGCACGAATGCGGTCGGGCCGCTCGGGATGTCCGGGCGGCACGATATGTTCAAGATAGGTAGGATGCCAGTAAAGCCGTGTTGTCATTGCGATCCTGTAGCATCTTTAGCCGACAACACTGTGTCAGATGATTTCGGTGCGGGCGATGTTTATGCCGAAACCTTCAAGACCAACATAGTGGCGCTCACGCGATGCCAGAAGCACGATCGATGTGATGCCCAGGTCTTTCAGAATCTGTGCGCCCAGACCGATCTGGCGCCATTCCTCTTCACGAGCAACGGCTTCCGCATGGGCTTCGTGTTCGCCAAGCAGCGCTTCACGCGCACGCGCGTCACGGTGATCTGCACGCACCCCGACAGAACCTTCGCGCAGATAAACCAGAACGCCACGGCCTTCCTTGCCCATACGCTTCATAATCGCGTCGAGATTGTTGCCGCTGCTGCCGAAAACATCGTTGATCACGTCTTCGCGGTGCAGACGGACAGGCACTTCTTCACCATCACGAATATCGCCAAAGACAACAGCGACATGCTGCATCGGTTCCCAAGGCAATTCGTAGGTATAGGCATGGGCTGGGCCTGCACAGGTTTTCACTGGCGCGTCGCTGATGCGCTTGACCAGCGTTTCTTTGCGCTGACGATAGGCGATGAGATCAGCTACCGTAACGCGATGCAGCGTGTGCTTTTCAGCAAATGCCGTCACATCAGGACCACGCATGACCGTGCCATCATCATTGATCAATTCGCAGATCACGCCAATTGGCGGGAGATTTGCGAGCTTGCAGAGGTCAACAGCTGCTTCCGTATGGCCGGAGCGCATCAACACACCGCCTTCGCGGGCGATCAGCGGGAAGATATGGCCGGGACGCACAAAATCCGAAGCACCTGCATTCGGGTTTGCGAGGTTGCGGACAGTGAGCGTGCGGTCTTCAGCCGAAATACCAGTGGTGGTGCCGTGGCGATAATCAACAGTGACCGTGAAAGCCGTTGTGTGAGCGGACTCATTTTCCGCTACCATCGGCGCCAGATTAAGACGCTTGGCTTCATCACGCGTCATTGGCGTGCAGACGATGCCCGACGTGTAACGAACGATGAAGGCCATCTTTTCCGGCGTGCAGTGAACGGCTGCAACGATCAGATCGCCTTCGTTCTCGCGCCCGTCATCATCCATGACCACAACAATTTCGCCACGCTCAAAAGCGCGCAGCGCATCAACGACCTGTTTCTGATTATAGCTCATTTCAGCCTCAATGGTTGTACCACAGCTTCAGTCGAAAACCGGCCCTCAGTTCCTGAAACTGAACTTTCTATTTTTTAGATACGTCCCGTCTGTCCACGATGGCGCAGATAGTGATCGGCAATTGCGCAAGCGACCATCGCTTCGCCAATCGGCACAGCGCGAATGCCCACGCAAGGATCGTGGCGTCCTTTGGTCATCACATCCACTTCTTTGCCGTCCTTATCAATGGATTTGCGTGGCGTCAGGATCGATGACGTCGGCTTCACTGCAAAGCGTGCCACCACGGGCGCACCCGTTGCAATACCACCAAGCACGCCGCCCGCCTGATTGGACAGGAACATCGGCTGACCATCATTACCGATACGCATTTCGTCGGCGTTTTCTTCGCCTGTTAGGCGTGCAGCCTCAAAGCCGTTGCCAATTTCGACGCCTTTCACGGCATTGATCGACATCAGCAGGCTGGCGATATCCTGATCAAGCTTACCGTAGATCGGTGCGCCAATGCCTGCAGGCACGCCATCTGCGACGATTTCAATAATCGCGCCGATGGAAGAGCCATTCTTACGGATGCCATCCAGATAGTCCGCGAAGACCTCCACAGAACCAGCATCCGGCGTGAAGAACGGGTTGTTATCGACTTCGTTCCAGTCCCAGCGCGAACGATCAATGTCGTGCACGCCCATCGAGACGAGCGCACCACGCACCTGCAAACCCGGAACAACCTTACGAGCAATTGCGCCAGCCGCAACGCGGGCTGCGGTTTCGCGTGCCGAGGAACGACCACCGCCGCGATAGTCGCGAATGCCGTATTTGACGTCGTAAGCATAATCGGCATGGCCCGGACGATACTGCTTTGCAATATCACCATAATCCTTGGAGCGCTGATCGGTGTTTTCGATCATCATCGAAATCGGCGTGCCGGTGGTGGTCATTGTGACGCCATCGTCGCCCAGAAGCACACCAGAAAGCACACGAACCTGATCCGGCTCGCGACGCTGGGTCGTATATTTCGACTGACCCGGCTTGCGCTTATCGAGATAGGACTGAATTTCGGCCTCGGTAAAGGTGATGCCGGGAGGGCAACCATCCACGACACAACCTAGCGCAATCCCATGGCTTTCGCCCCAGGTGGTTACGCGAAACAGATGACCGAAACTGTTATGAGACATGAGCTAAGCCTGATTACGGAGCGCCTTTGCCGGCAAGATATGGGCCGGTTTTATTGGCCTTTTGAGCAACGGTCAAATTATAGCTGGGATTAGCCACATACCGTTCGCAAAATTTCCATCGGATCATCCACATACCGCATTCTTTTTGACACATTCCGTCGGCTAAAATGCGCCCACAATCAAGTTGCGTCCTTTAGTTTCAGCCCATACTGTCGGCTCATACAAACTTTGAGGGAAGCAATTGCGCAAAATGCAATTCGTGTCGAATCAGTCAGTTGACGGTCGGGCACTCAAAAGGAGGATGACACCCATGCAGTATATTGTGGGACTGCTCTTCATTATTGCCTCGCTCTTTTCGACCGTTGCCATGGCGGATGATGTCGAAGGCAAGATCACCGGCATCAATCAGGATAAGGAAACAATTACACTGGATGACGGCAAGACCTATAAGTTGCCGGGAGAGTTTGATTATTCCGCTATTAACAAAGGCATGAAGGTCATCATTCTCTATGATGAAGCCGACAATACGCGCTTCGTCACCGACATTCAGGAAGCCCCATAAGATCAGCTTACCGCAAGCACTAGACCCGTGTCGTACTGGCGAACAAAATCGACGCGGGTTCCATTCCAGTGATAGCTGTAGTGCCGACCCTGAACCGGAATCGTTATAATATTCGGCCAGAAAATCCCGATACAAAGGCCACCGCGCATCCGCACACTTGGCCAGAGAAGCCCGTGACTGCCCGCTGCGCGAAGATCTTTTCCCTCCACATGTGAAGCCCCATAGTCAACCGGATCAAGCACACCCGGTACTTTGCTCACATCGTCCAGTTCCCGTTCGACACTGCCAATCAGCACCCGAAAATCGGAAGTCCAGCCGGGTTCTTCATTGGTTGCCCGCATGAATTTTTCATGGTGATGGATGGTTTCCGCCACCGCCACATCTTCACGATCCGCGGCATAATAAATACCGTAGCTGCCATCGCTGAAACGCCCCGGACGGGCTGTCGAGCAATGTACGAAAGGCGCCATCACATAAGTTGCACCCCGCCCGGCAACGCGCCGATCAGCAGGCACCTTGCCAAGATCGCCAATTTCGAAACGAATGCGCGGGTTTGTCTTCTCCTCAACCGAAGCAAGTGCCTCCCAATCACGCGGATCTGCGATATCTTCAAACAGGTCGATTGGCGGATGGATGGAGCGGATGATGCGAAAAGTCTGCGGCCAGTGAACATGTTGCTTTTGAGCCAGTCCGCTTACCATGCGCCGCGCTCCGCATTGAGCCATTCTCGCAGTGCAGCAAGATCTGAAATTTCACCACGCAACATGAGATCGAGCGCCGACAAACCGTCGAACGCGCCATTCGGCTTTCTGATCCAGGCATAGCCGCGGGCCGCATCACGGAACATGTAGCGCAGGCCTTTGTGAATGCCCATAAGATGCGCCATACGCATCCGCAAGTCACGGTCGATGCGGCCTATGCTACCTTCTTTCCAGCGCGCCCATGTGCGCGGGGACATATCACCCAAAAGCGTACTGGCTTCCGTATCTGACAGTTTCCACGCCTTGAACAAATTGACCGTGGTGCGCGCCAATGCGCCCGCTTCTTCGTCAGTGATTACCTTCGACAGATTGCCCGCAGGCGTTATGCTGATTGGCTGAAGCTCCATGGCATACCTTCCTTATGGCGGAAAGATAGCATAATTTTGCCAAATGGCAAGAAATCAGAAACTCACGCGCTTATTCGACGCGAAGCCATCCAGTGCGAATGACATTTGCCCATTCTTCCCTGCCTGCCTTCTCAGCGAGCAAAGCCATTCGAGATGGGTCATATGGGATACTGCGGAATGTAACCCGCCAGTTCCCTGCACCATCATCGATTACGGCATAAGACGCATTCGGCGTTCCGGTCTGCACAATATGTGGCACGGGATGATCGTCATCATAGCCAGGACAGCCAACACTGCCGGGATTGACGATCTGGCGACCATCGCTCAACCACACAACGCGCGGCGTATGCGTATGACCGCAGAGGATCAATGATGCAGCAATGCCTTCTGCTTCCGCTTCAATCTGCTTTTTCGGCCTCAGCACGACATCGCCAGTAGCAGTCACAGTTTCGAGCCAGTAAGTCGTGTCACTCGTGGGCGTTCCGTGGCTCAGAAAAATGCGGCCATCCGCGAGAACTTTGGTTGCGGGCATATCTCGCAGCCAGGCAAGATGCCGCTCTTCCAACTGGTCATAGGCAACGCGATCAGATGGGCCCATGTCTTCGACGGCTTTTTCAACCAGCCAACGGTCATGATTGCCACGAATTGCAATCATCTCACGCGCCATCAGTATATCCACTGTTTCGCGCGCAGCGAGCGGCCCACTTAAATGATCGCCGAGATTGATAATGGTTTGGATATTCAGGGCATCAATATCAGCAAGCACTGCTGCCAGCGCATCACTGTTGCCATGAATGTCAGCAATAACCGCAAAGCGTTTGAATGACATGAACACTCGCTAAGTAGGGCTTTTCAACGACCGCAATGACGCAGCGCATCGACATCAAAAGCTACCCGGCTTTTAAGAGCAGTTCCAGTTAATATTGAACCGTTGGAACCGCTCTATCTTTTTGTTTTTACGCATTATCCCTATGCAAAACCGCTTCCAACTTTTGCCGGAAATGCTTTAAACCCAATCAAGCTTGCCGTTTTCGAACTTCAATATCTTGTCCTGCGGGATGGAGATATTTGCAGCATCGTGGCCGTCGATATCACCATAGAGATAAAACAGGGTGCGAATGCAGCCGCCATGCGTCACACAGACGGTTGGCCATTCGACCGCTTCAACCCAGCGCCCGATACGCTGAGAAAGACGCATATAGCTTTCAGCCGTTTCGCCCGGCGGGATGAAGTTCCACTTATCGCGAGCGCGCGCTTGCACAAGGTCATCACGCTCCTTGGCAATATCTTCCATCATGAAGCCTTGCCAATCGCCGAAATTCACTTCCATAAGCTGCGGATCAGTACGGAAATCATATGGGTCGAGACCCATGCGCAGGCGAATGCGCTCCATTGTTTCGCGTGTGCGGCGCAGCGGGCTTGCAACGAAATCATAACCGGCACCGTCGCCAATCAGTGACTTCAGCATATCGCCGTTACGGTCTGCCTGTGTACGTCCATGGGCGTTGATATCAATATCAAGCTGCCCCTGAATGCGCTGCGAGACATTCCAATCCGTCTCACCGTGACGCGAAAAGTAGATGATCTCCCGAGCCAAAGCGTTACCTCTATTTGCCGCTAAATGATTTTCTGGCGCACATTATGCTAGCGCCCATTCTTTGGATAACCTTCCCGCTGACGGAAAGACAAAAGAAAAATCCCGAAAAGTCGGTCAACTTTTCGGGATTTCGTCTTACAGCAATCAGTCTTTAACGACTGAGATATCCGGAGCGTCAACAGCCTTCATGCCGATGACGTGGTAGCCGCTGTCAGCGTGGTGAACTTCACCCGTGACCGAGCGCGATAGGTCAGAGAGGAAGTAAAGGCCAACATCGCCCACTTCATCAATCGTAACCGTACGGCGCAGCGGTGCGTTATACTCGTTCCACTTGAGAATATAGCGGAAGTCACCAATGCCGGATGCAGCCAGAGTCTTGATAGGACCTGCTGAAATCGCATTGACGCGGATATTCTGCGGGCCAAGATCAACGGCCAGATACTTGACGCTTGCTTCAAGAGCAGCCTTTGCAACACCCATGACGTTGTAGTTCGGCATGACTTTTTCAGCGCCGTAATAGGTCAGCGTCAAAATGGAGCCGCCATCAGCCATCAGCTTTTCCGCGCGGCGCGAAATTGCCGTCAGCGAATAAACCGAAATCAGCATGGTGTTCTGGAAATTGGCTTCGCTGGTATCGACGTAACGGCCGGTCAGTTCATCCTTGTCGGAGAAACCAATGGCGTGAACGACGAAGTCGAGCTTGCCCCACTTCTTTTCAAGTGCTTCAAAAACAGCATCAATGCTTGCGCCGTCAGCAACATCACAATGTCCTGCAACGAAAGCATCCAATTCTTCGGCCAACGGCTCCACGCGCTTCTTCAGCGCATCACCCTGATAGGTAAATGCGAGTTCCGCACCAGCTTCACGAGCGGCCTTGGCAATACCCCAGGCGATGGAACGGTTGTTGGCTACGCCCAGAATCAATCCGCGCTTGCCCTGCAACAAACCTGACTTTGCGGTCATTAAGGGTCCTCATCGAAATATAATCAACTAGATGCCCTATCGCACAGGCTTGCAACAGCTTCAAGCAATTGCGCATAAAAAGCCGGGTATTGTGATTTTATCGCACAACAGAGTTGTGCTTGAGCATCGGTTGAGGACGCAAAAGACACTACATAGCCTTTTTGCGGGGATTAAATGCAGCTCTAGCAGTTAATCCCCGCATTGGTTTTTATAACGATTTTGACTTATTCGCCTTTGCGCTTGCGCAAAAACTCTTCAAGTTCGGCATCGCCACCTTCCGGCAGCATGATGCGGACGTGAACATAAAGGTCGCCATGACCGCCAGCCTTCAGTGGCAGGCCCTTACCCTTGAGGCGCAGAACCTTATCTGAGTTGGACCAAGCCGGAACCTTGACGGCGATACGACCGCTCAGCGTTTCGACTTCAGCCTTACCGCCAAGGACGGCATCCTCAAGCTCGACAGGCAGATCGACATGCACATCGCGGCCTTCAAGCCTAAAACGTGCGCTTTGTTTGAAGTGGATCGTGACCAGCGCATCGCCGGGTGTTCCGCCCAGGACGTGCTCGCCCTGACCTTTGAGCCTGATTGTCTGGCCGTCTTCGACGAATTGCGGCAGCTTAATCTTCAGATGCTTGCCGTTGGGGAAGACGGCTTCAACCTTGTCGGCACCTGCAGCCTGTTCCAGCGTTATATTGATCGACGCTGAAAGATCGCTGCCCTTTACCGGCCCGCGCTGTTGACGTGCGCCACCGCGCCCGCCACCGAAAGCGCCGCCAAACAAATCATTGAGAATGTCTTCAGCGCCACCGAAGCCACCCTGTTGCCCGCCGCCACGCTGACGAAAGCCCGCAAACGGATCTCCGCCACCGAAACCGGCATGTCCATCAAAGCCGCCACCCTGACCGGCAAAGCCCTGAAACAATGGCTTGCCTTCTGCATCGATTTCGCCACGGTCAAACTGTCCGCGCTTGTCTTTATCGCCGACGATTTCATAGGCCTGGTTAACTTCCGCAAAACGCTCCTGAGCCTTCGGATCATCCTGGTTCTGATCCGGATGATGCTTTTTGGCCAGCTTGCGAAATGCCGATTTTATTTCTTCGGGCTTCGCCGTTTTGGCGACGCCCAACACGCTATAGGGATCGCGCATATATAGTCCTCATTAGGAAAAATGACTGTAATCTCAGTCGCTAGACTCAGTTTGCCATAATATGCGCACGAAGCCGGAAAACTTCCAGACTTACAAAGGGATGTTTTCAAAAAAGCTTAAATCGGTGCAAATGAGGTGAGTGTCCACTGACCGCCGCGCTGCATACAGGTTTCGCCGCGATAGATGGAAACACCGTCAAAAGCCTCACGAGAGGTCTCGAATTTCCGGCATAGGCCATCGTCAGATTTGGTCTCGGCAATCGTGGTAATCGTGCCCTGACTACCCGTATCAGGATTAGCCCACGGCACTGGCTTCTTGCCCCATTGGGTGAAATCAAGCGCCGAAACGACACTCTTGATCGTGGACTGGTCCGAAAGTTTACCAGTATCTGTTTCTGTCTTTTGTGCTGGTTTGACTGAACCCGTGATTGTAGACGAATCGGGCACAGCCTTCTCAATACTGACGCCACCCATCGCACAGCCTGCCAGCGGCAAAACAACCATAACGAGCGCTGCACGGCGAATAAAAGCCATACCAAGAATCGTAGAATCGTCATGTGTGTCGCGGCGAGCGGATTCAGCAGCCAACGGTCTTCCCTTAAATACATCCTAAAGATGTAGCGAATATGGGGGTATGGGGTTAACAAGCGGTTCGCGGGCAAGGTAAACAAATCGCTACCAAAGGACAACGGTATAAAGTTGGCTGACAGAGCTTCTATTGCAGATGTTCAGTGTTAATTGCGAAAACAAGCTTTTGCGGGCAAAAATCGCCATGATTAGTGAGCAGATTCAAGAGTCTGAAACATCGGTTCGAGTGAGGATGAACTTTGATTTCACGCCGTAACTTACTGATTGGTGGCGCCGCGCTTACCACAGCATTCAGCTTGCCAATTATCAGTGTTCGATCACAAAGCAGCCGCCTATCCCTTTGGCCTGCATCGCCACCTGGTGGCGGAGGCCCGAGCGGTTCGCCTGATATAACCAAGAGAGGCGCGGTCACAAACATTGCAGTACCTGGCTTAGAGATATTCAACCCTGAGCGGCCAAACGGTTCTGCAGTGATCATTGCCGGAGGTGGCGGATATAAGCGCATTGAGGAAGGCAAAGAGTCTTATCCCGCTGCACGCTGGCTCGCAAAAAGAGGCATTTTTGCTTTTGTCCTCACCTATCGACTGCCAATTGAGGGATGGGCTGCAGGACCACTGGCACCGCTACAGGACGTTCAAAGAGCATTTCGTCTGGTGCGGGCGAAAGCGGCTGACTGGCAGATTGCTCCAAACAAGATCGGTGCGCTGGGCTTTTCTGCTGGCGGGCACTTGATGGGGCTTGCCGCGACCCGCTCAGCTTTTGCGTCTTACGAACCTGTCGATGACATCGACACACAATCAGCCCGGCCAGATGCGGCGGCGCTGATTTATCCGGTTATTACACTTGAAGCGCCTTATGATCACACATCGACCCGTCGCTCGCTTGTTGGCAAGCATCCAACACAAGAAGCAACGCGGGAGTGGTCGGTTGAAAGCCATGTTAACAAGGATTGCCCTCCGGTTTTTCTCACGCAAGCGGACGACGATCAGATTTCCAATCCAGCCAATAGCCTTATCATGCAGCAAGCTTGTGTGAAGGCAGGCGTGGATGTGGAGTTTCATGCGATACCATCAGGTGGCCATGGCTTTGGCATGGGTAAGACGGGAACGCCTACGGAACAATGGCCGCAATGGTATGAAGCCTGGTTGAGAAAACACAACATGCTGGCATGATGCGTCGCAGCTCTCAGCCATGGACAAAGCGGACGAATTGGAGGAAGTTCCGCGTACCCAAGTTTTCCAGATATCTGAAATAGCGGCAAATGACAGACACCAGCGACGATTTCACCCAAAGCTCAGAACCGTTCCGACTTTTTGCTGAATGGCTGAATGACGCCACCAAGAGCGAACTGAACGACCCAAATGCACTGGCACTTGCCACCGTTGATCCTGACGGCCTGCCCAATGTGCGTATGGTGCTACTCAAGGATTTCGACGAGCACGGTTTTGTTTTCTACACCAATTATGAAAGCAAGAAGGGACAGGAAATCCTGTCCGCCGAAAAGGCTGCCATGTGCTTTCACTGGAAGTCGCTGCGCCGTCAGGTGCGCGTGCGCGGGCCAGTTGAGAAGGTCAGCGACGCAGAAGCCGACGCTTATTATGCATCGCGCCCACGCGGCAGCCGCATAGGAGCATGGGCATCGAAACAGTCTCGACCGCTCGAAAGCCGTTTTGCGCTTGAAAAGGCTGTTGCCGAATATACCGCTCGTTACGCCATCGGCGACATTCCAAGGCCTTCTCACTGGTCCGGATTCCGCATTCGCCCGGTTTCCATCGAATTCTGGCACGACCGTCCGTTCCGCCTGCATGACCGCGTATTGTTTACCCGCGACACACCTGAAGGCGACTGGAACAAAGATCGGCTTTATCCGTAACCAAATAAGAAAAAGGCCACCGTTTCGGTGGCCTTTTTAATTTAGACGAGCGGTTTGACTGCCACCCAAAGGCTTCCAAACACGAGGCCCAGAAAGATGATCAGGCCCACAATATTGTTGGAACGAAACAGTTTCAGACACTGATCGGGATTGTCGATATCAAGCACGATGATCTGGCGATAAAGATGGGCACCAGCGGCCAGCAAACCGGCAAGTGCTGGCATCGGAACCTGCGCAACAGCAAACGCCGCCGCAAAAAAACCGATTGCTCCACCATAAAGCACCATGAGCGCAGTCTTGGTATGTTTGCCAAACAGCCGCGCGGTTGAACCAACTCCAACCAGCGCATCATCTTCCTTGTCCTGATGGGCATAGATCGTATCGTAGCCGATCACCCAAAGGATCGCCCCTATGTAAAGCAGCACAGGTGGCAATGCGAGAGAGCCTTCCGCGGCCGCCCAACCCATCAGCGCGCCCCAAGAAAAGGCCAGACCAAGCACCAGCTGCGGCCAATTGGTGAAGCGCTTCATGAATGGATAGGCAGCAACAATCAGCAGAGAGAAGACACCAAGTCCGATTGAAAACCAGTTAAGCTGCAGCACGACGGCAAGGCCAACCAACGCCTGCAAAACGAGAAAAATCTTCGCCTGCCTGCTCGTGACCTGCCCCGATGGCAGTGGACGCGACCGCGTGCGATCGACTTTATCGTCGATATCCTGATCGACAATATCGTTATAGGTACATCCTGCACCGCGCATGGCAATTGAGCCAACCAAAAACAGGACAAGGTGCCAGATCGAGGGCATGACGGACCATGCACCGTCGCCAGGCTGCGCACCTGCGCCAGCAACGAGTGCTGCCGACCACCAGCACGGCCAGAGTAAAAGCTGCCAACCAATCGGGCGATCCCACCGAGCGAGCTGCGCATAGGGCCAAAGCGATGGCGGAAGAACACGATAGACCCAATGGCCCGAGGGTGCGTCTTTCACGCGTCCACGCACATCGCGCGACTGCACATCTGAATTGGCCCCAATACCGGACCCTGCATTGGGTTTTGACTGCTGCATGATTGCCTGCTTTCTAGAAACTGCTACGGCTCCACCCGCTTTTTATCCAAAAATCGCGGTACTGCCCTTGCCCGCAAACGCGTTGGGCAATAGAGACCCGTATCAATAAACATTTACTGATCTCACGCGCAGGGAGCAAGGCATGAAAGTTCTGTTGATCGGTTCCGGTGGCCGCGAACACGCATTGGCCTGGAAACTCGCCGCTTCTGAAAAGCTGACAAAGCTTTATTGCGCGCCCGGCAACCCCGGCATTGCCGAATATGCAGAACTTGTAACGCTCGACGTAACCGATCATGCAGCGGTCATCGCATTCGCCAAGGACAAGGCAATCGATCTGGTTGTCGTTGGCCCGGAAGCCCCACTCGTCGCGGGCCTAGCCGACGATCTCCAAGCCACGAATGTTCGCGTTTTCGGACCATCCAAGGCTGCCGCCCAGCTTGAAGGCTCGAAAGGCTTCACCAAGGATCTTTGCGCGCGTTTTGGCATTCCAACAGGTGCCTATGGCCGCTTCAACAATGCACCAAAAGCCAAGGCCTATGTCCGTGAAGTGGGCGCACCTATCGTCGTCAAGGCCGACGGCCTTGCCGCCGGCAAAGGCGTTGTTGTTGCCATGACGCTCGATGAAGCGCTGGACGCGGTTGATGCCTGTTTTGAAGGCGCATTCGGTTCTGCTGGTGCCGAAGTGGTCGTTGAAGAGTTTCTTGAAGGTGAAGAAGCAAGCTTCTTCTGCATTTGTGATGGCAAAACGGCCCTATCGCTTGGCTCGGCACAGGACCACAAGCGCGTGGGCGATGGCGACACCGGGCCGAATACCGGCGGTATGGGCGCTTATGCCCCCGCTCCTGTAATGACACCCGAAATCGTTGAGCGCACCATGCGCGAACTGATCGAACCGACTATGCGCGGCATGGCGGAAATTGGCGCACCTTTCTCGGGCGTGCTGTTCTTGGGCTTGATGATCGGCAAGGACGGCCCGAAGCTTATCGAATACAACACCCGCTTCGGTGATCCGGAATGTCAGGTGCTGATGATGCGCCTTGAAACCGACCTGCTTGATCTTATCAATGCGGCCGTGGACGGCAAGCTCGATGAAGTATCGCTTGAGTGGAAAGATCAGCCTGCCCTCACCGTGGTTATGGCTGCAGAAGGCTACCCTGCCAATGTGAAGAAAGGCAGCATCATTCGTGGTCTCGACCAGCTCAATGACATTGACGGGCTCAAAGTTTTCCACGCCGGTACGGCTGAAAAAGACGGCAACCTGATTGCCAATGGTGGCCGCGTTCTCAACGTAACAGCGATTGCTGAAACGGTGGCCGAAGCCCAGAGCAAGGCTTACGACGCCGTCAAGCAGATTGACTGGCCGGAAGGTTTTTATCGCTCAGACATTGGCTGGCGTGCAGTGGAACGCGAACGCTCGGGCAAGTAATAACCCGTCTCATGCGGCTGCAGCATTTCAAGCGATATGGACACGATTGCGTCCGGCTTTTTTCGCCTGATAGAGTGCCGCATCTGCACGGCGCATCGTCTCATAAAGGCTCTCATCATCGACCTGCTCGGCAACACCAAAGCTTGCCGTCGGGCTCCAAGCCGGAGATTTGCCTGTAAAGCGAAGCTCGCATAGAGCTTCTCGCAAGCTTTGCGCCAAAGCTTCCGCAGCAGCCATGTCGTTGTCTGGAATGAAGACAACGAATTCCTCGCCGCCCATTCGTGCGGCAACCGCTGCTTTCGGCAATTGCGTTTTGAGCAGCTTACCAAAAGCTGCAATCACCCTGTCACCGCCATCATGACCATAGGTATCGTTGACGCGTTTGAAAAAATCCAGATCGCTCATAATCACTGAATAGCGAATACGAGCTCCCTTGCGCGCCAAAACGCGGGAAACATGCCGATCAAAACCGCGTCGATTATAAATCTGCGAAAGCTCATCGACTTCCGATTGCTCGCTGGCCTCCCCCACCATATGCGACACAGTACTCAGCAAAAGAAGCAGTCCGCGCGCTACCTGCACCAGCACACCCACTGCCAGGGAAACGATGACATGCAGCGTGTTGGCATCGTCCTCCGGCCGCATATCGGAACCCGGCCAAGCGATAAGGAAGGCTTTTGAAAGGTAGTAAATGCAGCTGAATATCGCGAGCGCCATCATCAGTTTATCGACCAGGCGTGGCATACGCGATAGATAGATCACACGGATCATCCAAAGCTGCGCGAGGCAGAGCGGCAACTGATAAAGAAAGCGATGCAAAAACGACGTTCGCGGCAGATCATAGATGAGCAGATTGCAGATGATGGCTGCAAGGAAGAAGCCGCCATAAAATTTCCAGTCGATCTTCTGGTGATAGATACTTTGCAGGCCGATCGTTATGGCCAGAAAAGCCGCCATCAGAAGCGAGAAGGAAGCCAGGACCAATAGGCGTGGATTTTCTGCAAGCGGGATCCAGTAGCCGAAGATTGCAACGAGTGCTGCTGCTATAGATGCCAGCGTGAACCAGCGCGGGGCTGCATAGTTCCGTTCCTGAATGGCAACGAACGCAAATGTCAGGATGAAAACACATGACACCGTCAGATTGACAGTCAGGAAGTACGGAACAAGCGTCATATAAAAACACCTACGAACATTACTGACGTTTACAATAATGAACTAAAAATTGGATTAAGTGCAGTGTTTTGTTTTTAAAGGTCTATTTTCGGATTGGAGCATGAGAAAACGTAACCGTCGCGCGCTTCCTAATGCACTGATGACTTGGAGAGCAAATTAACAATCAGCACACCAAAAATTATGAAGCCGATTCCGATAATTCCCCACAAGTCCAGCTTCTGACCATAGACCAGCCAGCCGAAGGCAGAGATCAGAACGATACCGCAGCCGGACCAGATCGCATAAGCCACACCCACCGGAACGGTTTGCAATGTCAGGGACAGAAAATAAAAGGCTACGGCATAGCCAACAATCATCGTGAAGGTTGGAACCATAACCGTAAAAGAGTTGGACGCCTTGAGCGCAGATGTCGCAATTACCTCTGCAACGATAGCAACGCCGAGAAACAGATAGTTTTTCATGAGATTTAACTTTGTTGGTAAAGCCAGTTATTAGAGTGACTCCAGTTAATATTAAACTGTTGGAACCACTCTATCTTTTTGTTTTTATGCATTATTCTTACGCAAAACCGCTTCGCACTTTTGCCGGAAATGCTTTAATCGCTAATCATTTTCAGCAGACGGCTCCGAAGTGCTGACCAGTCATTCGGGACGACGCCAACCATATGGCTCAGCCAGATTCCATCAGCTGCAAAACGCACGGCTTCCATATCTGCCCCGCTTTCCGTGTCCCCGTATTCTTCGAGCCGCGCATTAAGCCAATGGCCCCAGGCATCGCGAAGTCTTGCATCGGAAAATACCGATATCCATAAAGCCCATACACGACTGTCATCCTGTTGCGCCTCTATCGCCAGCTCAAGATAGGCTCTTGTAAAACGTCCGCGAGTTTCTTGGTCATTCGCCATTCTGGCTCGCAAGGCAGTTTCAAAATCCAGTACCAATTCCTCAAAGACCGCATCAATCAGCAATTGTTTGTTTGCGAAGTGGTGCAGCAGACCGCCCTTCGTGACGCCAGCTCTACTTGCCACAGCCTCAAGGCTCACCGCATTCAAACCAGACTCCAGTGCCAACTCGACAGCACTTTCAATGAGCTGCGAACGGACAAGTTGAGGGTTCTTCTGGCGACGATTAGCGATTGACATAAAGAAACCTACCAGATGGTTTGTTTTCTGTCACGCAGCAAACTTGCGTTTTCTTCGCGCTGTAAAAGGAAATCTGGTGTGAGGTTGCGACCACCCAAAGGAAACCGAACGTGATCCAACAAGACAATTCATAATATTGACGTTTACGTAATAAGCCGATAGCTCTTATATCAATAGCCATTATGTTCCCGCTGCCTGATTGGCCGCGGGACGGGTTTCCGAGGAGAGACCCGCACAAAGGCCAAGTGGAGGAAAGATGTATCGCGCGCCGGTTTCCGAAATTTCCCATACGCTGATGAAGGTCGCAGGCCTTGAAACAGCCATTGAAGAGAACCGTTTCCCCGAATTTTCCACCGATCTGGCGGAAGCTATTCTGGAAGAAGCAGGCAGGTTTGCCTCCGAGCGCGTGGAACCACTTCGCATCACCGGTGACAGGCATGGTGCCACCATCAAAGATGGCGTTGTGACGACGGCACCGGGTTGGAAAGAGCTTTATGCCGACTGGATTGCAGGCGGCTGGAATTCACTAACCGGCACGCCGGAATATGGCGGCCAGGGCCTGCCAACCATGATGTCGGTGGCGGTCAGCGAAATGTGGAATTCCGGCACTTTGGCATTTGCTATCGCTCCTACGCTAACGATGGGCGCGGTCGAAGCACTGGAAAAGCACGCCTCAAAAGAGCTGAAAGACACGTATTTAGAAAAGCTCATCACCGGCGAGTGGATGGGCACAATGAACCTGACAGAGCCGCAGGCGGGCTCTGATCTCGGTGCATTGCGTGCGCGTGCAGAGCGCAGCGATGATGGTTCATATCGTATTTTTGGCCAGAAGATTTTCATTACCTATGGCGAACATGATCTGACCGACAATATTGTGCATCTGGTGCTGGCTCGCCTGCCCGATGCACCTGCAGGAACCAAGGGCATATCGCTGTTTCTGGTGCCGAAATTCCTCGTCAATGCTGATGGCTCGCTCGGTCGGCGCAATGATCTGTTCTGCTCGGGCCTGGAACACAAGATGGGCATTCATGCCTCCCCTACCTGCACCATGATCTATGGCGATGGGTTCGTGAAAGGCGAGGAAACAGGTGCCGTTGGTTATCTGATTGGCGAAGAAAATCGCGGCCTCGCCTGCATGTTCACCATGATGAACAATGCCCGTTTGCTGGTTGGTATTCAGGGCGTTGGCGTGGCCGAAGCCGCCTATCAGCAGGCATTGAACTACGCCAAAGAGCGCAAGCAGGGCCGCGCCTTAGGTGCTGACCCGAAGGCTGGCATGAGCCCAATTATCGAGCACCCGGATGTGCAACGTATGTTGCTCACCATGAAAGCGCTGACACAGGTTGCCCGCTCCATCACCTATTCATGCGCCCATGCGATCGATATGAGTCATGCAACAGAGGGTGCTGACGCACAATTCTGGTCGGATCGCGCCGGACTGCTCACACCTTTGGCCAAAAGCTTTGCAACTGATGTCGGCGTGGATGTGGCCTCGCTTGGCGTGCAGATCCATGGCGGCATGGGCTTCATCGAAGAAACCGGTGCAGCGCAATTGCTGCGCGATGCCCGCATTACTCCGATTTATGAAGGTACAAATGGCATTCAGGCCATTGACCTTGTGCTGCGCAAGTTACCGCTCGGCAATGGTGAGCGCATCGGCAACTATCTCGCCGAACTGCAGCAAGAAGCGGACAAAGCGACAAAATCGAACCGTCCTGAACTTGGCGAAACGGGTTCACGTCTTTCGGCCGCCATCAAAGAAGCGCGTGAAGCCACCGAATGGCTGCAAAAGGCGGCAAGCGAAGGCCGTACAGAAGAAGCGCTGGCTGGCGCAACGCCGTATCAGCGCCTGCTCTCCCTGACTGCTGGCGGTGCGTATCTCGCGCGCGCAGCACTTAAGAGTGACGATGCCGGCCGCGCTGCGCTTTGCCGTTTCTTTGCCGAAAACATGCTTGCAGAAGTCTCATCCCTCAAGGACACCGTCATCAGCGGCGCAGTCAGCCTTGCAGCTGCAAAATCCGCGCTGGAGGTCTGATTATGAGCGAGCATGTTCTGATCGAACACAAAGGTGCAGTGCAGATCATCCGGCTTAACCGGGCCGACAAGAAAAATGCCATCACCCGCGCTATGTATGCGGCAATGGCCAAGGCGCTTGTAGATGGCGATGCCGATGATGCGGTGCGCGTGCATGTGTTTTTGGGTGTGCCCGGTGCATTCTCGTCGGGTAACGACATGCAGGATTTCATGGCTGCCGCGTCGGACGGCAATATGGGCAATGACATTCTGAATTTTCTCGCAGCCCTATCGGGCTCGAAGAAGCCGGTCATATCCGGCGTCGATGGCCTGGCTATCGGGATCGGCACGACAATCCATCTTCATTGCGACCTGACGTTTGCCACTAACCATGCGTTGTTTCGCACGCCTTTTGTTGATCTCGGACTCGTACCGGAAGCGGCCTCCAGCCTGCTTGCACCATCGCTGATGGGGCATCAGAAGGCATTTGCATTGCTCGCACTGGGGCATGGCTTCGATGCGCAGGCGGCACTTGAAGCGGGCATTGTCTATAAGGTTGTCGAAAGCAACGAGCTGGAAGCAGAAGTGCTGAAAGCTGCAGAGGAAATTGCTGCCAAGCCTCCGCAGGCCATGCAGATTGCTCGCAGCCTGATGCGTATGCCTGCCGAACCTGTTGCTGATCGCATCGCAAGAGAAGCAAAGCATTTTGCCGAGCGGCTTACGTCGAGCGAAGCGCGCGAAGCCGTAATGGCGTTTCTCAGCCGCAAAAAGTAATCTGAATAAAAAATTACCCGGATGGGGTTACCATCCGGGTGGCTTGCTGGAGGTCAGCCAAGTTGGTTGCTCCGGCATCGAGGCCTTTGATGTCTGGAAAGGTCCTTCATCTTTCCAGACGACCACCGAGCGGTGCGTTATTCTTTAGATAGTATAGAAATCCGACGAGAACGTGTTCACACGCGAATGTGATGACCTACTAGTATGGCGAACCCGAAATTCGTATCGCTTTGATGCAGCTCTTGGAGCGAATTTCTGGATGCGTTCTAGTTTCGAGCGATAATCTCACGGCCTTCAATGACCATACGCACGCCCAGCGAACCGGTTTTGCGGCGGGCAAGGAAGCGAGGGCGGCGGCGGCGCGGTTCCTGCCCCTGACGGCGTGCCTGTGGTTCTCCGGTGCGAACCGGGCCAGTGCTTTCATAAAGCGGACGCGCAACGCCATCTTCTTCCACCAGCATCATTGGCAGATTGAAGGTTGCAGCCCAGGCGCGCCAGTCAGCAGCAACATCGGTCAGGTCGTGAGCAACCAGCAGCGGCACAGAAAGCTGCGGATCTTCATGCATCAGTTCAAGCGTTACGGTGATTTCGCCAAACTCGTCTTCGACAGCGCGAGCTGTCACGCCGATGAATGCGTTGATCGGAAGAGCGAGCGACATTGGCAAGCCGCTCGATGGCAGGATCTGGCGGATAACCGCACCACGTTCACTAATGGTGAAGGTTACGTCTGCATCGCAATCTTCTGCCGCATAGGTCACAACCTGCGGAAGGTGAAACGGATCGAGCCGAAGTTCCTGACCTGCCCATTCTGGCTTTTTAAGTCCGCTGCTCATCATTTTCGACGCCTCTGTCTATCTCTGCCTGTTTTTTGAGAGCCAGTTATTCCGGCTTCCCTTTTGAGCGATGTTCGCTCTTGTTGATTTGGAGAATAGACCGCGTTTATTACCGATGCGCTTAACGCGTTAGGTTAACTTTTCCCTGCTTTTTCATTTGGTTACTGCTTTACAACCAGGTGTAAGAAGTCAGTAATTCTTGCTAATTTTCGTTTACATAAATGAAAAGGCGGACAGTTTCCTGCCCGCCTTAATTTCTTCTTATTTGCTGGAATTACAGCACTTTACCCGGATTCATAATGCCATTCGGATCGAATGATTTCTTAATACGGCGCATCAGTTCAAGCGCCACATCCTGCTTGAAGAAGGCCAGCTCCTCGCGCTTCAACTGACCAATACCGTGCTCTGCGGAGATCGATCCGGTATAAGAAGCAACAATTGTATGAATGCGGTGATTAAGGTCGTGCCAGCGATCAAGGAAAGCTTGCTTATCGGCACCCACCGGCTGCGACACATTATAGTGCAGATTGCCATCGCCAATATGGCCGAAGCAAACGATACGCGAGCCGGGAATCATTTCCAGCGTTGCCGCATTGGCTTCATGAATGAATTCCGGGATTTTTGCGACAGGCACCGAGATATCGTGCTTGATCGAGCCGCCTTCCGGTTTCTGCGCCCAGGACATTTCCTCACGCATTTTCCAGAACATCTGCGCCTGTGCAACGCTCTCGGCAATCGCTGCATCCTGAATAATATCGTTCTCGAACGCTTCCGTCAGGATGGTTTCAAGCGTCGCGCGCGCATCGTCTTCCGAGCGGGTCGAGGAAATATCAACCAGCACATACCAGTCATGCGGGCTTTCGAGCGGATCGCGAACGCCGTCGACATGGGCAATGGTAAACTCAACGCCGACACGCGGCATCAGTTCAAAGCCAGTGAGCGACGGGCCAGCATGTTCGGTTGCAAGCTGGAACAGGCGCAGCACGTCTTCCGGGCTGCGAAGACCCGCATAGGCCACGCCCTTGCCCTTTGGCTGCGGATAAATCTTCAAAACGGCAGCCGTGATGACACCGAGCGTGCCTTCCGAACCGACAAACAGATCTTTGAGATCATAGCCGGTATTGTCTTTCTTCACGTAGCGCAGATCATTGAGAATCTCGCCGCTTGGCAGAACCACTTCAAGGCCGAGGCAAAGCTCGCGCATATTGCCATAGGCCAGAACGGCGGTGCCGCCAGCGTTTGAACCAAGATTGCCGCCAATCTGGCAGGAACCTTCCGCGCCAAGCGACAGCGGGAACAGACGGCCCACTTTCTGCGCTTCGTCCTGAAGGTTTTTGAGGATCACACCGGCTTCGACCGTCACCAGATTGCCGACCGGATCAACCGAGCGCACCTTGTTCATGCGGCCAAGCGACAGAACAATCGTGGTGTCGCTCTGATCAGGCGTCTGACCGCCAACAAGGCCAGTATTACCGCCCTGCGGGACGACCGGCGTCTTGGTTTCATTGGCAAGTTTCAGGATAGCAGAAACTTCTTCCGTCGAAGCAGGGCGCAGAACCAGTGGCGAACGGCCCTGATAGAGATCGCGCTGCTCGATCATGAAGGGCGCAATATCTTCCGGCGCGGTCAGCGCATTCTTTTCGCCAACGATGGCTGCAAAACGTTCGATCAGGGCGGTGTCGAGCATGTGCTTCTCTTGTCAGTTTGGGGAACTAGCGCGGGGCCGCCGCGCGTTTAAGACGATCATTGATGGCCTCACCGAGACCATCAAAAGGAATGGGTTCGACAGCAATGGTGCGTGCGCCGCTTGCATCAAGCCTGCGCATGAAATCAAACAGATTGCTGGCCGCTTCGCGCAAATCGCCTGTCGGGCTAAGATTAAGCGTCGAAACCGCCTTGTCTGCACCGGCCACGCGCTTTGGCCCGAAAGCCAGCAATGCCTCGCCCGCATCAACGCTTGCAGCATCAAGCCGCACGGCAGCATCAGGCGCATAATGCGATTCCATCATGCCCGGCGCTTGAATGGCGGCCTTATGCTCAGCGCGTTCAAGCTTAACGCCAATCAGCGCTTCAATCTCTTCTGCCGCCAGACCACCGGGGCGCAGCAAGCGCACGCGCTCGCCTTCAACCTTAAGAATAGTCGATTCAACGCCCACGCCGCACGGCCCGGCATCGAGGATCAAATCGATCTTATTGCCCAGATCGTCCGCCACGGCTTTCGCGGATGTCGGACTGATACGGCCTGAAGTATTGGCGCTCGGTGCAGCAACAGGGCTGTCCAGATTCTTTATAACATCACGCACCCGTCCCGTAGGCATACGGACGGCGAGCGTATCAAGCCCTGCCGTCACCAGCGGATGGATTGGGCGCATCGTGTCTTGCTGCGCTTTAAGCGGCAGAACTATTGTGAGTGGCCCCGGCCAGAAAGCCTCCGCGAGCTTTCGCGAGATCGGATCGAACGTCACGTAACGCTCGGCCATGGCTATACTGTCGACATGGGCAATGAGCGGGTTGAACTGCGGGCGACCTTTGGCGGCGAAAATACCAGCCACGCCTTCGCCATGCGCTGCGTCAGCCGCAAGACCATAGACCGTCTCTGTCGGAATCGCGACAAGGCCGCCACGGGTGAGCACTGCCACCGCACGTAAAACAGCTTTATCGTCAAATTCCAGAATATCGGCCAAGGTCATTCTCCTGCCGCTGTAGCTACACAACACATGGGCTTAGAGCAAGGGACTCGTATGCGCAGTTCATGCAAGATAGGAATGAGGTACAAAAAGAAAGGGCGCTTGAAAGCGCCCTTTTTGTCTTATCCGGCGATTTTCGAGAAATCTGCCACCTTGCTGGTGGCAGTGCGGATTTGTTCAAGCAGTGCAAGGCGATTGGCGCGGACATTTTCGTCCTCGTCATTGACCAGAACCTTCTCGAAGAACGTATCGACCGGACCGCGCAGCTTGGCCAGTGCCAGCATTGCACCGCCGAAATCTTCGCGGACAATAGCTTCTTCGGCTTCTTGAGCTGCGAGGTTCACAGCCGCATAAAGCGCCTTTTCCTCATCGAGCTTCAGGAGAGCCGCATCAACGCTTTGGGCGACCTTGGTGCCCTTCTTTTCTTCCGCAGCCAGAATATTGGCAGCGCGCTTGGTGCCAGCCAGAAGGTTCTTGCCGTCTTCTTCATTGATGAAGACGATCAAGGCTTCCAGACGACGGGCAACCAGCAGAAGATTGTCGGCATCCGAAGTCAGAACCGCATCAATCGCGTCGTGGCGTGCGCCGTCTTCTTTCAAGTGAACCTTGAAACGGTCATGCAGGAACGACAGCAGGTCAGCCAACAGCGGCTCAGCATTGGCTTCGATTTCAGCACGCGCTTGCGTTTCGAGATTGCGCAATGCGTTATCGACGTCCTGCTCGCCATCAACATCGCCAGATTTTTCATCTGCGAGCTTGGCTTCAAACTCACGCAGTTTGCGCTGAACCTGGCTCTCTTTCAGCGCGGCATAAGCCGAGCGCAGAAGTGGCAACAGCGGGAACTTCCAATCCTTTGACAGAACCAGACGGATCACACCAAGAGCTGCACGGCGCAGAGCAAACGGGTCTTTCGAGCCGGTAGGCTTTTCGTCAATCGCCCAGAAGCCAACCAGCGTGTCGAGCTTGTCAGCCAAAGCGACAGCAACAGCAACCGGATTTTTCGGTACGAAATCAGACGGGCCTTGCGGCTTGTAATGCTCTTCGAGAGCCGTTGCGACGGATTCGTCTTCGCCCTGAAGGAGCGCATATTTACGACCCATTGCACCCTGAAGTTCAGGGAACTCGCCGACAACTTCCGTGGTCAGATCAGCCTTAACCAGAACTGCCGCGCGGGCTGCAAGCGCAGGATCGGCTCCGACCAGCGGCGCAATCTGTGCTGCCAGTTCGCGGATGCGTTCAACGCGTGCGCCTTGCGTGCCGAGCTTGGCATGGAAGGTCACATTAAGCGCATCCAAACGCGCCATGCGCTGATCGAGCGGCTTTTTCAGATCAAGGCCGAATTTCTCGCCAGAAGCCAAAAGCTTGTCGAGGTCCGGCAGATCATGCTGATCGGTGTGCCAGAAATAGAGCGCATCGGAGAGGCGTGCGCGCACGACCTTGCCATTGCCGTAAGCGATTTCTGTGCCGCCATCGCGGGCTGCGATGTTGGAGATCAGAATGAACTTGTTCGACAGCGCTTCCGTTTCACCCTGCTTGCGGGTGACAAAGCATTTCTGGTTCACACGGATTGTCAGCTGAATGACTTCCGGCGGAATCGCCAGAAACTCTTCCTCAAACTCGCCCATCAGCACCACAGGCCATTCGACCAGACCAGAAACCTCTTCAAGAAGACCCGCGTCTTCGACCAGTTCCAGACCGGATGCGAAAGCGAGATTATGCGCGTCCTGCGAGATGATTTCCTTGCGGCGCTCGGCGTCGAGCACAACGAAAGCCTTTTCGAGCTTTTCGACATAATCATCGAAACGGCGCACCTTGATCGCCTGACCATCGCTTAAGAAACGATGACCATAGGTGACATTGCCCGACTTGATGCCATCGACGTCAAACTCTACCACAACCGTTTCTTCGGTTTCAGGACCGAAGGTGCAGAGGATTGATTGCAACGGACGCACCCAGCGAAGCGCACCCGGCTTTGAGGACGCCGCACCCCAGCGCATGGACTTTGGCCAAGGGAAGTTGCGGATTGTCTGCGGTACGAGTTCCGCGATGATTTCTTCAGCAGCGCGACCCGGCTTGGTCAGATGAGCAACGTAGAAATCGCCCTTCTTCGGATCAGAATGCACATGCGCCTGAGACACATCGGTCAACCCAGCCTTGCGGAGGAAGCCCTGAATGGCTTGTTCCGGCGCTGTGACGGATGGGCCTTTTACGTCTTCATGCACGTCTTTCGAGCGCACGGTCAGGCCGCGCACATCGAGCGTCAGACGACGCGGGGTCCAATAGGCGGTCGTGGCCTCATAGGTCAGACCGGCTTCTACCAGACCATCGGTGATCATCTTCTTGAAATCACCTGCTGCTTTACGCTGCATACGGGCCGGGATTTCCTCGGAGAAAAGTTCGAGTAGTAAATCGGGCATCACACAGCCTCGTTCTTAAGGTTGAAGCCGCCGGCGTCGGTGAGCAAAAATGCTTCGCCGCACTGACGCGCGAGATTGCGCACGCGCAGGATATAGCTTTGACGTTCAGTGACCGAGATCACGCCGCGCGCATCCATCAGGTTGAAGACATGCGATGCCTTGATGCACTGGTCATAAGCCGGGAAAACGCACTTATGTAAAGAGCCTTCGCCTGTGCTACCTGCCTTCAAAATCGCAGCGCATTCACGCTCTGCATCGATGAAATGCTGATGCAGGATATCCGTGTTCGCCATCTCGAAATTGTAGCGGGAATATTCCTGCTCGGCCTGCAAGAAAACATCACCATAGGTGACTTTTTCCTCGCCTTCGAGACCATTGAAGTTGAGGTCATAGACATTGTCCACGCCCTGCACATACATGGCGAGGCGCTCAAGACCATAGGTCAACTCACCCGCAACCGGCGAGCATTCAATGCCGCAGACTTGCTGGAAATAGGTGAACTGCGACACTTCCATGCCGTCACACCAACATTCCCAACCAAGGCCCCAAGCGCCAAGCGTCGGGCTTTCCCAGTCGTCTTCCACGAAGCGCACGTCATGCAACGTTGGATCAAGACCAATGGCACGCAGCGAACCGAGGTAAAGGTCCTGCAGGTTCGGCGGCGATGGCTTAATGATCACCTGATACTGGTAATAATGCTGCAAGCGGTTTGGATTTTCACCATAGCGGCCATCCTTTGGACGGCGCGACGGCTGCACATAGGCAGCTTTCCAAGGCTTTGGCCCGAGCGAACGCAAAGTCGTTGCCGGGTGGAAAGTACCCGCCCCCACTTCCATGTCGTAAGGCTGCAAAATAGCGCAACCGTGTTCCGCCCAATAGTTATGGAGCGTCAGGATCAAGCCCTGAAAGGAACGGGTGGGGTGCATATGTGCTGGCAACGTACTGGACACGGGGTCAGGCCTTGTTATTGAAATGATGGCCCGGTCTAATTTGTCAGCCTGCCACGGTCAAGCATGACATTTGATCGCTGAACGCTGCTCACGCTGGCATAGAGAAATGGAAAGCCCGGAAATCGATCAAACTTCCGGGCTTTGAAATTATTCGGTTTTGGTTTCAGGCGCTTTTGTCGGCTCAGGCTTCTTGTCCTGAGCCCGCGCCTCCGAAGGATTTGGATCAGGAGCCAGACCCTTTTTCAGCTTCTCTTCAATCTTGGCCAGCTCTTCCGGCTCAGGCTTGCCAGCAATGGCGTGGTTCCACTGGAAAGTCGCTTCAAGCTGACGGTCCGAGCGCCAGTAAGCATCGCCAAGGTGGTCGTTGATCGTCGGATCTTCCGGACGAAGCTTCACGGCCTTTTCAAGCTCGACCACGGCTTCCGGATAACGACCTAGCTTGTAATAAGCCCAGCCAAGCGAATCGACGATGTAACCATCCTGCGGACGCAGTTCGACTGCCTTCTTGATCATTTTCAGTGCTTCATCGAGATTTTCACCCCGATCAACCCATGAATAACCAAGATAATTCAGCACCTGTGGCTGATCCGGATAAAGCTCCAGAGCCTTTTTGAAATTCGGCTCTGCCTGATCCCATTCCTTCAGCCGTTCATGCGCGATGCCGCGCTGGTAGAACACTGGCCAATCCTTGCGTTCCGGCGATTTGATCTGCTCTACCGCTGCATCATAGATTTTTGCAGCGTCGGCAAAATTCTTGTCCTGCGCATAGACACCACCGAGCGCCAAATAGGTGCGCAGATCCGTCTTGTCGCGCTCAAGCAAGGTCTTGAGCTGGGTGATTGCTTCGCCAGTCTTCTCGTTTTCAGCAAGATTAAGCGCGCGCTGCATTTCCGCATCACGCCTATACGGCGATTTTTCGGGAACGCGAGCATAATATTCGACAGCCTTTTCCGGCTGACGCAGCTTCGCCGAAATATCTCCAAGCTGGTAAAGCGTAGCATCATTGTCTGGGCGCAGTGGCAACGACATTTGCAAGTACAGTTTCGCAAATGCTTCTGCACCACCGCGATTGATCGCAGTGCCAAGCGTATAAAGCACTTCGCCCACACCTTGCTGCGGCGTATCGATCAGGCGAGAATATTTCTGTCCCGCCTCAATCTTTTCGCGCATTTCTGTGATCGTCATACGGCCATTCAGAAGCTCTTCAGCGTCTTTGAGAATCTTGACAGCACCCGCCTTGTCGCCCTGACGCAGCTTGAATGCGGCATAAGACATCACAATACGCTCATAGGTATCAGGCGCTGCGCTACCACCGGCGCGATCATCGAGCGCTTGCTGATAATAATTGCGTGCATCCTGCTTATCGCCCGCAATATCGGCGATAAGCGCTGCATTATAAATGCGGAACAGGCCGTACCACTCAGGACCGTTGATCTTCACAACATCGGCAAGCGCACGCTTTGGATTGCCCTGCCCGACCTTCACCCATGCGCTCATGAGACTGGTCGCGAGCTGGTCCATGTCGGACTGAATCGACAACATCAGAAGCGGGCCGGTCTTGCGATACTGCTTCTTGGAAATGGCATCGATTGCCAGTGCTACGCGTGAAAAGCGCTCAATCTCCGACTGATCTTTAAGCTCTTCGGCAAGCGGCAAAGCATCCTTGAAACGACCTTCCGTCAACAGCGCCAATAGCAGGTTCTGCTTGATGATGTCATTTCCCGGATCAAACGCCATGGCCTGACGATAAAAATCGACAGCTGCGGAAATGTTGTTGTCGGCTTCAGCTGTGCGCGCTGCGAGATAAGCGCCGGCAAATGAACCGGCACGCACCTGCGAGACTGGATCTGTGCTTGTTTTAGCCATTGCCGCATTTGCCGGTATCGCCACTCCCGCCAAAGCCAGAAGAAGCAATCCGTAAAGCGGACGACGTTTAGATCCCTGCCGCATAAAGCCCAGTCCTCTTTCCGATTCCGTATAAGATCCCCTATTCAGAGGCACCTCAAGCATGGCCTTTTTGGGGTCCAAGCGCAAGAAAAGCATCCGTGAAGGATGCTTTTCTTGTTACTCCTTATCAGCATGTCGTCAACCTGAAACCGGTTTCCACTTTCAGGCGACATGCTTGAAAAAGCATCCGTGAAGGATGCCATTCTTTAAATTTTACAAAGACCTTAGTTTACCCGGCTGATGCAGAAGTCGATGACTTCAATCAGCGCATCCTTTTCAGGGCAAGCCTTCAAAGGCGCTAAGGCATCGCGGGCAATTTCGCCGAAATGGCGGGCACGCTGTACAGTGTCAGCGATTGCACCGTGCTTTGTCATCAGGCCGATGGCCTTTTCAAGCGAAGCGTCGTCGCTCGCACCTTCTTCAATTGCATGTTTCCAGAAAGCGCGTTCTTCATCAGTGCCGCGGCGATAGCTCAGGATCACTGGCAGTGTGATCTTGCCTTCGCGGAAATCATCGCCGGTGTTCTTGCCAAGATCGGCTGCCGAACCACCATAATCCAGCGCATCGTCAACAAGCTGGAAAGCGAGGCCAAGATTAAGACCGTAGTCGCGCAGGGCTGCACGATCGGAAGGTTTCGCATCAGCAATGATCGGGCCGACTTCGGCAGCAGCCGAGAACAGCGCTGCGGTTTTAGCCTTGATGACGGCCAGATACTCGTCTTCGGTGGTTTCCATGTTCTTCGCAGCAGCCAACTGCATCACTTCGCCTTCAGCAATAACCGAAGCAGAGGTTGCAAGAACATCAAGAGCGTCGAGCGAGCCGACATCGACCATCATCTTGAAAGCCTGACCGAGCAGGAAGTCACCAACCAGAACGCTTGCCTGGTTGCCCCAGATCATGCGCGCCGTGCTTTTACCGCGACGCAGATCGCTTTCATCGACCACATCGTCATGCAGAAGAGTTGCGGTATGCATGAATTCGACCGAGGTTGCGAGACGGACATGCCCGTCACCCTCATAGCCAAACATGCGGGCAGCAGCCAACGTCATCATTGGGCGGAGGCGCTTGCCACCAGATGAAATGAGATGGTTCGCCACTTCCGGGATCATCTCGACATCGGAGCCCGCACGGGACAGGATCATTTCGTTCACGCGGCCCATATCGGCCTTCGTCAGGTCGACCAGAGGCTGAACCGATCCTTCCCGCTTCTGTTTCCCGTCAAGATTCAAAACCACACCCAATGTCGTTACTCCTAGCTGCCGACCACACTATTTGTGCGGATCAGAATGCTCAAGACGCTTAACAGCCCCTGCAACGCCCAAGCTTTTTATTCAGAGCCTGTTCACCATTGAAGGAAGCAGTTGTCAATGCGGTCTATTGATTACACATTGTCGAAATGATCGAACTTATGCGCACAAATGATTCCGTTCTCCTATCCGTTGCCGAAGCTCTTATGAAAGAGGCCGGCATCATTTACTTCATTGCCGACACCAATATGAGCATTCTCGAAGGTTCATTAGGCGTTATACCTAGGCGATTCCTCGTTGAGGAAGACCGATTGGACGAAGCCAGACGTTACCTGATCGATGCCGGTCTGGAACATGAACTCAAAGACCATGACGAATAACATTTCCGA
This sequence comes from Brucella sp., assembly GCF_032066345.1. Classification (NCBI taxonomy): domain Bacteria; kingdom Pseudomonadati; phylum Pseudomonadota; class Alphaproteobacteria; order Hyphomicrobiales; family Brucellaceae; genus Brucella; species Brucella sp. Next base: position 50,663 of record NZ_DAMBKZ010000027.1, read on the forward strand.
GCGCGCACAGGATACCGTGGAAGAAACGCTGGATGTGTTTCATCGTGGTGCATTTCATCTCGTGCAGCCCGCGATGAAAGGCCATCGGTCCGGTGTAGACGCAATGATTCTCGCAAGCAGCGTGCCAAATGGTTTCTCAGGCCGCCTTGCCGATCTCGGCAGTGGTGCAGGTGCTGCAGGCCTCGCGGTGGCTGCCCGCTGCAAGGACGCGCGCGCTACACTCATCGAACGCTCGGGCTTTATGCTTAACTTTGCGCATAAGAGCGTCAACCATCCACTAAATACCGCCTTGCGCGACCGTGTCGATATTCTGGAAGCCGATGTCTCACTGACCGGCAAGGCGCGGGCCAGCGCTGGCCTGATCGATAACAGCTTCGATTATGTCATCATGAACCCGCCTTTTAATGAGGCGAGCGACCGCTCGACACCTGATCCCTTGAAAGCTGAAGCGCATGTCATGCCCGAAGGCATGTTCGAACAATGGCTGCGCACCGCATCGGCGCTTCTGCGGCCCGGCGGCGGCGTTTCGATTATCGCACGCCCTGCTTCGCTCGCGCCGATATTGGAAGCGCTTGAGCGACGTTTTGGCGGACTGAAGATCATTCCGATCCTGCCACGCCCTGACGCGGCGGCCATCCGCATCGTGATTACCGGCATTCGCGGTAGCCGTGCAGGCCTTTCGCTCATGCCAGCCCTTATTCTGCACGGCGATGCGGGTAATGATTTCACGCCACGCGCCACAGCCATTAATAACGGCCAGACTTCGCTACTTTAGGAAAACCCGTGAAAAAATGTCTGAACGCGGTTGATCGCACCGACGGAAAGGCCCGGTTCGAACTTTTTGATCATGGAAACGGGCTTTATTCTTTTGAAGAAACCCAAGAGTTTCTGGATGAAGTGCCTGAGATCGGACCCTACACTTATTGGGGTACGACTTACGCATCCGGGCTTTACAATGACCAGACCGAAGCCATGCGTGAAGCGAGAGCGCTGATCCAATGGCTTTCCGTGATTGAAACAAGCGAGGGCTTCATGGAAATCAGACCAGTCAAAATTGACGATGCGGATGGCATGAGCCGCATTCTCAAAGAGATCATCGACGCAACCGGACGCCAGCGGGATTATGATCGCGACCATGTCATTGAGCGCTATATTTCCGATCCGAACCGGATCGAATGTCACGTAGCAGTTGCTGATGGCGAGATACTAGGTTTTCAATCACTGAAACATGCGACCGAAGACAATCCCTATGGCGTCGCGGTCGGCTGGGGAATTATCGGCACCCATGTCAGTCCGCGTGCCGCCCGTAAAGGCGTAGGATCGGCCCTATTCGAAGCAACCCGTCAGGCGGCGGAAGCGGCAGAGATCACTGATATCGACGCAACCATCGGCGCCGATAACGATATGGGCCTCGCCTATTATGAAGCGATGGGGTTTCGCAGCTATCGCACATCAGGCGACAGGATCTGCAAAAAATATAGTTTGGAAAACTGAAGACATGCTTCTGATCGTTGGAACGATTCGCTTGCCAGCGGAAAAACTTGATGAAGCTCGACCAGTTATGCAGCGGATGATTGAAGCAAGTCGCGCAGAGGACGGCTGCCTTTCGTATTCTTATTCTCAAGATGTACTTGAAACAAACGTCATTCATGTAAAAGAGCTATGGCGAGATCGGGTTTCACTGGACAAACACTTCGTGTCTGACCACATAGGGAAGTGGCGTTCCGAATGGCCAAGACTTGGCATTACGGATCGCAACCTCACGCTCTACGAAGTAGACGCTCCGGAAATAACCTGAAAAGAAGAATAATGACGTCACATCCGAAGCCCGTCCGCCCCGTTTCCATCATGCGTCGCTTTCTCGACAGCGAATCTGCTGGTGGTATTGTTCTCATGGCCGCTGCAGCGCTCGCGCTGATCGTTGCGAATTCGCCTTTTTCCAAGGTCTATTTCGGCGCATTGCAGTCCTATATTGGTCCACTCAGTCTTTCGCATTGGATCAATGATGCGCTGATGGCCGTCTTCTTTCTGCTGGTCGGACTTGAGATAAAACGTGAGTTTCTCGATGGCCAGCTTGCAAGCTGGCCTAATCGCATTTTGCCGGGCATAGCTGCTGCAGGCGGCGTCATCGTGCCCGCACTGATTTTCGTTGCCTTCAATTATAACGATCCTGAGAAAGTGCGCGGCTGGGCTGTACCGTCGGCCACCGACATCGCTTTCGCGCTTGGCGTTTTATCGCTGCTCGGATCGCGCGTGCCGTCAAGCCTCAAGGTCTTTCTGGCGACGCTTGCCATTCTCGATGATCTGGCAGCAGTGATCATCATTGCGATCTTTTATACTGCTGAGATTTCCATGCCTTATCTGGGCGCAGCATTTGCAACGGCCGCCGTTCTGTTTGCTATGAACCGCATAGGCGTCTCGAAACTGCTACCCTATCTCATTGGCGCTGCCATATTGTGGTTCTTCGTGCTCAATTCCGGCGTTCATGCGACCGTTGCAGGCGTTGTCGCGGCTCTCATGATCCCGCTGAAGCCCGCCAAAGCGAAGCCGGATGATATGACTTCGCCACTTCATACGCTGGAGCACGCTCTGGCAAAACCTGTCGCTTTCTTCATCGTTCCAGTGTTCGGTTTTGCCAATGCCGGTATTTCGTTCACCGGAATGACGCCTTCCATCATCTTCGATACTCTGCCGCTTGGCATCATGCTCGGTCTTTTTGTCGGCAAACAGCTTGGCGTGTTTGGTGCTGCATGGCTCGCAATCAAAACAGGTCTGGCACAGCGGCCAATGGGTGCCAGCTGGGGGCAGATATATGGTGTTTCACTTCTTTGCGGCATCGGCTTCACGATGAGCATTTTTATCGGGCTTTTGTCCTATCAGTCGGAACTATTACAGGCCGAGACAAAAATCGGCGTTCTAACGGGCTCCGCACTCTCTGCAATATGTGGCTATGTACTGCTCAGAATGCTGGCCAAGCCGAAAAAATGACGAAAATACAATGCCCGGAACGAAATTCCGGGCATTTTTCTTTGTGTTTGCCAATTTGCTTCCTACATTCGCTGCAACAAGCATTTTTCAGGTTGGAGTTTGATTTGTCAGGAATATTGTCCCGCTTCATTCCGCGTCGTTTTCGCAAAAAAGAGATTGAAATCCCTGTTGTGCGTTTGCATGGCGTGATCATGAGCGGCGGTTCATCACTTCGCCCATCGTTGTCGCTCGCAAGTGCTTCCGCTGTGCTCGAAAAGGCCTTCACTGACAAGGAAACGCCAGCAGTCGCCATTTCCATCAATTCGCCCGGTGGCTCACCGGTGCAGTCACGCCTCATCTATCGTCGTATTCGCGATTTGGCAGACGAGCATCAGAAGCGAGTTTTTGTCTTTGTGGAAGATGCTGCTGCATCAGGCGGTTACATGATTGCGCTCGCAGGTGATGAGATCATCGCCGATCCGTCGTCGATTGTCGGCTCCATCGGCGTTGTTTCAGCGTCGTTCGGTTTCCCGGAGCTGCTTAAGAAAATCGGCGTCGAACGCCGTGTCTATACAGCAGGCCAAAACAAGTCGACGCTTGATCCGTTTCAGCCAGAGAAGGAAGCCGATATTGAACGTCTCAAATCGCTTCAGCTTGAAATTCACCAGACCTTCATCGACATGGTGAAGGAGCGTCGCGGCAGCAAACTCGCCGATGACGAGAGCCTCTTCACCGGCTTATTCTGGACAGGCATTAAAGGCAAAGAACTGGGCCTCGTTGACGGACTTGGGGATATGCGCAGCTTCCTGCGCAAGACCTATGGTGACAAGGTGAAGCTCAAGCTGATTGAACCCAAGCGCGGACTACTCGGACGTAAGGCACCGGGTGTCGAAATAGCGCTTAGTGGCATTGATCCTGCTGCGATCGCAGCTAATCTCGGTGACGGCCTTCTGTCAGTCGCCGAAGAAAAGGCGCTCTGGGCGCGATATGGCCTTTGAAATTCATTGTTTCACCATGATATGATGCATAATCCTACAAAGTAGTGTTATGCTGCCTGCGAATAAGTTTCACTCCGTGATCCCGAAAAGGCCTTTCGGGAACCTATGCTAGCCTGAGGATTAGAGGCCATGCCCCAGCTTATCTTTCTGCTGTTGATACTCGCTGCCGCCTGGTACGGTTATCGCTCGTTCAAGCGCGAAGCGGTACGTGTTACCCAGCGCGTTCGTCGGGCAGAAAAAGAGGCCCAGAACCGCGCCCATGGCACACTGGTTCAGGACCCGAAGACGGGTGAATATTACGTCAAAAAAGACTAATATTAATTTCATTCTGAATGCATCATTCTGCTGAGGCTGCCACTCTGGATCGTCCTTCTGTTCATCGCGTGGCACCGGCCAAGGTTAATCTCGCGCTGCATGTGACAGGGCGTAGAGATGATGGCTATCATCTGCTCGATATGCTGGTCGTCTTTGCTGATTATGGCGACCGCATCACCATCGAAGAAGCCGACGAAGATAGTTTCAGCATTGGCGGGCGCTTCGCTCAAGGCATACCGCTTGATAGCGGCAATCTAGTCGTCAAGGCGCGCGACGCTTTGCGATCACATGCGGATCGCGCGCTTACCCCCGTTTCAATCCACTTAGAGAAGAACTTGCCCGTCGCGTCAGGCATCGGCGGTGGTTCCAGCGACGCGGCGGCAACGCTTCTCGCACTCAACGAAATCTGGCGGCTCAATCTGGACCTCGACACGCTGGCTGAACTCGGGCTCAATTTGGGCGCCGACCTTCCCATGTGTCTGCGTGGTGCCGCTCTCGGAGCACCGCTTGTTGCGCGTGGCATCGGTGAACAACTCACCGCAATACCGCAAATGCCATCGTTTCCGATACTGCTGGTCAATGATGGCACCGCTGTTGCGACGCCCGATGTCTTCCGTGCGTTGACAAAGCGTGACAACCAGCAGCTCCCGGCACCTGCACATGGCGATGTTGAAAGCATCTGCACATATCTCGGCTCAACCCGTAACGACCTTCTGCACGCAGCGCTGGCTCTTGCCCCGCAGATTAACGGTAAGCTTGATCTGCTACGTGCGCATGGCGCGCTTTATGCGCAAATGTCCGGCTCAGGCGCTACCTGCTTTGCAATCTTCAAAGATCAGCAAAGCGCGGATGCCGCCGCATCTCAAATCCTGGCGAAAAATCCCAACTGGTTCGTGGTTTCAAGCCAAACAGCTCCGTCAGCGCTCTGACAAAACGGTCATTTTCTCGCCTCACACTGTTCACATATACTTGAATAAACCGTGTTGTCTTGGACATTTTGC
>NZ_DAMBKZ010000028.1:0-55387 GCF_032066345.1 Brucella sp.
TCAATCCGGGCAATGTCGGCTTCAAGGACAAGAAGGACAAGCAGTTCGCCGATATCGTTGAAATGGCGATCCGTTATGACAAGCCTGTCCGTATCGGCGTTAACTGGGGATCGCTCGATCAGGAATTGTTGACCACGCTGATGGATCGCAATCAGGCTGAGGGTGCGCCTTTGAGCGCGCAGGAAGTCATGCGTGAAGCCATTGTTCAGTCGGCGCTGATTTCGGCAAATCTTGCAGAAGAAATCGGCCTTAGCCGCGACAAGATCATCCTGTCGGCCAAGGTCAGTCAGGTGCAGGATCTGATTGCCGTTTACACAATGCTTGCACAGCGCTCCGATCACGCGCTGCATCTGGGCCTCACCGAAGCGGGCATGGGCACCAAGGGCGTTGTCGCTTCGTCGGCTGCCATGGGTATCCTGCTTCAGCAGGGCATTGGGGATACGATCCGTATCTCGCTGACGCCAGAGCCGGGCGGCGACCGCACGCGTGAAGTGCAGGTGGCACAGGAACTGCTGCAGACCATGGGTTTCCGTCAGTTCATTCCGATTGTTGCCGCGTGTCCGGGTTGCGGACGCACGACCTCAACCGTGTTTCAGGAACTGGCGCAGAATATTCAGGACGATATTCGTCGCAGTATGCCTGTCTGGCGCGAGAAATATCCGGGTGTGGAATCGCTTTCGGTCGCAGTCATGGGCTGCATCGTCAACGGTCCGGGCGAATCGAAACATGCTGATATTGGCATCTCGCTTCCCGGCACGGGCGAAACGCCGTCCGCACCGGTCTTTGTCGATGGCAAGAAGGTTACGACGCTGCGCGGACCTGAGATTGCCGCCGATTTCCAGAAGATGGTTGCCGAATATATCGAAAACCGTTTCGGGCTTGATCGAAAGATCGCTGCTGGCCAGAACTGATTTCAGTTTGATACTGGGCGCGTTGCGACCTCCGGCATTGATTTACGGGTCGCAGCCCAGAATATGAGTGTGAAGAGGCTAATGCCAGCACCCAGCAGGCAGACACCGTTCCAGCCCGCATAAGCATAGATCCATGTTGAAAGTGCCGAGCCGCTTGCGCTGCCGATGGAATAGAAAACCATATAGGCAGCGGTGAGTCTGTTCTGTGCCTCGGGCCGCACGCGATAGATCATTGCCTGATTGGTGACGTGCACAGCCTGAAGCCCGAAATCGATGACGAGCACACCTGCAATCAGCCAGAGCAGTGAATAATCGAGCAGGGCAATTGGTATCCACGATAACAGCATCAGCGTGAGCGCGATGCCGGTCACGCGCTGAGCCTGCCCCCGGTCCGCAGCCACGCCCGCACGAGAAGCGGCCAGCGCACCTGCGGCTCCGGCCAGGCCGAACAGTCCGATTTGCGCATGGCTCAATTCAAAAGGCGGTGCGCTGAGGGGTATGACGAGCGGCGCAAGCAGCGTGGTGATATCAGCAAAGATCAGCATGGCAATGATTGCGCGGACACGGAGCACGGGTTCGGAGCGGAACAGCGTTACAAGTGACAGAATAAGCGCGGGGTAGGAGACGCTGGTCGTTTGACGATTCTGTTGTGGCAGGTTGCGCCATAGAAGTAGCGAAATCAGCAATGTGAGTGCTGCGGAACTGAAGTAAACGCTGCGCCATCCGCCAATATCGGTGAGCGCGCCAGCTATGGCGCGTGCCAGCAATATGCCAAGTACGATGCCGCTTGTGACAATCCCCACCACATGACCGCGCCGCATCGGATCGGCAAGGCTCGCCGCATAGGCAACGAGTGCTTGTGTGACAACAGCCAGAAGCCCCGTCGTGGCCATTGCCAGCAACAACATGGTCGCAGTTCCTGCAAAGCCAATGACTAGAAGCGATAAGACCGACAGCAGGAAATGCGTGAGAATCAGTTTTCGCCGGTCGAAAAGATCGCCAAGGGGCACCAGAAAAATGAGGCCGATTGCATAGCCGACCTGGCTAGACGCAATGATAAGGCCGGCGGTTGAACGTTTAAGCCCCATATCATCTGACATCACATCAAGAAGCGGATGTGCGAAATAGACATTGGCCACAGCGAGGCCACTGGCAATGGCAAACAGCAGCAGTGTCGCTCGGGAAAGCGAAGGGCGCACAAGGTCGTTCGCGGCAGACGGTGCTGCCGCGCTGGGATAGGACTGCATGATTGGCTCCTGCAAAATGGTTTTAAAATGAAACCATTTTGCTTTTAGCGTGATTGGTTTTATATTGCAACCAAGTTGCAATGCATGGAGTAAACATGGTTCGCAAAAAGAGCCTGAAAGGTGACTATTGCCCAAGTGCGCGTGCGCTGGATGTGATCGGCGACTGGTGGTCACTATTGATCGTGCGTGAAGCTTTTGACGGAGTAACGCGGTTCAGCGCCTTCCAGAAGAATCTGGGCATCGCGCGTAACATTCTGGCTGAACGGCTGCGCAAGCTGACGGGCGAGGGCATTATGGAGATGGTGTCCGATCCCAATGGCGGCGCACATCAGGAATATCGACTGACCGACAAGGGTCGTGATCTGTTGCCTGTTGTCGTTGCCCTGCGGCAATGGGGCGAGAACTATCTGTTTGCGCCTGATGAGCCGCATTCAAAACTGGTTGATACCATCAATGGTGAAGGCGTGGCGAAGCTTGAGGTGCGTGCACTTGATGGCCGTCAGCTCTCGGTCGATGACGTTGCCATCATCAAAGTGCGTGAAGACGATCTCTAAGAGTTGGTTTTGACGTGCATCTGGTCCGAAAGCCGTTTCACATTTTTCGGGATGCGCTTTAGCTCTGTCGCTCTGCAATGAAGCGAGCGGCCTGTTTGAGAATCACTGCATCTTCGCCAAATGGTTCCAGCAGGCTTTCCGCCTGAGCCACCAGACCGGAGAGCTGCTTGCGCGTCCAGTCGATGCCATGCAACGCAACGAGCGTGGCTTTGCCTGCCGCCGCATCCTTGCCTGTTGCCTTGCCCATGATCGCCGCATCGGCAGTTACATCAAGAAGATCGTCGGCAAGTTGGAAGGCGAGACCGATGGCCGAACCGAATTCCGCCATGCGTTCGCGGTCTTCGCGCGATGCACCTGCAATGATCGCTCCGGCTTCACAGGCAAAACGAATCAGCGCACCGGTCTTCATGGCTTGCAGCGTGATAATGCCTGCTTCATCGGGTTTGTTATCTTCTGCCATCAGATCAAGCGCCTGACCACCGGCCATGCCGCCAATGCCGGAAGCCCGCGCCAAAGCCGAGACCAGCTCGTTGCGAATGCTGGCGGGAAGATCGGTTTCGTCTGAGGCCACGATGTCAAAAGCGTAGGTCAGCAGGCTGTCGCCCGCGAGAATCGCTGCGGCCTCATCAAAAGCCTTGTGTACGGTCGGTTGACCACGCCGCATATCATCATTGTCCATCGCTGGCAGATCGTCATGGACGAGCGAATAACAATGGATGCACTCAAGCGCGGATGCCACGCGCAGAACCGCATCGCCATGCTGGCCAAAAAGGGCTGCACTTTCTATGACCAAGAAGGGACGCAGTCTTTTGCCGCCATTCAGCACGCCATGACGCATGGCAGCGAGCAGTCGCTCGGGGCGAGCCACTTCGCCGGTGCGCAAACGAAGATCCAGAAGCCCAACCAGCATTGTCTCGACTTCGAGCGCGCGTAGGTTCAGGGATTGAGCAAAATCGACAGACACGTTTTCCATGTCTAAAGGGGATGGACGAAAGCGCTGATTTGGTCAACTGGCCACATCGATCAGCACAGGCTTTTTCATCAAGCGGTCATCAAACAGCGGATTTTGAGCCATAAAGCGCTCAATTTGGTCGCTGAATTCCTGCGGCTGATTATGGAATCAGGTTCATTATTGTTAAGGAATAGTTTATGTCGCTTGAATGGGGCTAAAGCAGTTCAAGCTAACACTCGAGCTGCTTTATCTATTTGTCTTACGCATTTTCGAACGCAAAATCGATTCTCACTTTTGCTGGAAATGCTCTAACAGGCGGTGGACGTGGCAAAAATCATTCTCAAGAGCAAAGATGGTCGCGGTTACTTGGCTGATCCCGTTTGGGGTGGCAGAATTGCCCTCATGCTCAAGATTTTGGTGGTGCTTGCGGTTCTGCCGCTTTTTCTGATCCTGGTCTATTCGGTTCCTTTTGTTCGTCCGATTTCGACATTGATGGTGAAGGACTATGTTCTTCTGCGCGATGTAGATCGGCAGTGGGTGAGCATTGAGGATGTTGCACCTGTTCTTGTGAATTCGGTGATGATGGCTGAGGATGGACAGTTCTGCAGCCATGGCGGCGTGGACTGGCACCAGCTCAGCCTCGTGCTTGATGATGCGGGTGAGGGCGGTCCAAGCCGCGGCGCATCGACCATCACCATGCAGACTGTAAAGAACCTATTCCTGTGGAACGGCCGGTCTTATGTCCGCAAGGGGCTCGAATTTCCTTTGGCGCTGGTCGCCGATGCCGTGCTGTCAAAACAGCGGATTATGGAGATCTATCTCAATATTGCTGAATGGGGACCGGGCATCTATGGAATCGAGGCGGCCGCTCAGCATTACTTCAATCGGCCTGCATCACGTCTGACTGCCCAGCAAGCCGCTTTGCTTGCCGTAACGCTTCCCAATCCCGCTTTGCGCAATCCGGCAAAGCCAACGCGCAACATGCAGCGTATCTCGCGCATCGTTGCCGGGCGCGCTTCCAGGGCTGGGCCCTATGTGACATGCGTTCGATAAACGGCTGGACAGGAAAAAAGATAAGACTCTGACTGGTCAAATGCAGTGAGAGCGTGTATAGGCACGTGACTTTCCGGAATTATGTCCGATGTGACAGGCTCCTCGGGGCCGTGCCGGACGTTTGTTTATCGATCAGTGGAGCTGGATCCATGGCAGTACCAAAACGCAAAACGTCTCCGTCGAAGCGCGGCATGCGCCGTTCGGCAGACGCTCTCAAGGCCCCGACTTACGTCGAGGACAAGAACTCGGGCGAACTTCGTCGTCCGCATCATATCGATCTTAAGAGCGGTATGTATCGCGGCCGTCAGGTCCTCGAAGCTAAGGAATAGTCTTAGGCTGCATCGCAGCTGAAAGATGAATTTCAAAAACGCCGTTTCCGGTCTCCGGAAGCGGCGTTTTTTTGTTCTAATGCAATAGCAACTAAGTATTCTATGTTTATTCAATTTTTTATCAAAAGGTAAAAAATCACAATTTTGCCTTATAAATTAAGAAGCATCACCCTTGTTAGTTATTCAACTTTTTATGGGTTATAAAAATGGATGATGTTATCAAAATTATTATCGGTAACGGCGGTTTATCTGTAAATTCCGGTGTTTCATTTTTTAATGTTGTAAATTGTACATTATATAATGAAGGGTATATTCAAGTTATATCGGATACACCTTCTTTTGTTGGCAGCGTGGAACATGCCTTGCCGGGTGCAATAGCGCATTTTGCGAATAAAAATCTGAAATGATAATTCGGGTGTCTTCAATACAATTCTATGAAACGCCGCGTATATTGATGGGATACGCGGCGTTTTGATCTTCTTATCCGATGTCGGCTGTAAAGCCCGCGCCTTCGATGCCGGCTACGGCTGCTGCTTCATCATTGTCAGATGTATCACCGGAGATGCCGACAGCGCCGATAATTTCGTTTGTGCTGTCTTTAATCAGCACGCCGCCGGGCACGGGCACGATTCTCCCGCCTGAGACGCCTGACAGCCCCTCAAGAAAATGCGGACGGTCTTTGGCCTGATTGTGGAGCCAGCGTGAGCCAGTACCGACAGCCAGTGCGCCGAAAGCTTTTCCGGATGCAATTTCAAAGCGGAGAATCGAAGTTCCGTCCTGTCGCTGAAAGGCTTTCAGATGGCCGCCTGCGTCGAAAACAGAAACGACGATCGGCTTCAACTGCAACTCGGCAGCCTTGGCAAAGGCGCCGGTAATGATCGCATTGGCATTATCTAATGTCAGGCTTGGCATAGAAATCTCCTTTGATTGCATGAAGCTAATCTAACGACTGTTGAAGGACACGTATGGTGAAAACTATATGTGTGGAGAAGAAACTGATTATCGTTTTGAGCGAAGGTGCCAAACCCGCGGACACGCCAGAGCTTGCCAAGGTGTCTGTTTTGGTCTTTCTCTGTCGGTGATTTTTCAAGGAGGAAAGAATGACTGCATCGCAAAGCCAGAAAGCCATCATTATTGCCAGCGCAGCCCGAACAGCGGTGGGCGCGTTCAATGGCGCTTTCGCAAATGTGGCTGCGCATGAACTGGGCGCAACAGCAATCAAGGCAGCTCTTGAGCGCGCAGGCGTGGATGCTGCTGATGTGGATGAAGTCATTCTCGGTCAGGTGCTGACGGCAGGCGAGGGGCAGAACCCGGCACGGCAGGCTGCGATGGCAGCAGGATGCCCCAAGGAAACGACTGCATTCTCGATCAACCAGCTTTGTGGGTCAGGCCTGCGTGCTGTCGCACTCGGTATGCAGCAGATTCTGTCGGGCGATGCGAAGATCATTGTGGCAGGCGGTCAGGAATCGATGTCCATGGCACCCCATTGCGCGCATTTGCGTTCCGGCGTGAAGATGGGCGATTTCAAGATGATCGATACGATGATCAAGGATGGCCTGACGGATGCCTTCAATGGCTACCATATGGGTATCACCGCAGAAAACATCGCCAAGCAGTGGCAGCTCAGCCGCGATGATCAGGATCAATTCGCATTGGCATCGCAAAACAAGGCCGAAGCTGCACAGACCGCAGGTCGTTTCGAGGATGAGATTGTTCCGTTTGCCGTAAAGAGCCGCAAAGGCGAGACGATTGTATCTGCGGATGAATATATCCGCGTTGGTGCAACAATCGAGGCGCTGACCAAGCTCAAGCCTGCCTTTGACAAGGAGGGCACGGTTACGGCTGGCAATGCATCCGGCATTAATGACGGTGCGGCGGCTGTTGTCCTGATGGATGCGGATGAAGCTGAAAAACGCGGAGTCGAGCCGCTTGCGAAGATCGTTTCCTGGGCAACAGCGGGTGTCGATCCATCGATCATGGGGACTGGACCAATTCCTGCTACCCGCAAAGCGCTTGAAAAAGCTGGGTGGACGGTCGCCGATCTGGAACTGGTTGAAGCGAATGAAGCCTTTGCAGCGCAATCCTGTGCTGTCGTTCGCGATCTTGGTATTAATCCGGAGATCGTGAACGTCAATGGCGGTGCAATTGCGATTGGCCATCCGATCGGTGCGTCCGGTGCGCGTGTGCTGACGACCCTGCTATATGAAATGAAGCGTCGTGGCGCAAAACGCGGACTTGCAACCCTTTGCATCGGTGGCGGCATGGGTGTCGCTATGTGCGTTGAGCGGTCGTAATACCAAAACGCCATGAGACCAGAACGCCATGAGTATGGCTCATGGCGTTCTGATTATGCTCCAGTGGTGATCGAACTTTTTCAAGGCGCGATGCATCAGCATCTTGAGCCGCTTGGGCATAAGAGGCTCAAAAGTTAACAGCGAGCGTCAGTATCACTGTCTTGGAGCGGCGAATTCTTGCCGCTCTAGGGTGTTTGGATAGGATCAGCCACTATATCTGGTGAGAACAAAGCCGGAAAATATGCGGATCAGCGATTCGTCGCCGATTCGTTCCGGCTTTGGCCTGAAGGTTAATGAAAATCGGTTCTCATGTGACGAAAGCTTTAACTAACTGTCAGGAAATATTGATATTTTATAAATAGACCATCTGTCGCCTCAGCTCGCAGAATGGCTTCCGAGATAAAAGTTAACGCGGCCGCAGGTTTGTTCTGTTTTAGGGCTGATTATTAACTGAGGTGATTCATTATATGGTGGGAATTGAGCGTTCAGCCACTATATGTTGCCGTGAACAAAAGGCGAAGGAAGTTCTGTGAGCGATTCGTCGCCGATTCGTTCCAGAGTCGTTCTATTTATTAAAAGGCACGTTTGTTAAGATGCGGGCTGATAGAAGACCAATCTTCAATCCTGTGTTTTAAAACGGATGGTCATTTGAAAGCCGTTTTGTTCTTTTCAGGGTGCACGCGAGATAAGTTCCGGATAGAACAGTAAAGACTGGATCGTGCCGGAAACGTCCCGAAACATGGATTGAAACTTAACAGGAGCGCTTTCGGCTCAAGTCATATAGTGCTAACGCATGGCTTTACGTATGGCATTTGTTCCGGGAATTCTATTATTGGCATGAACCAACTCCCTGCCCATGATCTGCCGCTGACCTTGAGCGGCCGCGGTGTTACTGCGGTTCTGGGGCCAACCAATACCGGCAAGACGCATCTCGCTATCGAGCGGATGCTGTCGCACGGCAGTGGCATGATAGGTCTTCCGCTGCGCCTTTTGGCGCGCGAGGTCTATAATCGTGTGGTTGAGCGGGTAGGGGCTGCCAATGTTTCGCTGATTACCGGCGAAGAAAAGATCACGCCACCGACTTCGCGTTATTCCGTCTGCACAGTCGAGGCCATGCCACGCCGCACGGATATGCCTTTCGTGGCTATCGACGAAGTGCAGCTGGCAGGCGATCTTGAACGCGGCCATATTTTCACCGATCGCATTCTGCATCTGCGCGGCCGTCAGGAAACGCTGCTTTTGGGTGCAGGCACCATGCGCGGCATTCTTGAAAAGCTGTTGCGCGGGATTACGGTGGTGACGCGTCCGCGCCTGTCGCATCTCACTTATGCGGGTTCAAAGAAGATCATCCGCCTGCCAAATCGCTCGGCGATTGTGGCCTTCTCTGCGGAAGAAGTTTACGCCATTGCCGAGCTGATCCGTCGTCAACGCGGCGGTGCAGCGGTGGTTATGGGTGCTCTTAGCCCACGCACGCGCAATGCACAGGTCGAGCTTTACCAGTCTGGCGATGTCGATTTTCTGGTTGCGACCGACGCGATTGGCATGGGGCTCAATCTCGATGTTGATCATGTCGCCTTTGCACAGAATCGCAAATTCGATGGCTATCAGTATCGTGACCTGACACCGGCTGAGCTTGGACAGATCGCAGGCCGCGCCGGGCGTCATCTGCGCGATGGTACATTTGGTGTGACTGGGCAGGTGCGCCCGCTGGACGATGAAATGGTCGAGCGGGTTGAAGCCCATGACTTCGACCCTGTGAAAGTTATGCAATGGCGTACAGGGCGTTTCGATTTTTCATCGTTGAGTGCGTTGCGTTATTCTCTGGAAACGCCGACGCCGATCGAAGGACTGACCAAGGCGCTGCCTGCTGTTGATCAACAGGCGCTTGAAAATTTGTCAAAAGACGAAGACATTGTGCGGCTTGCAAATTCGCCTGCGCGGATCGAACTTTTGTGGGATACCTGTGCGCTCCCCGACTATCGTAAGATTGCGCCGGCACAACATGCCGATATCATAGCAACCATCTATCAGGATCTGGTCCGCCGAGGGAGCGTTGATGAAGATTATATGAGCGAACAGGTGCGCCGCGCCGACAGTACAGAGGGGGAAATCGACACTCTGTCTCACCGCGTGGCGCAAATCCGTACCTGGACTTTTGTGTCGCACAGGCCGGGATGGCTTGCCGATCCGACACACTGGCAGGAAAAGACGCGCGAAATTGAGGACAGATTGTCCGATGCGCTGCATGAAAGGTTGACGAAACGCTTTGTAGACCGCAGGACAAGCGTGCTTATGAGGCGCCTGAGAGAGAATGCCATGCTAGAAGCAGATATCAGCTCGACCGGAGACGTAATTGTCGAAGGCCATAATGTCGGGCAACTGGAAGGATTCCGTTTTACAGCCGACGTTCAGTCCGATGGACCGGATGCGAAGGCAGTAAAGACGGCTGCACAAAAGGCGCTGGCCGCCGAGTTTGATCGTCGTGCGGAGCGTTTCGCTGCTGCTCCCAACGGCGACTTCGCACTCGGTTCGGATGGCGTTCTGCGCTGGGTTGGGGCAACTGTCGCAACGCTGGTTGCAGGCGACGATGTTCTGAAGCCACGCGCGGTCATTTTAGCTGATGAGCAGCTGACCGGTCCGGCACGCGACAAGGTTGCAGCCCGCATCGAACGTTTTGTGGCGCATCATATCGAAACCATTTTGAAGCCTCTGACCGATCTCAGCGCCGCCGATGCGCTGACCGGCATGACGCGCGGTCTGGCTTTCCAGATCGTCGAGAGCCTCGGCATTCTTCAGCGTCGCGATGTGACTGAGGAAGTCCGTGGCCTTGATCAGGATTCCCGTGCCGCTCTTCGCCGTCTTGGCGTGCGCTTCGGTGCCTATCATGTTTTCATGCCAATGCTGCTGAAGCCTGCACCTGCTGGCCTCATCACGCTGCTCTGGGCATTGAAGAACGATGGTCGCGAACGTGCCGGTTATGGTGACGTGGTCAATGTTCTGGCCGCAGGCCGTACATCGGTTGTCGTCGATCCGGCTTTCGATCATCAGTTCTACCGCCTTGCAGGCTATCGCGTGCTGGGTCGTCGTGCTGTTCGTATCGACATTCTGGAACGTCTTGCTGACCTGATCCGTCCGGCTCTTGCCTGGCGTCCGGGTTCGGGCACTCGTCCGGAAGGCGCTTATGATGGTGGGCGCTTCATCGTCACGCCGGCTATGATGTCCATTCTCGGTGCAACCACCGAAGATATGGAAGAAATCCTGAAGAGCCTTGGCTATCGCCATGAAGCTGCAGAAGCTGCCGCTGTCACAGCAAAGCTCGCTGAACTCGATGCATTTGCGGCTGCCGCCGCGCAAGCGGAGGCTGTTGTTGAAGATACCGTCTTCAAACCAGCTGTTCCTGCTGCCGCACCTGCGAGCGAAGCAAAGCCTGCTGTTCCTGCGGCTGAACCTGTACCTGCACCGGTTGAAGCTGCTGCTGCAGCGGAAGTGTCGGGTGAAGAAAAGCCTGCCGTTCAGCTTACTGAAGCGCCTGTTGAAGAACCAAAGCCTGTTCTTCTGTGGCGTCAGGGCCGTTTTGAAGGCCGTAATAACCGTAATCAGGACCAGAACCGTCAGCGCCATAACCGCCCACAGGGTGGCCAGGGCAATGAGGCTCGCAAGTCTGAAGGCGGTTCGGAAGGCGGCGAAGGCCAGAACGCGCGTGACAATCGTGGTGGCAAGCGTTTCGACAAGAATCGCCGCAACCATGATGGCGAAGGCCAGAACAAGCGCGAAGGCTTCAAAGGCAAGCCACGCGATGGCAATCGCGATCGTCAGCCTAAGCGTGACCATGGCAATAATCATCAGGGCAACAAGCGCGTCGAACAGGAACGTCCGGTACGGATTGATCCCGATTCGCCTTTTGCCAAGCTTCTGGCGCTCAAGGAGCAGTTGAAGAAGTAAGATGACCGGCGAACACGGCGCAAGACAGCGGATCGACAAGTGGCTGTTCTTTGCGCGCGTGGTCAAATCAAGATCGCTGGCGGCGAAACTCGCCGTCGGCGGCAAAGTCCGCGTCAATCGCGATAAGATTGAGCAGGCAGCCTATCAGGTTAAAGTCGGCGATGTTCTGACGATCACGCTTGATCGGCGCATTCTGGTTTACAAGATACTTGCCCCTGGCGAGCGACGCGGTCCAACGCCCGAAGCGCAGCTTCTTTATGAAGACATGACGCCCAAACCTGTACCGGGAGATCAGCTCGCTGAGCCAATACAGCCACGACGCGAAAGCGGTGCAGGCCGTCCAACCAAGAAAGAACGTCGCGAAACTGATCGTTTGCGCGGCAATTAGAGTGAATCCCAATAAGTGGGCTTTGGTTTTCGGGCGTAGATGCGCGTAAAATTGGCCGGATAGAGCATTTCAATTGAAGCAGGAAACGCTCTATGGCGGACGCGATGACGCAGGATAGCGCCTCTGTGCGATAGAAATTGCGTATCAAAGCCTTAAAATAAAAGTCTTTTCCGCGTTTAGGTTCATAAACGAAATGTCGTTTCAGATGTTCGTGACATAGTGATATTGCGGCGATTGGGCTCTTGTCATGGGCAGATAAAGTCGTTACCTCACCGTTGGCGATTGCAAGGGCATGAGCTGGCAAGCAAGCCACACGCCGTAGCCACCATATGCGTGACACATATGTCGTGACCGGAGCGAAATCATTCAGATGTCCGATCTGAGTGTTCGAACAGCCAGTTCAGGATAGATAAGCCGTTCCTTCAAATAGAAGGTTGGCAACAGGAGTTGGACAATGACTTATGTCGTGACCGATAATTGCATTCGTTGCAAATATACGGACTGCGTCGAGGTTTGTCCTGTCGACTGTTTCTATGAAGGCGAGAACATGCTCGTCATCAATCCCGATGAATGCATCGACTGCGGCGTTTGTGAACCGGAATGCCCAGCGGAAGCCATCAGCCCGGATACCGAGCCGGGTCTCGATAAGTGGCTTGAGCTGAATGCTGAATATGCTGCCAAGTGGCCTAATCTGACGGCTAAGAAGGATGAACTTCCTGAAGCCAAGGAAATGGACGGCGTAACTGGCAAGCTTGAGCAGTTCTTCTCGGCAGAACCGGGTTCGGGCGACTAAAAATCGCATTGCGGGCGCGTTTTGTCTGCACGAATGCGCGAATACAGCCTATTTTAAGGGCGTCTAAAGTTGCCGAAAGTAAGATATTTGGCAATTTGTTGATTCTTGCGCAAAATTGTGTTAAGTTGCACAGATAATTTCGGTGACTGGACGTCAACTCGTGGCGCAAACGCATTAATCTCTGAAAGGGCTAGCTTTTTTTACTGGGCTGTATGGCACCGGAACGGATTTTTGCGATTTCGCGTCCGTCCCTAACCAACCTTCCCGGTAGATAAATCTGTGTCCGAGACGCGCTTCCAGTTCAAACCGCAACGACTTCCGTGCCTCTCCCAAGTGGCGCGGTCGATATCATGTGTAAACCGGCGAGTTGCGCCGGGCACAACAGGGAGTATTAGAGCGTATGACATCCCAGCAGAAGAAGACACCGGCTCGTCAGGGTTTCAAGACCGGTGAGTCCATTGTGTATCCAGCTCACGGCGTTGGCCAGATCGTAGCCATCGAAGAGCAGGAAGTAGCCGGCCATAAGCTTGAGCTTTTTGTTATCGACTTTGAAAAAGACAAGATGCGCCTCAAGGTGCCAGTCGCCAAGGCTGTCAGCATCGGTATGCGCAAGCTGTCGGAAACCGACTATGTTGAGCGTGCTCTCAAGGTCGTTCAGGGCCGTGCACGCGTGAAGCGCACCATGTGGTCGCGCCGCGCTCAGGAATATGATGCAAAGATCAATTCCGGCGATCTGATTATGATTTCTGAAGTTGTCCGCGATCTGCATCGTGCTGAAAATCAGCCAGAGCAGTCCTACTCGGAACGCCAGCTGTATGAAGCAGCGCTGGATCGCATGGCGCGCGAAATCGCAGCTGTGAACAAGCTTTCAGATACTGAAGCTGTCCGTCTTATCGAGACCAATCTCGCCAAGAGCCCTAAGCGTACCAAGGCTGATGCCGACGCTGAAGGCGATGTCGACGGTGATGAAGTCGAAGCAGCGTAATCAATTACGCCCGCATTTCTTTACAGCGGTTCCAGTTAAGAATGAATCGTTAGAACCGCTGTAACTGTTTGTTTTTACGCATTATCCGACGCAAAACCGCTTCGCACTTTTGCTGGAAATGCTATAAAAAAGCCCGCCATTCGCGGGCTTTTTATTTATGGGGCGAAGAGTAGCCGCTCTTGCCCAACGAGCTATGTGTCCTATTTTCTTGGTATCTCAAAGATTTATCGCACTCCGGATGGAACCGGAGGGTACTTTCTGCGTTCTTCTCAAACCAGTTCGTAGCGGGTTTGTTTTGCGGCGTACCAGTCTGGCCTCAGGACAGGTCTGTGAAAGGCAGTTTGAACGAATACAAGATGTTCATTCAATTGTTCTTTGCAGAGCTGGAATAGTTTCAGTTTCGGGCCTCAGATTTCCCTGAGAGCACCGCAGCCAGAACAGGAGAGCCAGATGAAGCAGTCATCAATGAGCAGTTCCTCCACCGTTCCGCCGACACGCTTGCCGATATCTGCGCGCAGCATTCAAGCGCCAGCTGCATCCTCCCAATCGATGATCCGCAATGCGATGTCTGCGCCCTACCTTGAACGCGAAGAAGAACGCGACCTCGCCATTCGCTGGAAAGAAAACAAGGATCAGGATGCGTTGCATCGGATTACCGCCTCGCACATGCGACTGGTAATTTCGATGGCCGGTCGTTTCAGAAAATTCAAGCTTCCGATGAGCGATCTCGTTCAGGAAGGCTATGTTGGTCTTCTGGAAGCAGCTGCCCGTTTCGATCCTGATCGCGAAGTGCGGTTTTCCACCTATGCATCATGGTGGATCCGCGCATCGATGCAGGACTATATCCTGCGCAACTGGTCGATTGTGCGCGGTGGTACCAGCTCGGCGCAAAAGTCTCTTTTCTTCAATCTTCGTCGTCTGCGCTCCAAGCTTGCGCAGGAAGACGAGACGATGAGCAAAGCCGATATCTATCGCGAAATTTCGACCCAGCTCGGGGTTTCGGCAACAGATGTCGAGTTCATGGATAGCAGGTTGTCTGGTTCCGATAGTTCATTGTCGGCATCAATGAATAATGATGAATCAGGCACTTCCACACGGATGGATTTTCTCGTCGATGATCATCCTTTGCAGGATGAAGTCGTGGAAAGCACGATCGATATGGAGCGTCGCGTCAGCTGGCTTCATACGGCGCTTCATGCGCTGAACGAACGTGAGCTGCACATCATTCGCGAGCGTCGGCTCGACGATGATGGCGTGACGTTAGAAGCACTGGGCGAAAAGCTCGGTATTTCCAAGGAACGCGTTCGCCAGATTGAAAGCCGGGCAATGGAAAAGCTTAAACTGGCGTTACTCGACCAGCATGAGATGGCGGCTTATCAGGCCTGATTTCCCTGAAGTCGGGCTGACCAATCTTCGACCTTGCGATTTTCAAGGCGGCGGATAGCGTAGCGCTTCCAGCCGTCCGCAAGGTGTGGAATCTGGGCCATCAACGCCAGCTCCTCATAATTGAGCATGTCCACATAGAGCAGATGCCATACGCGATGCAGCGTCCATTCCGGTGACAGGCGCTCGACGAGGCGCATCGTGTCGCCTTCGCTGACTATACCCTCTTCAACAACCCGGTAATACCAGCCACTGCGGCCGCTCTTCTGTACGCGGATTGCCATATCCGTAATGTCGAAGCGGGCATTGAGCTTCCAGCAAGGCTGGCGGCCCTGCGAGACTTCAACGAGCGCACTCCCAAGGCGGAAACGATCGCCAACCGCCACATTATGCTCGGTCAGTCCGGTGGTGGAAATGTTTTCGCCAAAGGCACCGGGCATTTCGAGACGCGGATTTTCACCAACATCGTCAACCCAGGTTGCATAATGATCGTGCGGGTAATGATGGACGGCCTTTTCGGGGCCGCCATGCACTTTCCTGTCGCCCTGTGCGTCGCATTCGAGCCCCTCACGCAGCAAACGAACGGGGCCGGATACCGGCTTCTTATCGATGCCGCTCGGTGCGCCACGCGGTCCCAGTGGAGCGATCTGGCCTGCAAGCAATGACTCGACGATGACTTCCATGGGCTTAAAACGTCTCGTGATTTAAACTATTCATGCGACATGCGTTATTCACTGATGATCTTGACGCGATCACCTACGGAAACTGTCGCGCCCGCCGACATGGCATTGAGCAGGCGGAAGAGTTCAAGTTTACGCGTTGTGCCCTGCATACGCGCGGACAGGCTGCCCATTGTATCGCCGGGCTTCACTGTCACGACACGGATACGCAATGGCTTGAGCGCTTCCTTTTCGGTCGGCGTCAGTAGACGGAAGGACTGTGTTACGGTCTGCGATGCAGGCTGCAGAGCAGTGCTGCCTTTTGGAGCAGCCGTCAGGAAGCGATAGACCTTATTGTTGGTGCCGATCACCACAATGTCGAACTGCCAGCGATCAGCGCTTGCGCTCGCAGTTGCAGCAGGCATGCCGTTGATCGTGATCGGACGGATCGAGCTTTCATCAAGACCTGTCACCCAGCCCGACTTGATATAATCGGTGAGGTTTGAGCCGGAAGGCAGCGATGCGCCGTCAAAGCGGATTGCCACTTCGCCCGGACCGCTCGCCATGACGGCATTGGCAGAATTGTCGATGGTGAAGCCAGCAGGAGCCGTAAAGGTTACGCCGAGCTTTGGATGGATGAAGGTCTGCTCACGCACATAGCCTTCATTTGGCGAGTCGCCGTAAAGCAGCCCGTCGATACCATTGAGGAAGGAATCGCGATCCGTGGTGCCGACACCCGGCGCACCGATGCGGCGCGCGTGGCCGAGCGCAAGCTGAATGCGCTGTGGCGTTGCCGGGTGGCTTGCAAGGAAGTCGAGGCTTGCATCGGTTGCACCCGATACGGAGCGGAAATCGGTATAGGCTTCCATCGACTGCAGGAAGCGGGCGGAGGCAAAAGGATCGTAGCCTGCTTCGCCAATCATCTTGATGCCAATAGCATCGGCCTGCAGTTCCTGATTACGCGAGAACTGTGCAAGACGAAGCTTGCCGCGGATGGTTGCTTCGCGGCTTGCGCTCTCATTATGCAGCACTTCGGTTGCGACACGACCCGCAATAGCCGTTTCGGCTTCCTTCTCCTGACGAAGAATGCCGTGATTGGCAACGACGTGACCCATTTCATGCGCGATGACGGCTGCGACTTCAGACGAGTCGTTGGCCAGCGCCAGCAGGCCCCGCGTTACGTAAAGAAAACCGCCCGGCAAAGCGAAGGCATTGATGTTGGGGCTGTCGAGGATTGTGATGCGATAGGTCTGATCCGGCTTGTCGGAAACCGTTGTCAGATTGCCGACGATTTTGGCGACCATGCGCTCAAGCTTCGGATCTTTATATTCGCCGCCATAGGTGGCGAGGATGCGCGGATGCTGTTGCGCGCCGATCTGTGCCAGCCGGTCGTTACGAGTCACGTTTTCAACAGTGACAGGATTTGAGGAAGGCTGCAGCCCAAGATCTTTGCTTGAATTGATCGACTGACAGCCTGAAATCAGGCTGACAGCAAGCAAGCCAAAACCAATGGCTGGTTTCCGCCAATTGCGCTGTGCCCGTTCTGGCAGAGAAAGGGGGAGACACAGGGAGGCCCGGAGACGGGTCGTGTGACGGAACAGTATTTTACCCTCGCAATTGAATCAGCACCGATAGCATTGGCGCAAATCTAGCCATAGACTGAAGTACCTACAAGAAGTAGATCAGTCCTCAAAGCCGTTCTTCAAGGCGAATGCGAACAAAATATGTCCACAGCGTTAACTCTATTTGAGCTTTGAGGTTTCACCACCGATATAGTGTTTCAAAGCTTCCGGTCCAGATGGCGACAGCAACTCATGGGCAGGGCCTTGTGCGGAAATTCGGCCATTGTCGAGAAATAGCAACAGTGCGTCGAGATAGAGCGCGTCTTCCGGCGTATGCGTGACCATCAGAACGGTCATGCCGTTTTCCTTGTGCAGCTCCCTCACAAGATCGAGCATCTGGTGCCGCAGAGCAGGGCCAAGCGATGCGAAGGCTTCGTCCAGCAATAAAACGGGTCTTGCCCGTACCAGCGCGCGTGCAATTGCGACGCGCTGGCGTTCGCCGCCCGAAAGCGCTTCGGGTTTGCGGTTCTCTTTGCCTTTCAGCCCCACACGCTCCAGTGCCGTCGCGATAGCGGCGCGGTCCTGCTGGTTGAGCTTCAGG
Organism: Brucella sp.; assembly: GCF_032066345.1. Lineage (NCBI taxonomy): Bacteria > Pseudomonadati > Pseudomonadota > Alphaproteobacteria > Hyphomicrobiales > Brucellaceae > Brucella > Brucella sp. The sequence goes on from NZ_DAMBKZ010000028.1 coordinate 17,654, forward strand.
TTCGGAGAGCGGCCAAGCCCGACATTCTGTTCAACGCTCAGATGAGCAAACAGATTGTTTTCCTGAAACACCATCGATACGGGCCGAGATGCTGGCGGCAGGCTTGTTACATCTTCATTGCCGATTTTGATTTGCCCTGACTGCGGGGTTTCAAAACCGGCGATCAGGTTCAGCAGAGTGGATTTGCCAGAGCCGCTGGGTCCGACAATGGCTGCAATCGCACCGCCCGGAATGGTCGCTCTGAATTCCATCACTGTTTCGCCATAGCTGAAACGCACATCATGGAGCTTGATTTCGCTGAGGCTACTCTTGCTGAGCGCATTCATGGGAGCGGTATTTCCTTTCGGGACGCGGCTGCGCGGTCGGCAATCATCATCAGACAAAGACATAAGATTCCGAGGATCAGGGCAAGGCCGGCTGCATCGAATGTGCGGTAGCTGCCCATACGCTGCAACAGCAGATAGGGTAGGGTTTGCAGCGCGTCGCTGCCAAAAAGCGCAATGGTTCCGAGATCACCAAGCGAAAGCGCCATCGCAAATGCGAATGCCATACCGAAAGGCCTGCGAATGGCTGGCCAGTCGATGAGCCGCAACCGGTTGAAGCCGGATATGCCGAGCTGCGCGCAAAGTCGATTATGACGAACAGCTGATGTATCCCATGCCGGACGCAGCAGGCGCACGGCAAAAGGCATTGCCATTGCCGCATTGACTGTCACGACCATGAAAGGGGCCATCGTGAATGGGTCGGTGAAGTGACGCAGCAAAATAAACCAGCCAGCACCAATGACGATAGGCGGCATCACAAGGATGAGGCTTGCACCCGTATCGAAGAAATTAGCCAAGCGCCTGCTTTTGGTTGCTTCGCGCGCTATCACAAGGGAAAGCGATAGGATGACGGCAAGAAGCGCTGCGCCAAATCCCAGAACAACGCTGGTGCCAATAGCAGTTAATACGGCTCTTTCGCTCATCAGGCGCATGAGATCAGCGGCAAGACCTGACACCACAATGCCCGCAACGGGCAAGGCCACATAGAGAAAGCCGATGCCAATCGCAACGATGTTCAAGAGGCGTTCAAGGCCGTCTGGCCTGCCATAGCGGCGTGGGGCAGTGGTGAGAGTGAAACCCTCTTCCGAAGGTCGACCTGTGAGGCGTAAGGCTGCGATAATCAGGACGGTGAGTGTCAGCTGCGCCAATGTGAGTGCCACGGCGCGTGCTGGATCAAAGTCGAAGTGCAGGCTTTGATAGATTGCAACTTCTAGCGTCGTGGCGCGTGGTCCGCCGCCGAGTGTGAGAACCGTTGTGAAGCTCGTTACACAGAGCATGAAGATAAGGCCGATCATGCCGGGCAGATTGCGCCTTATGGTCGGCCATTCAATCAGGCGAAAGCGAGCTCTGCCCTTCATGCCGAGTTGTGCTGCGAGTTTCCAGTAGTCAGCGGGAATCGATTCATAGGCTGCCAGAATGAGCCGCACCGCCAAGGGCATATTGAAAAACACATGCGCGATCAGAATGCCCGTCAAGCCGTAAATATCGGGTTGTACTGGATATCCCAGCGTCTGCGATAGCTGCGCGATAAAACCATTGCGCCCGTAAATGCTGGTAATGCCGAGCACAGTTACAAGGGCGGGCAGGGCGAGCGGCAGCGCGAAAAGGCGTAGGATCAGCCCGCGGCCCGGAAAACGGCCTTCCGAATAAAGAGCGCGCGCGACAGGAATGGCGAATAACACCGAAAGCAGGCTCGACAGAACCGCCTGCCAGATCGTGAAACGTGCAATACGCTGAAGATAGGGATCAAAAAATATGCTGAAGCTAAAGCCGCTGGCCTCAAGCCCCAGAGCGATTAGTGAGCCGCCGACCAGACTTGCCAGAAAGCCAAGCGCCAGCACGCCCGCAAGAGATTTGATTGCGGGCGTTGTCTGGACTGGCCGGGTTCTGGTCAGCGTTTCACTCATTTGCTGGAAGCTGCCAGCCATTCATCGACCCAGGCCTTGCGGTTCTTTGCAACTTCGTCTGCCGGGATGAGAAGTGTCTTTTCCGGCTTCGGCAGTTTGTCGAAGGCGGCAGCAAGAGGTGCAGATGTTTTGCCTGCCGGGAACATCCAGTTGGTTTCAGGGATTACATCCTGAAAGCCTGGGCCGGTCATAAATGCGAGGAATTTCTGCGCCAGCGGGTTTTTTGCACCCGTTGTTGTCTGGGCGGCAAGCTCAATCTGAAGGTAATTGCCTTCAGGATAAGCCAGCGCCTTATAGCGTTCCGTATTCTCGGCAATCATATGGTAGGCAGGGGAGGTGGTGTAGGACAGCACCATTGGCGCTTCACCCTTGGTGAACAGGCCATATGCTTCCGACCAGCCCGGAGTAACCGTGAGAATGCGCTTCTGCAACTTTTCCCATGCTTCGCCTGCCTGATCGCCATAGACCGATTTGATCCAGAGCAGAATGCCGAGGCCCGGTGTCGATGTGCGCGGATCCTGAATGACTATCTTTTGCGAAGGATCGCCTTCGACCAGCTCTTTCAGGCTTTTGGGCGGATTTGGCAGTTTCTCGGAATCATAGACGATGGCGAAATAGCCGTAATCATAAGGTATGAAAATATCGTCCTTGAAGTCGCCCGGCACTTTGACATTGGAAAGATCAATGCCGCTTGGCGCGAAATAGCCCGTGGCGCGTGCTTCCGTGGTCAGGTTCGTGTCGAGGCCAAGGACGATGTCCGCTTTGGTATTGCCGCCTTCAAGCTTCAGGCGATTAAGCAGTGCTACGCCATCAGCCGATGCCACCCATTCCAGCTCGCAATCGCATTCTTTCTCGAAGTTTTCCTTGACCTTTGGGCCTGGACCCCACTCGGAAACGAAGCTGTCATAGGTATAGATGGTCAGCTTGTCTTTGGCCTGTGCAACAGGCGCAAAGGCAAAAGCTGCGGTCAGCGACAGGGTAAGCAGAGATAAAAGCCGCATAACGGCATTCCTTTCTTTTATTCGAAAAGATTGAGCGCCGCTTGGGAAATCGGTCAGCATCTAATCCCTCCGCCGGTACAAACCGGATCAGGTTCAGCGGGTTAGCCGGAGTGCGGCCTCTCAGCCATTCAGAGATTGAATGGCACCCCGTTAGAGCAGGGCTGACAATAGATGTTTGCATCACGAAGGGCAAGGGATCGCAATGCGGGCTTTCAGCTATAATTTCTGCATGTTATGAGCGGTTTATGAGCACATTTGTCATTCTACTCGGCGGCGATCTCGTCGTCACGGATCGCCTGAAAAGCCAGATTGCAGGAGCGCGTGTTCTTGCGGCGGACAGTGGCATACGTCATGCGGCCGCGCTGGACGTGGAGCCGGAACTGTGGCTGGGGGATTTCGATTCCGCTTCCGATGCTTTGCAAAAGCAGTATGCCCATGTGCCGCAGAAGAGTTTTCCGCGCGCCAAAGACATGACCGATGGTGAGCTTGCGCTGTCGGAAGCCTATGAGCGTGGCGCCGAAAAGGTCATTTTGTGCGGCGCTTTTGGCGGCGCCCGCACCGATCATACGCTGTTGCACCTCACCATGGCGACAGCTCAGGCAGCGGACGGTCGCAACATTCTTCTCTCAAGTGGAGAGGAAGAAGCATGGCCGCTGGTGCCGGGTGATTATCTCTATGATTTTGCAGATGGCACATCGTTCAGCGTCATAAATTTCTGCACAGTTGAAGGTTTGTCGATCAAAAATGCCGAGTGGCCGTTAGATAATGTGACACTGCCTTTCGGCTCTTCCTGGACCGTATCCAACATTGTGCGTGGAACTCTTTGTGTTTCCGTGCGTTCTGGTCTTGCGATACTCGTAGCTAACTTTGGTGAAGAGACCCCGCTTTAGGATGGCTGCTAACCTTATCAATTGAAACTGCTTGACGCTGACGGTCGAAACGTATTGTAAATGTTCCCAAGCGGGTAAGATCTGCTTTACGCCGAAATTGGGGACGCAAAGTCGGTGTTGGTGTAACTTTAAGTAGGAGATTGTTTCATGAAATCACGTCTTTCCATGATTGCAATCGTCGGCGCGCTTGCGTTCTCAACAGCAGCATGCACGACGGCTGAACAGCGTACTGCCGGCTATGGCGTTGGTGGTGCAGCTCTTGGTGCGCTCGCTGGCGGTGCAATTGGCGGCAGCGGTCGCGGTGCTCTGGCTGGTGCAGCTATCGGTGGCGTCGCTGGTACGCTTCTCGGTGCAGCACAGACCCGTAATGGCGTTCAGTACTGCCGTTACCGCGACAATTACGGTCGCACATACGAAGCACCTTGTAACTAAGGTGCCCAAGCCGCTGAGCGGTTTTGAATTCAACAAACAGGCCGGGGAAACCCGGCCTGTTTCTTTTTTGGCCATACCCATTTGACAGAATGCGTTTTGTCCTCGACAAGCAGGGCAGAAATTTCAACGGCATTTTTCAAAGAGAACCATGGCACCTCCGCTTCTTCGCCTCGATCAGATCAAGCTAACCTTTGGCGGCACGCCGCTGCTTGAGGACGCAGCCCTCTCGGTTAGCGAGGGCGACCGCATCGCGCTGGTCGGACGCAATGGTTCCGGCAAATCCACTCTGCTTAAAATTGCCGCCGGTATGGTCGAAGCGACCTCTGGCGAAATCTACAAGCATCCGGGTGCCACTATCCGTTATCTGCCGCAGGTGCCTGATCTTGATGGCTTTGCCAATGTCCGTGCGTATGTGGAAGCCGGTCTTGGACCAACAGACGATCCGCATCGTGTGACCTATCTGCTGGAACATCTGGGGCTTACCGGCGAGGAAAAGCCCGATCATCTGTCAGGTGGTGAAGCACGTCGTGCAGCGCTTGCCCGCGTGATTGCTCCACAGCCTGATGTATTGTTGCTCGATGAGCCGACCAACCATCTCGATCTGACAACGATTGAATGGCTTGAAGGTGAGCTGCGTCAGATCCGTTCAGCCATCGTTCTAATCTCGCACGACCGCCGCTTTCTGGAGAATGTCAGCCGTTCGACAGTTTGGCTTGATCGCGGCCTTACCCGCCGCATCGATCAGGGCTTTGGTCATTTTGAGGAATGGCGTGACAAGGTTCTCGAAGAAGAAGAACGCGACCATCACAAGCTTGGGCGCCAGATTGCGCGCGAGGAACATTGGTTGCGCTATGGCGTAACCGCTCGCCGCAAGCGCAATATGCGCCGTCTTGGTGAGTTGCATTCCATGCGCGCTGATTTCCGCAATCACCGCAAGGCACAGGGTACAGCTGTTCTGGCGGCCAGTGATTCCAAGGAATCCGGCAAGCTGGTGATTGAAGCGAAGAAGCTGAACAAGGCTTATGGCGAGCGCGTTCTCGTTCAGGATTTTTCGACGCGTGTTCAACGTGGAGACCGTATCGGTCTTGTTGGTCCAAACGGCGCAGGCAAGACGACGCTTTTGTCGATGCTGACCGGCAAGCTTGAGCCTGATTCCGGTACATTGCGCCTTGGCGTCAATCTGGAAATGGCCGAGCTCGATCAGAAGCGTGAAAGCCTGAACCTTGATGACACGCTCGCGCATTATCTCACAGACGGGCGTGGCGAAAGCCTCGTGGTCAATGGCGAGCAGCGCCATGTCGTTTCCTACATGAAAGACTTCCTGTTCCAGCCGGAACAAGCGCGGACACCAATCCGCGAACTTTCCGGTGGTGAGCGGGCACGTCTGATGTTGGCGCGCGTTCTGGCACGGCCTGCCAATCTGCTGATCCTTGACGAGCCTACCAACGATCTCGACATGGAAACGCTCGATCTGTTGCAGGAACTGGTTTCCGGCTTTCCGGGAACGGTCATTCTTGTGAGCCACGACCGCGATTTCCTTGATCGCACGGTAACGTCAGTAATCGCGCCGGAAGGTGATGGTAACTGGCTCGAATATGCCGGTGGCTATGCCGATATGATGGCACAGCGTAAAGAGCAGGCGTTGGCAAAACGCAACGTCAAGACGACGACAGCTCGCACTGACGAAAAAGGTGGGGATGCACCGCAGCCCAAACGCGATGAAAAGCGCAAGCTTTCCTATAAGCAGAAATTCGCGCTCGAAACCTTACCCGGCAAAATGGATGCTTTGGCAAAGGAAATGACTGTGCTGGAAGGCAAGCTCGCCGACCCGCAGCTTTATACTAAAGACCCGACGCTTTTTGCAAAGACTGCCGATCTTCTTGAAAAGAAGCGCTCTGAACACTCTGCCATGGAAGAAGAATGGCTGGAGCTGGAGATGTTGCGCGAAGAACTGGAAGGGTAGTTTACCCTTCCGTTTCGTTTCTGGTTAAGCGCTTGCCTTGTCGAGCAGGGCAATCGCTTCAGCATCGAGCTTGATCTGTGCGGCATCGAGCAGCTCATTGAGCTGTGTGAGGCGCGTGGCGCTGGCGATTGGTGCCGTAATGGATGGTCTCGCAATTAGCCAGGCAATTGCGATTTGCGCCGGTTTAGCGTCATTGGCACGAGCAACCTGATCAAGTGCCGCAATAATCCGCGACCCGCGATCCGTCAGGTATTTCTCAACCGTTTGACCGCGCGCACTCTGGCCGAGATCGTCTTTTGAGCGGTATTTGCCGGTCAGGAAGCCGGAAGCCAGCGAATAATAATTGATAACGCCCAACTCATTGTCGCGGCAGATCGCTTCAAGCCCATCTTCAAAAGCCGATCTGTCATAGAGATTGTAAAGCGGCTGCAAGCTCTCGTAGCGCGGCAGGTCATGCTTCTTCGCAACATCAAGCGATTCTGTCAGACGTTCCGGTGTCAGATTGGATGCGCCGATTGCACGGACTTTACCGGCCTTGATCAGCTCCTGATAGGTGCCAAGAACATCTTCAAACGGGGTTTCGGGATCATCCCAGTGCGACTGGTAAAGATCGATATAGTCGGTTTGCAGCCGTTTGAGGGAGGCATCGACGGCTTTGCGGATATAGCTTGGTGAAAGGCCTTTTTCGTCGGGGCCCATTTCAGAACCGACCTTGGTGGCAATCACAACCTTGTGGCGCAGGCCGCGGGATTTCAGCCAGTTGCCAATAATAGTTTCGGATTCACCGCCGATATTGCCTGGTGCCCATGCGGAATACACGTCCGCAGTATCGATGAAATTGAGACCGGCATCGACAAAACGGTCGAGAAGCGAAAATGATGTTGCTTCATCGACCGTCCAGCCAAACACATTGCCGCCAAAACAAAGCGGCGAAACCTCGAGTTCAGTACGTCCGAGTTTTCTAAACTCCATGGACCCTATCCCCTTCCTGTGTGTACGAATTCCGGCGAATTCGCAGGGCTTCGATTTCAGGAAGAAGCAACAGGCCGGACGCACCGCGCCCTAAATGTCAGCCCATACCAAGTGCATCCATATAAAGCTGGAGCATGGCTTCTTCTTCCTGACGTTCATGGTCTTCTTTTTTACGCAGACGAATAATGGTCCTTACGACCTTGCTGTCAAACCCCGAACCCTTCAATTCCGCGTAAACTTCCTTGATATCGTCGCCGATGGTCTTTTTTTCTTCTTCAAGACGCTCGATGCGCTCGATGAAAGCACGCAACTGGCCTACGGCGATGGTCTGGGCTTCGCTGGTAATGTCGTCGCTCACGGGTTTCTCCAATTCAAAGTCGATTATGAATGCGGGTCAAAGGTCATCCGTTACAGGAACAGGACCGTTGCCGAAAGTTGGACTTAGTTTTTCTGCGAGTCGCAGGCAAAATTAAGAGCCAGTGGGCTTGGAAATGCACTTTTTATCGTCGACGGGCTGTGGATAGCGGGTAAAGCGTCAGTCTGTCAGATGTGGAACCGGGCCTGAACGCGAACCATAATGGCGGATTTCGTGGATTTCCGGCATGGCGTTGATGGTATTAAGCATGGGGGCAAGCCGGTCGGCCCATTCACGCGCACCCGCCTTGTCAGCAATCAGATCCTGACGCACCTCAATCAGAACATGCGCATAGCCACGCGCCGTTGCATGACGATACATGGCATCGTTTTTAAGTGCGCCATCATAAGGCTCGTTATCTCCGACAATGAGGCCCGGCTCTTTGCGCAGCATGGAAAGCAGCGGTGTAACGGCGCGCGGATCAGAATCCCAAAGCAATCCGATTTGCCACGGACGATCCTTGCCGCGCCAGTTTGGCGTGAACGAATGGATCGAGACGATGAATGGGGCTTTCCCGCTTTCGGCTGCAACCCGCGTGCTTATGGATGCAACTGCATCATGATAGGGGCGATAAAAGCGGTCGAGGCGGATTTCGCGCTGTTCGGGGGACATCGGATAATTGCCGGAGATCACCGCACCATCAGACAATTGCATGATAAGCGTCGGATCATCTTCGCCGCGATTAGGATCGATCAGCAGGCGTGAAAAGCCACCCATGACGGCTGGTGCATCAAGCTTCGCAGCCAATTGACGTGTCAGTTCCTCAACGCCGATATCATAGGCGATATGCCGCTCGAACTCGCTTTGCGCCAAGCCAAGGCTACCATATTCAGCCGGCAAATCACGGCGGGCATGGTCGGCGGTCAACAGCAGGCCGAGGCTGCGATTGCCGTCGACCTGATAGACGGGGGAAAAGGACGGATCAAATGACATGGATGCAGCTTCTTAGGTAGGATTTCTGTCATAAATCACAAGTAGTTTCAGCTCTGTCATGAGAAAGCCGGGATTGCAACGATCATTCTCAAAAGAATGGGGAAGGAGTTTCCGGAATGCGGCAAAGGAACGAATCTAATCGTTTAAATCGCGCTGAAATCGCTATGCAGTTCGAATGGAAATGCTGTAACTGATTTGTTCTCTCCGGGATTGCGTTGACATCAAAGGCGAAACTGCCGAAAAGAGAGCGACCGAAAGAGGATTTCCTTGCGTGAGACAAAAGCGATTGCGGGCTGAAGGAGTTCGGCGAATGCGACTTCCAATGTTTTTGGGTTTGTTTTCCAGTGTGCTGATTGGTGCTCTGGGGATGACATCCATGGAAGCGCGGGCCGATTTTCGAGTATGCAACTCAACCCAGAATCTCGTTGGCGTTGCCATTGGCTACAGAGCCAAAGCTGGTTGGGTGACGGAGGGCTGGTGGCACATTGATGGTTCCACCTGCAAAACCCTGATCGAAGGGCCTCTGACCTCGCGCTATTATTATCTTTACGCTGAGGATTCTCAGAGTGGTGGTCGCTGGGAAGGCAAAGTGAACATGTGTGTGGCGGAAAAGGAATTCCGCATCACCGGTGTTCAGGACTGTTTTGCACGCGGGTTTCAACGCAATGGCTTCCAGGAATACGATACCGGGGAACAATCGAGCTGGATGGTACAGCTCACCGATGAAACGCCGTTAGAAAACTCCACAGTTACAGGAACGAATAACCAATGAAACGCAACCGCAAGGTCAAGATTCTCGCCACACTCGGCCCGGCGTCAGGCGAGGAGTCCGTTATCCGCAAGCTTTTTGAAGCTGGCGCAGACGTCTTCCGTATCAATATGAGCCATGCGGATCATGATCTGATGCGCACGCTCGTCAAGCGTATCCGTAATGTGGAAAAGGAACTGGGTCGCCCGATCGGTATTCTGGCCGACCTTCAAGGTCCAAAGCTGCGCGTTGGCAAGTTCAAGAATACAAAGGTCGCACTCGTTGCAGGCCAGACTTTCACGCTCGACAACAATGAAGAGCTTGGCGACGAAACCCGCGTCTATCTTCCGCATCCGGAAATTCTGGAAGCTGTTGAGCCGGGCCACCGCCTTCTCATCGACGACGGCAAGCTGGAGCTGATTGCTGAAGCAAGCGACGGCAAGTCGATCCGCTGCAAGGTTGTTGCAGGCACCAGCATTTCGGATCGTAAGGGCGTCAGCTTGCCGGATACCACGCTGGGTGTCGGCGCACTGACGGAAAAAGACTTCAAAGATTTTCATGCTGTTTTGCAGGAAGAAATTGACTGGGTTGCCCTGTCGTTCATTCAGCGCCCTGAAGATCTGATCGAAGCACGCAAGATTTCGGGCGGCAAGGTCGGCCTGATGTCGAAGATCGAAAAGCCGCAGGCTGTGACCCGTCTTGATGAGATCATTGAGCTCTCTGACGCGATCATGGTTGCGCGTGGCGATCTCGGCGTTGAAATGCCGCTGGAAAGCGTTCCCGGCATTCAGAAGCAGATGATCCGCAAGGCACGCCGCGCTGGTAAGCCAGTAGTGGTTGCCACGCAGATGCTTGAATCGATGATCACTGCACCGGTTCCGACCCGCGCTGAAGTATCGGACGTTGCGACCGCAGTGTTTGAAGGTGCTGACGCTGTCATGCTTTCGGCAGAATCTGCTTCCGGTCAGTATCCGGTTGAAGCTGTCGCAACCATGAACCGCATCGCGGAAAAGGTCGAACGTGAGCCGACCTATCCGGGCATTCTCGATGCACAGCGCGCAATCCCAGAACCAACCGGTTCTGACGCGATTGCCCTTGCTGCTCGTCAGATCGCTGAAACGCTTAACCTGTCGGCTATCGTCACCTATACGGCTTCGGGTGCAACGGGTCTGCGCGCTGCGCGTGAACGCCCACGCACGTCAATCATCGCACTGTCGCCGATTGTTGAAACCGCACGCCGTCTTTCGGTTGTCTGGGGTCTGCATTGTGTTGTGACTGAAGATGCACACGATCTGGAAGACATGGTCGACCATGCTTGTCAGGTCGCCTTCAAGGAAGAGTTCGGCAAGGCTGGTGATCGTCTGATCGTCACCGCAGGCGTACCATTCGGAACGCCAGGTGCCACCAACCTCCTACGCATCGCCTATATCGGCGCTGATGGTCAGTCTTCCACTGACTAATATAGAAGTACCTAGTTTGGGTGCATGATAGAAGTACAAAACGCGCTCCTTTCGGGGCGCGTTTTTGTTTGTATCTCTGTGAGAGAATCAGGTGCGGGTGTCGCTCAGCTCTTCTGTGAGATCGAGCAAGCTCTTCTGAGCATCTCGCATCATAGGATTGATCTGCAGTGCCTGCTCATAGGCTTTCAAAGCCTGTTCCTTCAGCCCACGCGCGCGCAGTATCTCCGCCATGCCTGTCAGGGCACCGTAGTGGCGCGGTTCAAGCTCCAGAGTACGATTGATGTCGTACATGGCGTGCGCATAGTCGTTACGCAGGAAATAGACGGTGGCGCGACGGTTCCATGCTTCTGCATAGTCCGGATTGAGCGCAATGGCTTCATTCAGGAAATCGAGCGCCGATGTGTAGCGCTTTTCCAGCATGGCAGCACTTGCCCACTGAATGAGAAGATCAATCGTCGCGCTGCCCGACTGTGACCAGATCTGATTAATCTGGACGGTGAGTCGACGTGCCTTGGTTTCGTCAGAGGTGCGCTTGAGGTCGGCAAAGAGCTTGTCGAGGCGCTCTTCCGGCGTTTGTTCGGCTTGATTTTGTTCTTTGGGAGCGGGCTTCTGGTCGCTGTCAGTGCCAACCTGCACCGGGGTAATCGGTGCTGTCAGGGACGGCTTTGTTTCGGCATAGGCCGAAGACGCACTGATCAGGGCCGAAAGGCCAAGCGTAATCAGAAGCGAAGAATTGTTCAGATAAGCAAAAACGTTCCGCATGCGCATAATTTTCATTATACGCAGCGGAACGTCAAATGCAAAATCAGAAATAAGATTAGCCCTGACGTGCCTTGAAGCGCGGAGCAGTCTTATTGATGATGTAAACGCGGCCCTTGCGGCGAACGAGCTGGCAGTCACGATGACGGGCCTTGAGCGCCTTGAGCGAATTCTTGATCTTCATGTCAATCACCGGTCTTGGTTGGCCCATCGACATGACATGTCTCGGGGCTTCATAAAAACAGGCGCCCAAGGCGCCAATTGGTTACAGGCAGTATTCCTGCCCGAAGGGTTGGCCGAAATACACAATATTCCAGCCAAATGTCAACTCCTGCGCCGCAGATTCACGAAGTCAGGTTCGGAAAATCTTGGCCGCAGGGGCTGTTCACGGAAGAATCTGACAGATTCCTCCATGAAGTTTAGTTTGCACGGGGCTTTATACGGGTTACGTGACCCATCTTGCGGCCTGGGCGCGCTTCTTTCTTACCGTAGAGATGCAGCACAGCATTCGATTCTGCGAGAATCGCTGGCACCTTTTCGACGTCATCGCCGATCAGATTCTCCATCACACAATCCGAATGGCGCACGGTGTCGCCCAGCGGGAGGCTTGCAACGGCGCGAATGTGCTGCTCGAACTGCGAGATCGCGCAAGCGGCTTCCGTCCAGTGGCCGGAATTGTGAACGCGTGGTGCAAATTCATTGGCAAGCAGTGTGCCATCCGCAAGAACGAAGAATTCCAGACCAAGCACGCCGACATAATCAAGCGCATGCAGGAGCTTCTCAGCGGCCTTGCTGGCAGCTTCTGCTGTCTGAGCCGAGATGGCGGCTGGAACCGTTGAGGTTGCGAGAATGCCGTCCTTATGAACGTTTTCCGCAATATCGAAGATTGCTACATTGCCGTCGCGATCACGGGCTGCAATGACCGAGACTTCGCGCTCGAATGCGACAAAGCCTTCGAGAATTGCCGGTGCGTGCTTGATTGTCTCAAGTGCTGCATGCGCTTCATTCTCATCAAGCGACGTCAGGCGAACCTGCCCTTTGCCATCATAGCCGAGACGGCGGGTTTTCAGAATGCCGCGTTCTCCCAAAGCACCGAGCGCTGCAATGAGCGTTTCCTCATCATCGACAAGGCGCCAGGGCGCAGTCTCAATACCGCTTTCATTGAGGAACTGCTTCTCGGTGAAGCGATCCTGCGAGATTTCAAGCGCTGCCGGTGGCGGGAAAACGAGCGCCGATTCTGCAAGCTTGTCTGCGGCCGATACCGGCACGTTCTCGAATTCATAGGTGATAACGTCGGAGGCCGCTGCAAGCTCAGCAAGAGCAGTGGGATCATCATAGGCTGCAATGATCTGGCGATTTGCCACCTGAGCCGCCGGGCAATCTGCCTGTGGCTCCAGAATGATCGTCTCATAGCCAAGGCGTGCGGCTGCCATGGCCAGCATACGACCCAACTGGCCGCCGCCGATAATGCCGATCGTTGATCCAGCCTTCAGTGCGGAATTTGCCATATCAGACCTCGTCCGATGGGCGTTCAGCGACGCTTTCGGTTTGCGCTGTGCGCCATTCGTCAAGACGAGCAGCAAGTGCATCGTCGTAAAGTGCGAGAACGGCTGCTGCAAGCAGAGCAGCATTGACGGCACCGGCGCGACCGATAGCGAGCGTGCCGACCGGAATGCCTGCTGGCATCTGCACAATCGAAAGGAGCGAGTCCTGTCCGGAAAGGGCTTTCGACTGCACTGGCACACCAAAGACCGGAAGAGGGGTCATGGCTGCTGCCATGCCGGGAAGGTGAGCTGCGCCACCGGCGCCGGCGATCACGACCTTGAAGCCCTCAGCCTTTGCGCCTTTGGCGAAAGCGACGAGGCGGTCTGGTGTGCGATGCGCAGAGACGATGCGGGCGTCAAACGAAATGCCGAGAGCCTCCAGTGTGTCTGCTGCATGACGCATGGTTTCCCAATCGGACTGGCTGCCCATGATGATGGCGACGTCTGCACTCACGCTCATTGATCCTTCCTGCTCCGCTTCAATCGTTTGGTGGTTGGTATATTGAAAAACAAAGCCGGGCGAACCCCGGCTGTAAAACGTCTTTTGTCAGATGCTCAGGCGATGATGTCAGGGATGACCTGATCTTCCATTTCCTGCAGCTTATCCTTGATGGCGAGTTTTTTCTTTTTCATGCGCTGAATGCGCAGCTGATCGCAGCCCACCTGCATCATGGCATTTATGGCTGCATCGAAATCCGCGTGTTCCTGTTTCAGACGTGCTACGGCCAATCTGATTTCGGCCTGTTCCTGATCGGACATGCGGTTTGCCCCGTATTGTTCCAGAATGATATTACGGGCCGCACCAGATTGGGGCAGACCCGTTTCGAGCGAAGCCTTTATCACATTTTTCGTGATTGGAAAATGCTACCAAAACAAATTCGACTTTCCACCAAACTCATGCCACAGTGTCATTGTTCTGTCATGAACAACGGTTGCCGGAAGTTTCGACTGACAAACTGTTGAATGGCAGCCGGGACTGCGTAATTGGCCCGGATAACAGGAGGTGTACCGGGCGTTTGCGCAGGTGAGAGCGGATGGAGCCATTCTGTTGGCAAAACTGCTACATGGCTCTGTCCTTTGGGTAATCATTCAAAGGAGAATTGATGATGGCTATCGAGTCCCATCTTGCCACGCTTGAACAGAAGCACGGCGCTTTGGAAGAGGAAATCTCCGAGGCTTTAGCGTCACCGGCAATTGATGACCTGCATGTTACTTCTCTCAAGCGCAAGAAACTCGTACTCAAGGAGCAGATCGAGAAACTTAAAACTCAGGTGACACGACATTAAACACAGGAGTTTTAAACGGTATTTCAATCGCCGTTGGTGATGATCAACAGGATGGTACTGTTACTGATATTGGCGGCTGTGCAACAGCCGCCGCACATCAGCTTTTAAAATCAAATGATTTTGCAAAGGTGCTCACCATAGAGCATTTCCTGTTTTTATCGCATTATCCCACGCAAAACCGCTTCGCAATTTTGCCGAAAATGCTTTAAAAGACACCGAAGAAAGCAGCGAATATTCGCTGCTTTTTTGTTGTCTATCTGAAGCGGGTGCTCAGCCCTCCGCTTCAGCCCTTGGATCAAGGTTCATGGCTTCAGGAGTTGCACTTTTCACAGACGGCATACTCTTGAACTGTTCCTTTTCAGCCTTTGGCACGGATGCCCGCTTGCGTGAGCGGAACAGCGCATAGGCTGTGATGGAAATATGCGAGAGCGCTGTGATGGCAAACAGCCCCGATGGCCAGAAGATATCCATGGCAGCGGCTGCAAGCAACGGTCCCAGCATCGTGCCGAAGCCATAAAGCAACAGCAAGCCGCTCGATACTTTCACAAAGCTTTCCGCCGAGGCATGGTCGTTTGCGTGGGCGACGGCAACCGGGTAAAGCGCATAGGCCAGCGCGCCATAGCAGCCGGTCATAATGATGATGACCTTGCCATTGGACGGGCCGATGATGAAGGCCATAAGACCGACAAAGGCTGCGAGAGAAGCAACACCGGCCAGAACATAACGCCGGTCTATCAGGTCGGAAATTCGCCCGACCGGGATTTGCATCAAGGCACCAGCTGCGATGGTTACGCTGACCATAAGCGCGATTTCGGTGGTTGAAATGCCCGATTTTGCGCCGAAAACAGCGCCAAGTGTACCCCAAGCACCATTCGCTATGCCGATCAGGATGCAGCCGACGAAGGCGGCAGGTGAATTGCGGTAAAGCGCCTTAAGATCGAGCTGTACTTCGGTCAGCGGTTTTGGGCTTACCGCTGTCGACATGGCGGTGGGTATCAGTGCCAGGCAGAAAAGAATGCCGGTGATCATGAACAGATGATCGCTCCTGATATCACCATTTGCCACCATCATCTGGCCGCTCATGGTGGCACCATAGTTGACCATCATATAGAGGCCGAAAATCTTGCCGCGGGACTCATTGGTGGCGCGCTCGTTCAGCCAGCTTTCGATCACCATGAAAGCGCCTGCCATCGAGAAGCCGGTGAAGGTTCGCAGAATGATCCATGAGATTGCATCGATATAGATGCCTGACAAAAGAGCGATGATGGCGGCGGAAGCTGCAAAACAGCCAAAAGCGCGGACATGGCCGACACGTCGCACCAGGCGCGGGGCGAAAAGGCAGCCAGCTACAAAACCGCCCGCCCATGTCGTGCCCAGCATACCAAGTGAAGCAACGGAGAAGCCTTCAACTCCGCCGCGCAAGGGCAGCAACAGGCCATGCAGGCCAGAGGCCATCAAGAGAAAGGCTGTGCCGCAAAGCAGCGCCAGAACCTGAATGTAAATACGCAATATTACGTTCCCGGAATTTCATGAAGCCGTATTGAAGTGGCTTTGATTTATCTCTGATACTGAGGCGAAAACGTGCCGCCTCAGCGGAAAAGAGCTTCTGCAGCCGCGCGGCTGTCGCCCTTTCGGAGCCTTTCTGCTTTCAGACGTTCGATTTCGGATTGTAGCAAAGCGATACGCTGGTCGATTTCGATCACCGACAGCAGAGACAGCTCATCCTCGCTGAGAACGACGCTTTCGCGTGGCTTTTTGACCTCTTCATCAAAACCGCTCATGGCCTTCCTCCGGAGTCTATGGCGTGCTTATAAAGACAGAAAAGATTTACAGCGGTTTCAGTTAAGAAAGAATCGTTGGAACCGCTGTAACTGTTTGTTTTTACGCATTATCCGACGCAAAACCGCGTCGCACTTTTGCTGGAAATGCTATAACACCTTGAATCTTCGCATATATATTTCCAGAAATCGATGATGAATTCTCTGAAAATGAGCAGGATGTATTTGTGCAGTTGTGTGTGCGGTATTTCTGCGACGAGAGATTTTAACAGGAGCTTTGATCATGATGGCTGAATTGCCTTCCCAGATGACCGCAATCGAAATTTCCGAGCCGGGCGACGCCAATGTATTGCGTTCCGTACAGCGCTCGGTGCCCGAGCCGAAGGCAGGCGAGGTGCTGGTGCGGGTTCGGGCGGCAGGCGTGAACCGGCCAGATGTGTTGCAGCGTCAGGGCAGTTATGCGCCGCCACCCGGCGCGTCGGACATACCAGGGCTTGAAATTGCCGGTGACATCGTTGCGATCGGTGAGGGTGTGAAACGCTATCGCATCGGCGATCAGGTCGTGGCGCTGCTTGCCGGTGGCGGCTATGCAGAATATGCCACCGTGCATGAAACTACTGCGCTGCCTCTGCCGTCGGGCTATGGATATATCGAGGCCGCAGCCATCCCTGAGACCTTCTTCACGGTCTGGCACAATGTATTTGAAC
Organism: Brucella sp.; assembly: GCF_032066345.1. Taxonomy (NCBI): domain Bacteria; kingdom Pseudomonadati; phylum Pseudomonadota; class Alphaproteobacteria; order Hyphomicrobiales; family Brucellaceae; genus Brucella; species Brucella sp. The sequence continues at coordinate 34,493 of NZ_DAMBKZ010000028.1, forward strand.
GCGGTGGCCTTAAAGAAGGCGAAACCCTGCTGATCCATGGCGGCTCGTCAGGAATTGGCACGACGGCTATTCAGCTTGGCAAAGCCTTTGGCGCAAGCGTTATTGTAACGGCTGGCTCCCAAGCAAAGTGCGATGCCTGTTTAAAGCTTGGCGCTGATCGCGCGATTAATTATCGCGACGAAGATTTTGTCGCTGTCGTCAAAGAGATGACCGGCGGCAAGGGAGCCGATGTGATCCTCGATATGGTTGGTGGCGATTACGTTGACCGTAATTACAAGGCGGCTGCCGAAGATGGTCGCATCGTGCAGATTGCCTTCCTGAACGGGGCAAAGGCAACGGCTAATTTCGCAATCCTGATGACAAAGCGCCTGACCCATACCGGCTCGACATTGCGATCACGTTCGGTTGAGTTCAAGGCAGGCATCGCACGCGAATTGGAAGCGAAAGTCTGGCCACTTTTGGCACAGCGTCAGGTCGCCCCTGTGATGGATATGATCTTCCCGCTTAAAGATGCTTGGCGGGCGCATGATCGTATGGAAGGCAGCCAGCACATTGGCAAAATCGTGCTTGATGTCGCTTGACCTAATAGATTTGCGAGAGAACCTGGGATGTCATGGCAGCAGTTTCTTGCTCTGCGCACAAAAAAAATATATATAGACCGTGATTTCCCGGAATTTGTGGTTTTTCCCACGGCCCGCCCTACCGGAGCGGACGAACAAGAGGATTATATCTAATGGCCACCCAGCTTCTTATGCCGAAGGCAACGGCAGTCTGGCTCGTTGATAATACGGCTCTGTCCTTTGACCAGATCGCGGCTCTCTGCAAGCTGCATCCGCTCGAAGTAAAGGCTATTGCGGACGGTGAGGCCTCGCAGGGTATCAAGGGACTTGACCCGGTTATCACCGGCCAGCTTTCGCGCGAAGAAATCGCGAAGGGCGAAAAGGACCAGTATCATCGCCTGAAGCTTTCCGAGCCAAAGGTTCGCGTTCCAGAAGCCAAGCGCAAGGGCCCGCGTTATACGCCGCTGTCCAAGCGTCAGGATCGTCCGAATGCGATTCTCTGGCTGGTGCGCAATCATCCTGAACTCAAGGATGCACAGGTTTCGCGTCTGATCGGCACGACCAAGTCGACCATTGAGCAGATTCGCAATCGCACTCACTGGAACTCGGCAAGCCTGACTGCAATGGACCCTGTCACGCTCGGCCTTTGCTCGCAGATCGATCTCGACCTTGAAGTCGAGCGCGCAGCGCGCAACCGTCCAGTTGTTGAATCTGACAGCACATTGCTGCCAGCATCGGCGACTGAAAACTTCGATTACCGTGATGAGAAGCCTGAAGAAGAAGAGCTGGATGCGGACAAGGTTTTCGCAAAGCTCTCCTCGCTGAAGGGCTCGAACACCGACGAAGACGAAGAATAAGATTTCTTCGACTGAACAAAAAACCCGCCGTTCTGGCGGGTTTTTTGTTGCTTGGGAAGGTAAGCGTGACGTTTGAGCGTCTGGCACGACGCCCGGCGCTCTACAGCATAATTCCTTAAACTTGAATCAGTTTAAGGTAAAATTATGCTGTAAACATAAAGTGTTAGAGCGACCTTTGTGCGCCCAAAAGGGCGCGCGGCGCTCTAGTCCTTGAATGCGTTGTACTCGCTCATTTCCATCAACCGGTAAAAATCTGCCAGTGTTTTGCCGCGCTCTGAGCGGAAGGTGCGGCCTGATTTGTCAGCAGCGATGATGCGGTCGGTCCGAAACGTGCGGAAAGCATTACGCAATTCGCACCAGCCGATCACAGTCCAGACCTTGCCCCAGAACCACAGACCAAGCGGACGGATATCCCGCTCGCTCTCACGGGCTTCCAGATCGCGATACCGGATGTTGAGAACCGTGCCTTCATCAACTGCGCGCTCGACGGCATCGATGATACGGCGTTCGCTTACGCTGATTGATGCAGACGGTGCATGGATTTGCGTGCCGGTGATGCGCGCGCGTTCTTCTTTGGGCAGAACGGCTTCGATCTTGACCAGGGCTTCTTCTGCACCGCGCGCCATTGAAACGCCGCCCCATGCACGGATCAAGCGGGCGCCCGCAACAAGTGCCACGATTTCATCACGCGTAAACATCAGTGGCGGTAGTTCAAACCCCTGCCGCAGAATATAGCCGACGCCGGCTTCACCATCGATAGGAACGCCTGTCGATTGCAGATCTGCAATGTCGCGATAGATTGTGCGTTCTGAAACTTCCAGCCGCTCGGCAAGCTGCCGTGCGGTGACAAGCCTGCCGCCGCGAAGATGCTGAACGATTTGAAAAAGGCGGTCTGCTCGACGCATGGTGATCTCAAGTATATTCGCGTGCGAAAAGCGCACGCATTTCGCCAATACGCTCCCGCTCGGTTGGAAACAGCGTTTCCAAAAAAGCGGCAGCGAAGGTGCCGGGCGCTGTACCCGGCGCTGAAACGATGCGCTTATCCGCAACAGCATCGGGCACGTCCTGATAGCGGCTGGCACCCGCATATTGCGGTGCGCGTTCTGCGATCCATTCGCGGCCATTGCTGGTGTGATTGACCCCATTGAAGAGGCCTGCGCGAGCCAGTGCAAGTGTTGCGCCGCAAATGCCACCAACCACACCGCATTTTTGTGCGATGGCGCGCAAGAGCGCAGTCAGATCGGGAGCCTGCGGCGTCGCCCAGATATCGGAGCCGATGACAGCAATGGCATCGAGATCAGTATTATCTTCGGGGTCCGTGCTGCGATCCGGTGTCAGCCGAAAGCCGCTGAGCGAACGGACTTCCTCACCTGCAGGAGCAAGTGAGACGGTGTTTACGCCGAACCATTCGCGTGCCGATGCCGATAAAAACCCATATTCCCAATCAGCAAAGCCCTCAACGAAGACGAAGCCGACCATTTTGGTTTCCGCCATGGTGTTATTTCCTCTCATCGGCAGCGTTACGGCGCTGTTCGAGATAACGGTCCGGCCAGCCCATATCCTTGCGCAGCTCGCTTGGGAGGTTGTCGAATGCGCGCTGCGTGCGCACGAAGCGCCGACGTTCGTCCTGTCTGCGCTTATATTCTTTCAGAATTGCGAGCAGTGGTGCGATTGCGAGTGCCATGGTGAATCCCTCATCTGTAAGAATGCACTATGACACAGGCCTCCTGACAGCTGTCTGTCAGGAGCAATGTTAATTATTATCTTCCTGATATACCCAAACGGCAACTATTTCATCAGGCCTTGAAAGGCGGTTCTGCGGTATAGCTCAGTGGTAAGCGTCCACCATCGGCATAGATCGTCTGGCCTGTCACATAGCTTGAATCACGCGATGCGAGAAATGAGGCTATTGCTGCAATTTCAGATGCTTGTCCGATTCTACCCAATGGCGTGCGCGCGAGTATCTTTTTGCGTGCCTCGGCATCGTTGTTCACGGCGGACAGCATGTCAGTGTCGATTGAGCCAGGGCCGATTGCATTGACGCGAATGCCCCATTTTGCCAGCGCTACCGCCATCGTGCGTGTCAGTTGGTTCATGCCACCCTTTGACACGGAATAGGCAAGCTGATTGGGCAGACCGAATATCGCGTTGATCGACGACATATTGATGATGCTGCCAGCCTCGCCGCCTGCTTCCACGCGCGCAACCATGCGTTTTGCGACAGCTTGACCGCAGAGAAAAGCGCCCTTGAGGTTGACGCGCATCACGCGGTCGAAGTCATCTTCTTTCAGGTCGAGAAACTCTGCCTGATGCACGATGCCTGCATTGTTGACGAGGATGTCGATCTCACCAAGATTGGTCGTGGCATAGGTCAGCAGATTATGAATATCGAGTTTGTCGCCCACATCGCAGGCAATGGCGAGAACCCGGCCATATTGCTCCAGATCCCTGACTGCTTTTGTGGCACCTGCGCCATCGACATCCGACAAAACGACACTTGCGCCATCCATCAGGAAGCGCTTGGCAATGGCATAGCCAATACCGCGGGCAGCACCCGTGACGATTGCCACCTTGCCTTCTAACTGCATTGATCATTCTCCGATTTTTGACGGAGAGTGGACCGGCGACTTTCGCCGGTCAAGCGTTCTAGATGCGCGATAATAAAAGGTCAGGCAAAGGCCAGGCCGATATGACGCTCGCGCAAAACTGTGCTGATTTCATCGAGAATCACCGGATCATCGATGGTGGCGGGCATTTTCCAGTCCTCACCATCAGCGATTTTCTGGATTGTTGAGCGCAGTATCTTTCCGGAACGGGTTTTTGGCAGACGTTTGACGGTCAGGGCGAGGCGGAAGGCGGCAATCGGTCCGATGGCGTCGCGAATCATGCTCACGCATTCCTTTTCAACCTCGTGCTCATCACGGTCGATGTTGGATTTCAGCACAAGGAAGCCGCAAGGCACCTGTCCTTTGACGGAATCGGAGATGCCAAGCACCGCACATTCTGCAACGTCCGGATGGCTGGAAAGCACTTCCTCCATGGCACCTGTCGACAGACGATGTCCTGCGACATTGATGATGTCGTCGGTTCGGCTCATGATGTAGAGATAGCCGTCTTCATCCATGTAGCCCGCATCGGCGGTTTTATAATAGCCGGGAAACTCGTTGAGATAAGCTTTGCGAAATCGCTCATCGGCGTTCCACAGAGTTGGCAGACAACCGGGCGGCAATGGCAGCTTGATAAGGATATTTCCAAGTTGGCCACGTTCGACTTCATGGCCGGCATCGTCGAGCACGCGGATGTCATAGCCGGGCAGACAGACGGCAGGCGAGCCATATTTGGTTTCGAGCAGTCCGAGACCAAGCGGATTGGCGACCATCGGCCAGCCGCTTTCGGTTTGCCACCAATGATCGATCACCGGACAACCGAGCAGATTTTCAGCCCAGTGGATCGTGTCGGGATCGGCACGTTCGCCGGCCAGATAAAGCGCGCGGAATTTTGAAAGATCATATCGGCGCGCGAAATTACCGTCGGCATCTTCTTTCTTGATCGCACGCAAGGCAGTGGGGGCTGTGAACATCACTTCCACACCGTGCTCGGCGATGATGCGCCAATAGCTGCCTGCATCGGGCGTACCAACGGGTTTGCCTTCAAAGAGGATGCTGGTGGCACCGGCAATGAGCGGAGCATAGACAATATAGGAATGGCCGACCACCCAGCCGACATCGGATGCCGCCCAAAACACCTGTCCCGGCTCGATGCCGAACACATGCTTCAGCGACCATGCAAGGGCCACCATATGCCCGCCATTGTCACGCACGACACCTTTGGGTTCGCCGGTAGTACCCGATGTGTAAAGCACATAAAGCGGATCGGTGGCTGCAACGGGCGTGCAAGGAACATGACGGCCGCGCGCGGCATCCACAGCGGTACGATAGTCGATATCGCGGCCTTCAACCGGCTTATGCGGATGCTGCTCGCGTTGCAGGATAATGCAGTGCCTGACCGTGTGGCGGGCGGTGGCAATCGCCTTGTCGAGCATTGCCTGATAGGGCACAACGCGAGTTGGTTCGATGCCGCATGAACCAGCAATGATCATCACGGGTTTTGCATCATCTATACGCGTTGCAAGTTCATTGGCGGCAAAACCGCCAAAGACCACCGAATGCACGGCACCAATGCGGGCTGAGGCAAGCATGGCGACAGCAGCTTCCGGCACCATGGGCATATAGATAAGAACGCGGTCGCCTTTGCTCACACCATTGTCGAGCATGACCGCCGAGAGGGCTTCCACCTCTTCAAGCAATTCGCGATAGGTGAATTTGCGTACAGAGCCTGTTACCGGGCTTTCGTAAATGAGCGCAACCTGATCGCCGCGCCCATTGGCAACATGGCGGTCGAGTGCATTGTGACAGGTATTGCATTCAGCACCTTTAAACCAGCGACCATAAACCCCTTCATCGCTCGCAAAAACCTGATCCCATGGCTTGAACCAGTCTATGGCCCCGGCTGCTTCGGCCCAGAAGCCTTCAGGGTCTTGCTGCCATGCGGCATAGGTTTCGGCATATTTTGATGTCATGCTGTTCCTCCCAGAAGCACGCGCTTAATTGGATCAGATGATCCGTTAAAGCATCGTGATAGAGCGGTTTTAGCCAATGCTGAGTCACTGAAACCGCTCTATCTATTTGTTTTTAAGCATTTCCAGACGCAAAACCGGTTTCCACTTCTGCTGGAAATGCTCGAACACGCTGGATGAAAGCGCAAGACAGGGCTGATTAGCCTGATCTCCTCCACGCGCTTTCCATCTCCTCCGGGGTTAAGTCTACGCCCAAGATCAAAGCTTCGTCCATGAAACTTAAGATGAATAAGTGTATCACAAACACAGCATAAATTGATGAGGCTTGCAGGATGCTGATTGCTGGGCCAAAAGGGTGCGTGAGAGGTGTTTGTGTTCAAAGTCCTGCCTGTGCTGCTTATGGCCCTGATGGGCTTGCACATCATCAAGCCACTTGGCTGGCCGGGATTGAAGAAGCGTGGCGATTTTTGGAAGATCGCGGCGTTTGCGATCTTTGCTATGGCGATGGCGGTCGGGTTTCATTTCACTGAAAACTAAAAAGCCCGGTCGGATCATGCGCTGAACCGGGCCTTTTATCATGCAGCATCGTTCAGGCTGCTTGTTCGAGGTCTTTCTTCCAGCCGCCAGTTGCAGCAAGGCCGTTCATCTTGGCGCGATGCGCAAAGGCACGCTGGCCAGCGGCAACATTCTCATCCTTACCGCCCCAGGCTTCCAGAGAGGCTGCCTGCAGCGCGCGGCCATAGGAGAAGGTCATCTTCCACGGCATATCGAAGCTGGCATTCATTGCCGACAAATGCGCGGTTGCTTCTTCGCCGGTCTGACCTCCGGAAAGGAAGGCAATGCCCGGCACCGCGGCAGGGACAGTGTTGCGGAAGCAGCGAACAGTCTTTTCGGCCACTTCTTCGACAGAGGCTTTGCGCGCCTTCTTGCCGTCGATAACCATGTTCGGCTTCAGGATCATGCCTTCAAGCCTGACGCGCGCGTCGTAAAGCTCGGTGAAGACGGTCTTGAGCACCCATTCGGTGACTTCGTAGCAACGGTCGATGGAATGATCGCCCGGCTTGCCATCCATCAGCACTTCCGGCTCAACGATCGGCACAATGCCTGCTTCCTGGCAGAGTGCTGCGTAACGGGCGAGGGCCTGCGCGTTTTGCTTGACCGCTCCCCATGTTGGAAGCCCATCAGAAATCGAGATTACGGCACGCCATTTCGCAAAGCGGGCACCGAAACCATAATACTCGTTGAGGCGATCACGCAGACCGTCGAGACCTTCGGTGATTGTTTCACCCTCAAAACCTGCAAGTGGCTTGGCACCGGCATCTACCTTGATGCCCGGCACCGCACCTGACTTGCGAATGAGATCGACAAGCGGCGTGCCGTCCTTGGCTTTCTGGCGGATGGTTTCATCGTAAAGAATGACGCCGGAAATGTAGTTCTTCATCGCTTCGTCGGAGCGGAACAGCATCTCGCGATAATCGCGGCGTGAATCCTCGGTCGAGGCGAGGCCGATGCTTTCAAAACGCTTTGCAATGGTGCCGGAGCTTTCGTCCGCGGCCAGAATTCCTTTGCCGTTTGCGACGAGTGCAATTGCAATATCTTCAAGACGTTCGGTCATGTGTTAGCTCCTTAAGTCCCCGCAAGGGGGCAATATTGGGAAGCTGGGCAAAGAGCCTCAGCCGCTCTCAAGACACATATTCATTTTCGATAGCAGAAGAGTTAGGCCAACAAAATGGCAGCACAAGTGGTTGAAACGATTGAAATTTTTTCAAACGATTTAGCCGGGACAAGTTTTCTTACCGGCTGTCAGAACTCTGCTCTAATTGGCGTGCAAAATGAATATTCCAGATTCGACAGACGAATATGCGATTTCAACCCCATTTGGTTTTGACATGACGCCTGAGAATCCCATCTAAAGGATATCAATTATAAGGAGGAGAGATGCGAAGTGCCCTACTAAGCCTGCCGTTCATTCTGGCTGCATCGATGATCGCCCTTCCGGCTCAGACCGCCTTTGCGGAGAGCATCAATGCAGGAAGCAGGGAGGCCACCACTGAATTGCCTTTCAATGTGGCAGCAGTGGCGGAATTTGACACACCATGGGCGATTGCATTTCTGCCGGGCGGCAAACTGATCCTCACCGAGAAGGGCGGCAAGATTTTTGTCGTAACAGAAAAGGGTGAGAAGACGGAAGTTTCAGGCGTGCCGGAGGTTTTGTTCAGCGGCCAGAACGGTCTACTGGATGTTGTTCCTGCGCCTGATTTTGCCAAGAGCAAGGCGATCTATTTCACCTATGTCATGCCGGAAAATGGTGGCGGCGCGCTCATATTGGCGCGTGCAACGCTGTCTGAAAGCAAGGGCAAGGCTGAGCTTAAGGATCTCAAGGCAATCTGGCAGCAGGCGACACCTGCCAAGGGCGGGCAACCCGGTGGCAAGATCGCGTTTGCGCCTGATAAAAAGCATTTGTTCCTGTCGGTTGGCGATCGCATGTCGCCCGCAACCGCACAGGATGACAATGCGCCGATGGGCAAGATCCTGCGTATGAACCCCGATGGTTCAACCCCAAAGGACAATCCGAAGGCTGAGGAAGGTGGCATCAAAGCGCTGACCTGGACGACGGGGCATCGCAATCCCTATGGTCTGGCATTCGCGCCGGACGGCAAGCTGTGGGAGCATGAAATGGGACCGCGCGGCGGCGATGAGTTCAATCTCATCAAGCCGGGTCTCAATTACGGCTGGCCGGTTGTCTCCAATGGCGACAATTATAGTGGCCGTCCGATCCCGCGCCACAGCACGCGGCCTGAGTTTGAAGCACCTATGCTGTTTTGGACGCCGGTGATCTCGCCTGGCGGCCTGGCATTCTACAAGGGCAAGATGTTTGCCGACTGGAATGGTTCTGCGTTGATCGCCGGCCTTTCGTCGATGGCGCTGATCCGTGTGACGATCAACAGCGATGGTCAGCCGAATGAAGCCGAACGTTTTGCGATGGAAAATCGTATCCGTGACGTAGCCGTCGGGCCAGATGGTGCGATCTGGGTGATCGAGGATGACAATCCCGGGCGTCTTCTGAAGCTGACACCGAAATCATAAAGCAAAAGCCCGGAGGAACCCCCCGGGCTTTTTTGTTTTCTTACTTCTTCAGCACATCAACGCCGGGAAGTGGTTTGCCTTCCATCCATTCAAGGAAAGCGCCGCCAGCGGTCGAGATATAGGTGAAGTCGTCTGCAACGCCTGCATGGTTAAGCGCTGCAACGGTGTCGCCGCCGCCGCCGACCGATACCAACTTGCCAGCCTTGGTGCGGGCGGCAACATGCTTGGCGGTCTTGACGGTTGCTGTATCGAACGGACGCAGCTCAAATGCGCCGAGCGGGCCGTTCCAGACGAGCGTTGCGGCATCATCGATGGCTGATGCAATCAGGTCAGTCGAAAGCGCGCCTGCGTCGAGAATCATGCCGTCGCTTGGCACCGACTCCACGCCATAGGTCTGGTTTGGTGTATCGGCAGCAAAGTGCCAGCCCACGACCGCATCAACCGGTAGGATGATGGCACATTTGGTCTTTTCAGCCTTGGCCATGATTTCGCGTGCGGTATGGGCAAGATCATGCTCGCAAAGCGACTTGCCGACATCGTGGCCTTGGGCTGCGAGGAAAGTGTTGGCCATGCCGCCGCCGATCACCAGTGCATCGACCTTTTCAATCAGGTTCGACAGAAGGTCGAGCTTGGTCGAAACCTTGGCGCCGCCAACGATTGCTACAACGGGACGGGCTGGCTGTCCAAGGCCCTTTTCAAGCGCTTCAAGTTCTGCCTGCATGGCGCGGCCTGCATAGGCTGGCAGCACATGCGCCAGACCTTCGGTCGAAGCGTGCGCGCGGTGCGCCGCCGAGAAGGCGTCATTGACATAGATGTCGCCATTGGCTGCGAGCGCTGCCACGAATTCCGGATCGTTCTTTTCTTCGCCCTTGTGGAAGCGCGTGTTTTCGAGAAGCAGAACGTCGCCGTCTTTCAGCGCATCAACTGCCGCCTTCGCCTTGTCGCCAATGCTGTCTTCAGCGAAATGTACGCCATGGCCGAGCACTTTCGAAAGCGGCTTTACGACATGCTTCAACGAGTTTTCATCGGACGCAACGCCTTTTGGACGACCGAAATGAGCGAGCAGGATGACCTTGGCACCCTTTTTCGACAGTTCCGCAATGGTTGGAACAATACGTTCGATACGGGTGAGGTCGGTTACTTCGCCGTTTGCCATCGGCACGTTGAGATCAACACGAACCAGAACGCGCTTAGATTTGACGTCGGCATCATCGAGGGTACGGAAACTCATGATATTTCTCCCGGGGCTTTTTCCGGCGGCCTGCAGGTTTTCGTCTTTCAGACAGGCAGGCGCTGGAACAGGGTTGGGTAATCAGTGACAAGCCCGTCTTCATCGACAGGCAATTCAGCGGTGAACGTGCGATCAGCGGCAGTGTAACGGTAAAGCTTGCCTTCCTTAAGACAAGTATATCGTTGGCTGTCTCGCAGCGGGCGGAAACTATTGAACGGTACATAAAGCATGTCGAGCTGTACCGTGCCGCTTTCGGGCGTCAGACCCAGACGGCGGATCGGCAGGCTATTGGTGAAGGGTGTCCCTGCCAGATCAATGTCCATGCAACCATCAAACTCAGGTAATGCGTCTCCGGCCATGGTCGTCCAGTGCCCATTTCCATCGGATTTGAGTTCGAGCATTAAGCCGGATGTCGTTTCGATGAGGAAATGGAATACGCGCCAGTCGCTCGCGCAATCGATGCTATAACGTACACCGTAGGGAACATCGCCACGCTCGCCGATGATAACGCCAGTGGCGTTGAAAGTGTTACCGGCGGGCGTGATATTGAGATGTTCGAGCCCTTCTCCTTCCAGCGAACGCCAGCGCGCAACGGTGGGGAGAAGGGAGCGAAACATTGAAGCTGCTTAGATCAGCTTGCCGAAAGCGACTGCAGTGTCGCTCATGCGGCTCGAGAAGCCCCATTCATTGTCGTACCACGACAGGATGCGCACCATGGTGCCGTCCATGACCTTGGTCTGGTCGGTGTGGAAGATCGACGAATGCGAATCGTGGTTGAAGTCGTGCGAAACGAGCGGCTCATCGGTGTAGCCGAGGATGCCCTTGAGGCGGCCATTGGCAGCTTCGCGGATCGCATTGTTGATTTCTTCAACAGTGGTCGAGCGCTTGGCAACGAAGGTCAGGTCAACAACCGATACGTTCGGGGTTGGAACGCGGATTGCGACGCCGTCGAGCTTGCCCTTGAGTTCTGGCAGAACCAGACCAACAGCCTTTGCAGCACCCGTCGAAGTCGGGATCATGGAAAGAGCTGCTGCGCGTGCGCGGTAGAGATCCTTGTGCATGGTGTCCAGCGTCGGCTGGTCGCCCGTGTAGGAGTGGATCGTGGTCATGAAGCCCTTTTCGATGCCGATTGCATCGTTGAGAACCTGAGCCACTGGCGCAAGGCAGTTGGTGGTGCAAGAAGCGTTGGAAATGACCTGATGGTCCTTCGTCAGCTTGTCGTGGTTGACGCCATAGACAACGGTAAGGTCAGCGCCATCGGCAGGAGCCGAAACGATAACGCGCTTTGCGCCAGCTTCAAGATGAAGAGCTGCCTTGTCGCGTGCGGTGAAAATGCCGGTGCATTCCAGAGCGATATCGACGCCTTCTTCCTTCCACGGCAGTTCAGCCGGGTTGCGAACAGCGTGAACCTTGATTGGTCCGTAGCCGACGTCGATGGTGTCGCCAGCGACTTTCACTTCCTTTGGAAAACGACCATGAACGCTGTCATAGCGCAGAAGATGCGCGTTTGTTTCCACTGGGCCGAGATCATTGATCGCAACGACCTGAATGTCGGTGCGGCCCGACTCGACGATAGCGCGGAGGACATTACGGCCGATGCGGCCAAAACCGTTAATTGCGACGCGAACTGCCATTTTCTCTAAATCTCCCGAAAGGGTTCTGCATATGCAGTGGCTTGATAAAACAGTTGAACGCGTTTGGGAACGCCCACAACTGGAAAGGTAAACGCCGGCGTGTTTAACGCCGGCGTTTGATTATTATGCGGCCTTGAGCTTCTTTTCCGCGGCTTCAGCAGCATGTTCAGCAGTGATGCCGAAATGCTTGTAGAGATCGTTGATCTCGCCCGAAGCGCCGAAGCCCTTCATGCCGATAAACACGCCGTTTTCGCCGATGAAGCGTTCCCAGCCCATCGAAAGACCAGCTTCGATTGCAACCTTGACCGGTGCATCGCCGAGCGTTGCCTGCTTGTAAGCATCGCTCTGCTCTTCGAAGAGTTCAAAGCAAGGAACGGAAACAACGCGGGTGGCAATGCCCTTGGCTTCGAGAAGGTCACGAGCCTTGAGCGCGATTTCCACTTCCGAACCGGTTGCGAAGATCGAAACCTTTGCGTCACCTTTTGCAGCAGCGAGTTCGTAAGCGCCGAATGCGGAGAGGTTTTCTTCGCGATGTTCGGTACGCACAACTGGCAGGTTCTGGCGGGTCAGGGCGAGCGTCGAAGGAGTGCCCTTCGAATGCAGTGCAATCTGCCAGCATTCTGCAACTTCCACAGCGTCTGCCGGACGGAAGACATTGTGGTTTGGAATGGCGCGCAGAGCTGCAAGATGCTCAACCGGCTGGTGGGTTGGGCCGTCTTCGCCAAGACCAATCGAATCATGGGTCATGACGTAAACAACGCGGATGCCCATCAGCGACGACAGACGCATGGCCGGACGGCAATAATCCGAGAAGCACATGAAAGTGCCCGAGTAAGGGATCAGACCGCCATGCAGCGTGATGCCGTTCATGGCAGCAGCCATGCCGTGTTCACGGATACCGTAGTGGATGTAACGACCACCGTAGTTTTCCGGCGTAACAGCCTTGGTCTGGCTGGTCTTGGTGTTGTTGGAACCGGTCAGGTCGGCAGAGCCGCCCAAGGTTTCAGGCACAACGCCGTTGATCACTTCCAGAGCCATTTCGGACGACTTACGGGTCGCAACCTTTGGCTTTTCTGCGGAAAGCTTCTTCTTGTATTCGTTGATCGCGTCATCGAAGTTTGCAGGCAGGTCGCCACGCATACGACGTTCGAATTCAGCGCGGGTTTCTGCGTTAGCCGCAGCAAGACGCTTTTCCCATTCCAGACGCTTCTTCGCAGCATTGAGGCCAGCAACGCGCCATGCGTCGAGAACTTCAGCAGGAACGACGAAAGGTTCAGAAGTCCAGCCGAGTGCCTTGCGCGTTGCAGCGATTTCTTCTGCACCGAGTGGCGAGCCGTGGACTTTGTTGGTGCCAGCGCGGTTTGGCGAACCAAAACCAATGGTGGTCTTGCAGGCGATGAAGGTTGGCTTGTCCGAAACCTTGGCAAGTTCAATTGCCTTGGCAATCGCGTCCTGATCATGACCGTCAACAGCAAGCGTGTTCCAGCCGGAAGCGGCGAAACGTGCAGGCTGGTCGGTGTTGTCGGACAGCGAGATCGGGCCGTCGATGGAGATGTTGTTGTCATCCCAAAGAACGATCAGCTTATTGAGCTTCAGGTGACCTGCCAGCGACAGGGCTTCCTGGCTGATGCCTTCCATGAGGCAGCCGTCACCAACGATCGCATAGGTGTAGTGGTCAACGAGACTGTCGCCGAACTGTGCATTCAGAACGCGTTCGGAAAGCGCCATGCCAACAGCATTGGCAATGCCCTGTCCAAGCGGACCAGTTGTGGTTTCGATGCCAGCGGCATGACCGTATTCAGGATGACCTGCGGTGCGTGCGCCGAGCTGGCGGAAATTCTTGATTTCATCAAGGGTGATGTCTTCGTAGCCCGAGAGGAAGAGCAGCGAATAAAGAAGCATCGAGCCGTGACCTGCAGAAAGCACGAAACGGTCGCGATCCGGCCAATGCGGATTCTGCGGGTCGTGCGACAGGAAACGGGTGTAAAGAGTCGTTGCTATGTCGGCTGCGCCCATAGGCAGGCCTGGGTGGCCTGAATTAGCCTTCTCGACCGCATCGATCGAGAGAAAGCGGATGGCGTTGGCCAGCTGGTTTTGCTTGTCGGAATTCGTCATTGTCTCAGCCGTCTTTCCAGAGTGGTTTTAACGGGGTTGCGGCGATGCCTCGGGACTGAAGCACGAGCTCCTTATACTAAACGATTTAATCAATTTAAACCGATTAAATTCTGTAGATGCTCGCGCGACAGAAGGCTTTGGGACACATAGCACCTGCTACCGAGGAGTCAACAAAACGATGGCTTATCGGCAATAAACAGTCTGCGATTGATTGGGTAATGCGGGCAATTTGTGGGCTGACAATCACTGAAAAGCCTTTTTTGCGCTGATAACGGTGCATGAACGGCCAGTCTGGCTCGTCATTTGTTGCTTATCGGGCGGTCGATTATTACAGTCTTTTCAAAGATGCCCGTCCGGCAGGCGCGATTCGATGTCTGTGATCTGGCATTGGAAAGGATATGGATGGCACCCGAAACGACCCTCAGGCAGGTCCTCGAACGGCTGGAAAAGGCACTCAGTACGCTTGAACAAGCGGTGGACCTGCGGCTGGACAAGGAAGGCGATTTCGCCGAAGCCGAGGAAGAGGTACAGCGCATGAATGCTGACCGCAGCCGTCTAGCCCAGGAACTCGACCAGTCAGAAGCCCGTGCCGAGCGGCTTGAAGCCGCAAACCGCGAAGTTTCGCGACGTCTGGTGACGGCGATGGAAACCATTCGCGCCGTGCTGGATCGATAGGAGAAGGGATCTATGGCGACTGTAACCGTTACCATTGATGGCAAAGCATATCGCATGGCTTGCGACGAAGGGCAGGAAGAACATCTTTCCGGGCTTGCCGATCGCTTTGACCAATATGTCACCCATCTCAAATCATCTTTCGGCGAAATAGGCGATCTGCGCCTCACAGTGATGGCCGGTATCATGGTGATGGACGAGCTTGCGGAAACGCAAAAGCGCATCAAGGGCCATGAAAACGAGATCGAGACCCTGCGCCGCTCTCGCGACGAAGCGCTGACCAGTGCCGATCAGAATGATGCTGCCCTTACTGGTGTGCTGTCTGATTTGGCCGAACGTATCGAGCAGATAGCAAAGCGTATCGCTCCCCGTCCGGGCGCTGTCTGATCTACGAAAAGATTTCTGTATCTCGGGCTGACGCCTCTGGCGCTAAGGTCTGACTGCGCCTATATAGGTTCTCGGCGTACTGCGCTTCCCGACAGGTGTAACAGCATCCCCGGGGCCTTATTGATCTCTAAGGGAGCTGTCCCTGTGAAGGCCTGTGGGCTTTCGCATATGGCGCCCACCTACGTTGTAGGTTCCCGGGATCAAACACTACCATCGGTCGTCGTGGTCGCCACTTTTCAAGCTCTTGCTATAAAGTAAGCAAAGCTATTTGTTATTTAAGACAAAAATGTTCTAAAACGCCTTATCCTTCAAAGATATGTGCGTTTTAAATGACATCCTCTCCCCCGAATTCTCCTGGCTTTTCCGAACGTTTACGTGTCGCAGTTCCAGTGGCTGTGGCTTACGGGCTTACGCTCTATGTCCTTATCTGGGTGAACTCGGCACGGGAATGGATGCCGTTTATCGCGGGGCTTATGCTTTTGCCTATGGCGATATCGAGCCTTGCTTCGAGCCTAAGCGACCCGCGCGCCGAAAAGGGTCTCTGGCGCCATGTGAGAATGAGCTGGATGATTATCGGCGGTCTCATTGTTGTGAGCATGGCTTTGTTCCGGGAGGGCGGCATCTGCGTGATCATGGCTGCGCCGTTTTTCGGCGTTTTCTCCGCAGTGGGCTCCTGGCTGACGCTTTCGCTGATCCGCCGTTTCCGCACGCCACGCTCCACAATGCTGGTGATCGCACTGCCATTGATGTTCTATCCGTTTGAACCGCTGCTGCAATATGAGCCGCATGAAGGAGCGGTTACGACCGTTATTGATATTGCAGCCTCGCCTGAAGTCGTCTGGCAGCAGACCGCAGAAATCCGCCATGTTCGTCCGGATGAACTGTCATGGACATTCAGTCACGGGATTGTCGGTGTGCCACAGCCCGTCGATGCACGCCTTGAGGGCGAGGGTGTCGGCGCTGTGCGCCAGCTTGAATGGACACGCGGCGTCAAATTTCAGGAGATTGTGACGCGCTGGGAAGAAAACCGGCTGCTGGCCTGGGATTTTCGGTTTGGCACCGATTCCATCCCCGCGGCCGTCGAAGCCCATATCAATGTGGATAGCTCTTACCTGAAGCTCACGAATGGTGATTATCACCTCGAAGCGCTGCCAAATGGTCATACACGTCTCACGCTCACCACACGCTACCGGATTGCAACGCCGATCAATTTCTACTGCGATCTGTGGGGCAAGGTTTTCCTGAATGATTTCCATGGCGTTGTGCTGAAAGTCATTCGTGATCGTTCGCAACGGATTGCAGCTGCTTCTTGACGGATGCCGCCATTCCGGGTCCACTAGCAGCAATTGGTGGAGGCGTTTGATGAATGACAATGGACAGCCGCGAGGCGACGACAAGCAGGCATTGAGGCGAGAGGTGCTTTCGCGTCGCGATGCACTTGATCCGCGCTTTCGGTTCGAGGCGTCACTGGCTGCAGCAAAAAAGGCTGAAACCGCGATATTGATTCCAAAGGAAACGATGGTCGCAGGCTATTGGCCGATCCGCTCGGAGATTGATCCACGTCCGCTTTTGTCAGCGATGCGCGACAAGGGTGCGCGTCTGTGTCTGCCGGTGGTTCTCGATAAGGAAACAATCGCATTTCGTGAATTTCTGCCGGATGCGGAGCTGGTTCAGACGGGGTTCGGCACGATGGGGCCGGACAAGACCGCACCGCTGGTTGATCCTGCCATCCTGTTTATGCCGCTTGCCGGTTTCGACAAGCGCGGTCATCGTCTGGGTTATGGTGCTGGTCATTATGATCGGGCGCTGGCGCGCTTTGCCGGGCGCGGTCTGGAGCCGCTGTTGATCGGCATGGCATTTGATTGTCAGGAAGTGCCACATGTGCCCAATGAGCCGCACGACATTGCTCTTCACCAGATACTGACCGAGACTGGCTTGCACTTATTCGATCAGGGCTGATAAAGACGCATTTATGAGATTACTTTTTCTTGGTGACATGGTGGGCCGGTCGGGGCGCACGGCGGTTTATGAAAAGCTGCCGGGGCTGATTTCCGATCTCAAGCTGGACTTCGTGATCGTCAACGGCGAGAACGCCGCTGGCGGCTTTGGTATTACCGAAGAGATTTTTCACGACACAATCCGCGCGGGCGCGGATGTGGTGACAACCGGCAATCACGTATGGGATCAACGCGAGGCGCTGGATTTCTCCAAGCGCGAAGACCGTTTCCTGCGTCCTGCAAATTTTCCGAAAGGAACGGCAGGCAAGGGCGAGGGGCTTTACATCGCCAAGAATGGTGCCCGCGTGCTGGTATCCAATGTGATGGGTCGCGTGTTCATGCACCCGGATCTGGATGACCCGTTCATTGCGGCCGAGAAAATTCTCGAAGCTTGCCCGCTTGGCGAGCAGGCAGATGCCGTGTTCTTCGATTTCCATGCGGAAGCTACCAGCGAAAAGCAGTGCTTTGGCCATTTTGTCGATGGTCGCGCCAGTGCTGTCGTGGGAACGCATACGCATGTGCCGACCGCCGATTGCCAGATTTTGCGCAATGGCACAGCCTATATGTCGGATGCCGGCATGTGCGGTGACTATGATTCTTCGCTTGGAATGGACAAGGAAGAGCCTTTGAACCGCTTCCTGTCGAAAGTGCCAAAGGGTCGCTTTGAGGCTGCCAGTGGTCCGGCAACCATTTGTGGTGTGGGGATCGAGATTTCTGATCGTACCGGCCTTGCTGAAAAGGCTGCGCCGTTGCGGATCGGCGCACGGCTGGAAGAAACTATCCCTGCATTCTGGCGATAGGCCTTTATAAATTTATTTGAACGCCCGCATAATCGTCTTTGACGGCGATGCGGGTGCAAAGCTCTGACCATTCGCAAGATTTGCACGCTTTGCGGATGCTGCCGTCGGCAAAAGCGGCCCGCATCCGGCCAAGCTGCATGGCATCGAGCGACAATCGTGATCCAGCCGAGATCACCAGGCCAAACAGCCTCGATATGGCTTCCATAGCCAATCTGTCCCGAACAGCTACGCTTGCATTAAAACAGTGGCAATCACTTTCACAGAGCAGCGGCTGGCAGATGTCGTCTGGACCATCGACGATCTCGATGTCTTCTCCATTCGACAAATGCCCGGCAATCGCATCGTAATTTTCCACGAAAGCCGGGCTGTAGCCCTTACCGATATAGGTCAGCATACAAAGAAGATGATGACCGCGCAGGCGAACTGTCATCAATCGTTTATCGCGCTGCTGCTTTGAGAATTGCAGCGCCGAGTGCCGACTTGATCAGAGCGCCGATGAGGAATGGCGTCACACCGAAGGTTACTGCTTTTTCAACGCCGATCAGCGCTGAAAGCCAAATTGCACCAAGGGCGAGGCAAAGCAGGTTGGCTACGCCGAACGATACAAAAGCAAGCACCAGGTTTTTACCGTTCCAGCCTCGTTCCGCGAGATAGCCGGTGAGTGCTGCGATAATCGGAAACGAGACAAGATAGCCAGCGGTTGGACCGGCAAAATGCTGGATACCACCTGCGCCGCCAGCGAGAACCGGCAGGCCAATCATGGCTTCGCCCAGCCAGGCAAGCACGGTGATGAAGCCAAGTCGCCAGCCATAGAGTGCGCCGATCAGCGGCACAATGAGGGTTTGAAGCGTGATCGGAACCGGTATCATAGGGACTGCAATCTGCGATGAGATTGCCAATACCAGAGTACCGAAGGCTACCGCAGCAATGCGTAGGGCTGGTGAGCGGGATTCGAGATCAAGTGGGCTGAAAGATACACGCTTCTGGGTGATGTAAGCCATGGCTTCCTCAAATTATAGATAAAATTACGATTCGATCTATTTAAAATCATCGGATTGATGGTGTTTGGCAAGTGAGAAATAGATAAAATATATAAAAATTGGGAGAGGCTTACAGTGGCTCCAGTTAAGGCTGAATCGTTGGAACCGCTGTAACTATTTGTTTGTACGCATTATCCGACGCATCGCAGCAGGAAAAGAAATCAGTCCGGCGAACTGATTTCCCTGCGGAGGCGGTTCCCACTTTTGCTGGAAATGCTTTAAAATCAAAGCAGCCGCAAGCGCGCGAGCTGCATGTGCGGCAGCTCGCATGGTCATCTTAAGAACTGGAAGGTCTGGGTGGCTGCTTAGCCGACGATGGCGAAAGAATCGCGGGTCTTGCCTGATGCGGTTTTGACGGGGCGATGCCCTATCCACTGCACATGGCGCGCAAGGATGGTGGTCGCCGTCTCAATGTCGTCCTGACGGAGTGCGGTCAGAATCGCGCGGTGATCGTGATCGGTACGGGTTTCCCATTCCGAACGCCAGGTGGCAAACAGAAAGCGCGCGCTTGCTGCATGAAGATCATCAATAGCCGCCAGCAGGCGCGGCATGTTGCATGGCTCCAGAATCAATCGATGAAAGCGACGATTGGCGTCTTCCCAGCTTCGCACATCGCGTGACTTGTCGCCTTCGAGGGTTGCCTGTTCGGCAGCGTCCAGCGTGGCGCGGCTGATATGGGGCGCTGCATGACGCAGGGCCAGCACTTCAAGTGCTGCGCGCATTTCCGCCACTTCGCGGATTTCGCTGATATCGAAGGACGCAACGCGCACGCCACGACGGGGTTCGGAAACCACAAGTCCTTGCGCTTCCAATCGGCGAAAGGCTTCGCGCACGGGCACATGGCTTGTTTCGAACTCTTCGGCGATATGATCCTGACGGAGTTTGATGCCCGGCTCGATCTCGCCCGCAATAATACGGTCGGCGAGAATACGGCTGATGCGGGCGGCAATGGTTTCGCCGGGAGTGTCATTTGAGCGCTGATTCATGGTTTTATAGATAATATTGTTTGGTGGTCCGCGTCGAGGCCTGTCAACTTTATCGACAAGTGATTGCGTGATCGCGCTTTTGCTGGACGAATGCGGCTCAATTCCTTATAACGCGGCCATTCAGCACGGAAAGCGCGGTGGCCGACCTGTCTGCGGCCAGACCCATTCTTATGTGACGCTTTCTCCGTGCGCATCATATGAACAGAACAGGGGTGCCATGGCTGGCCATTCACAGTTTAAGAATATCATGCACCGCAAAGGCCGTCAGGATGCCGTGCGGTCGAAAATGTTTTCCAAGCTTGGTCGAGAAATCACCGTGGCTGCAAAGCAGGGTCTGCCTGACCCGTTGATGAACCCGCGCCTGCGTCTGGCCATCCAGAACGCCAAGGCGCAGTCGATGCCGAAAGATAACATCGAGCGCGCCATCAAGAAGGCGGCAGGCAACGACGGTGAAAACTATGATGAAGTGCGCTACGAGGGCCGCGGCCCGGGCGGCGTGATGGTCATCGTTGAAGCGCTGACCGACAACCGTAACCGTACCGCATCCAATGTGCGTGCAGCTTTCACCAAGTCGGGTGGCGCTCTGGGTGAAACCGGTTCTGCAGCCTTCATGTTCGATCGCGTTGGCGAAATCGTTTACAAGATTTCTGTTGGCGATGCCGACAAGGTCATGGAAGCGGCTATTGAAGCCGGTGCCGACGACGTCCAGTCGGGCGAAGAAGAGCATGTGATCCTCTGCGCCTTTGAAGACATTGGTGAAGTATCGAAGGCGTTGGAAACGGCGCTCGGTGAAGCCGAATCGATCAAGACGATCTGGAAGCCACAGACCAACACGGAACTCGATGAAGAAAAGGCACGCTCCGTGCTCAAGCTTCTCAATGTTCTTGAAGATGATGATGACGTTCAGAACGTCTATTCGAACTTCGAAGTCAGCGACGAAGTGATGGAAAAGC
>NZ_DAMBKZ010000029.1:0-45405 GCF_032066345.1 Brucella sp.
ACCCCTACCAGGACCCCATTATAATGACTCAGCGTTAATTCTGAAGAGATTTATGGATGGAGTAATGGGCGACATTCAAACAGGCCCAGGTCCACAAACGGAAGTGTCGTCCGCCTATGGCACTGCCTAACAATTATCCCTCGAGAGGCACCAAACTGGGCCTCTCAAATAATGACCCTTAAATCGTTCTTTCCCTGTAAAAACAAAAGAAATATTGATCGAATTAAATAGTTTTTTCCAATTTATCGGACCATATATCATTAATCGTTTGACAGATTTTATTTAAACAGCTAGAAGATATTTATCGATATTTTATTGCTGAGCTTTGCTTTCTGCACGATTAGCGCCGTGCGATGAACAAAAACTCCCTTTTAAAAATCGTTTCGTCTCTGCGTTTGTTTCAAGCGCGGCTATCAATATTGCTACGAAAGGGGTTCCAATGAACACCGGCACAGTTAAATGGTTTAATGCAGCAAAAGGCTTTGGATTTATTCAGCCTGAAAATGGCGGCGGCGATACGTTTGTTCATATCTCTGCGGTTGAACGCGCAGGTATGTACTCGCTGACCGAAGGCCAGAAGCTCACTTATGATCTTGAACAGGATCGCAAGTCCGGCAAAATGTCGGCCTGCAATCTGCAAGCCGCTTAAATAGCTGATTTTCTTTCCTTTGACCACGGATGTACTGGCACTGTCGAAGGAAATTAGCTTTGAGGCCAAGCATTGCTTGGCCTTTTTTATTCACTTCAAAAAGGATTACAACAATTGCCCCAAGACCCACGCGGTCCCTTTACGAAAGATACTCTTTTCAAGCCAATTCCTTCCTCTCGCGAGTCGGTTGCTTCACGTACCAATAAAGCCGTGCGTACTATTCTAGATGCGGAAGTAGACGAGCGGGTCGCAAAGACTCTCCGCCTGCGAAAACAGCGCTTGGAGCGCGAGCTTATCGTGGTCACGCCTGCTCCGAGAAAGAAGGCATTGAAAATCAAATAGAGTATTTACGCGCTCGTTTTTCCGTTTGATATCAGTGTGGCATGGCACTTCTTACGCGCTCACTTATGAAACCACGCCCATATTTTTACCGCGTTCTCATACAGCGAAACGATCCCGATAAGGATCGCCAGAATGCCGAGAATGAGCCAGCGCATGAAACGGCCAATGGTTCTTAGTGACCGGATCAGATCGAGACCATCTTTCAAGAGGTCAATATCTTCCTCGCGAAGTTGGGATAGAAACTCTCTCGTTTCCTCCGGCAGCTCTACAAGGCGGTGTGCTGTAGCAGCATCTTTGTCCATTGGCGTCATCTCCAGCAGCCCCGCCGTTTTCCGTTTTCATCATTGCCTTCGACCCGCTCCGCCGCTGGCCGGTCCACTTTGGTCAGTGCGACCAGACCGGCAGGCGATAGGTTATTCTGTCTCCAGCCCGCGCAGCTCGTCGCACTGATCGAAGGACAGCCCGCGACGACGAAGGGCAAGAATACAAAAATCATAATCCGTAAGCCCGCGTAGTTTTTCATCGTCCTTGCCCCTTTCCTTTTCGGCTTTGACGGTTTCGCGCAATTGCTCGGAAACAGCTTGCTGACGGCCCTCACGCATTCCGGCGAGATATCCACCCGCCAGAAGCAGAAGCGCCGCCAGAACGGCAGCGAGCGAGTATTTCAGCCAGTTTGGGATGAGTGCGATTAAACCCGTCATATCGTATCAACCAGCTTTTCAAGCTTGGCCCTCGCCTGCGGCATCGTGAAAATCGCATAGCCTGCAACCAGAATAATCGCCGCCACAATGACCAACTGCACTTTCCAGTCGACAAATGGCATCACAGCGGCACCGCCGCCCGATCCGAACCACGTCCAGAAGCGAGAGGATTTGGAGATTGGCTTTTCATCGACGGGTGCCGGGACCACGTCTGCGGCTGGAGCGGTAACGACTTGCTCGACGCCATAGCCTTCATTCAGCAGGGCTTTGTCATATTGTTTGGCATAGCCGGCAATCAGCTCCGCCTTGTCGGTGCCATTCACGATCCTGCGCGCGTTCTTGAAGTCCGACTTCTGCAAGGTGATATAGTCCGACAGCTTCTTTCCAGTGAACCATCCTTCCACCATCCCGGCGATGATGATCGGCGCTGCGTATTCCGCCTTGAGAAGCAGCTTCGGCTCCCGGACAAAATCAACGCCGAGTTCCTTGCTGGCTCGCTCATAATTCTGGCGCCATGTTATCTGGACATAGCCACGCCCGATGTATGGCCAGTATTTCTTGGACTGGAGATATTTTTCGCCGCCCATTTCATTGATCGGCTTCATCGTATGCGCCGTCTCGTGATAGGCGGTTGCGAGAACGTAGGCCATCTGATTGCGCAATAGTCCGCGCTTTCGACCAGCCTCAATCAAGAGGCGGGTATCGCCAAGGTGCATATCCAAGGTGGTTTCCTTTCGAAATGAAAGTTTGATTGCAGAAATGTGATCGTCCGTGCTATTGGAACGCCGGACGGGGAGAATTAAGTATGGCGCAGGGCGAGAAGCGCTTTGACCAAATGCGGCGGAACCCGAAGGGTGATTGGCGCATTGAAGATGTAGAAGTGGTTTGCGCTTGGGCTGGCGTCGAATGCTGTAAGCCTAGCAATGGTTCTCATTATGGTGTTGCACATCCGAGCCAGACTGATATCCTCACCATACCCTTCAAGCGCCCCATTAAGGCGCTGTACATAAAGAAGCTGGTAGATTTCATTGATGCAGTCAAAAGGAGCGAAAAATGAGCGAGCATGATTATCGCATTCATATTGAACCGCTCTCCGAAGAAGACGGGGGCGGCTTTGTCGCGTTTGTTCCAGATCTTCCCGGCTGCATGTCCGATGGCGAAACAGAGCAGGAAGCTTTGAGCAATGTTCTCGAAGCGATCAGCGATTGGCTCGATTGTGCTAAATCCATGAAGCGGCCAATTCCTGAACCAACACGCGAACTGATGTACGCTTAATCCCAACCCCGGACTAGCCGGGGTTTTCTTTTTCGCTGATTGCGCTATATCAATTTTGCGCACCGTTTTTAGCCCCCGCTAACCCTTTGCGGTGCGCAAAGCCTCGGACTGGGTCCCTCCTGCGTCCGAGGCTTTCTTTTATTCTCCGGTGCGCTATCTAAGTATAAGAGCAGGTCAACAGGCACGACGCGACTGGTGGCCTGCACAGCCCCGGTAACCCTCGTTGCCGGGGTTTTCCACGTCTCTGGAAGACAATATTAACAGTTAGCGATCTACACGGAGGCTGGGCGCATATCATAGCTTTCAGCGTGGTTTCCCAATGCGCCCGCCCCGGTTAGTGAAACCTTGCCGGGGCTTTTCATTCCATTGAGTGAACTTTCTCAGCCTTCCAACGTTTGTGCGTTGGGAGGAGTTCATGGGATCACTGGTCTACTTACATTTTGAATGGATTTTCTGGTCTTTCATGGCGATAGCAGCCGCTATCGTAACAGCTTATTTCTTCTACGATGGAAGCGGAAACTCGCAAAGAAAAAGCCGCCTCAGTGGGCGGCTAGAAAAAGAGGAGGGGCTATGGTATTTGACCTGGCCCTAGAGACAGCCAACAGAGGTTGCGATGTTGCCGTTTTTTGACATGACCGACATGTTCAATGGATGGGTTTCGTTCTCACAGCTTATTTTCGTCGTCGCTGCAGCTCTGGTGATGGTGCCGCCGTTTTTCATACTTCTTCGCTACGTCCGTAGAAAAAAGTAAAAGCCATGGTGACGTTCAATCTGACATTGATCCTGATCGGCGCCGCGATCATTTCGTTCGGCGTCATTTCATTTTTTGCGTCGCGCAGGTTGGACAGAGGACAAGATGAGTGATACTAGGCCGATAAGGGGTGGCTATATGGATATTTCAGGCCAGTTTGTTCGCTACATTTTGATCGGAGTGGCGAATACAGCAATACATGGAACTGTCATGACTGTATCCGTGAGGTTCTTTCAAACCAATCTCGCGGTCGCGAATGCATCAGCATTTCTCTGTGCGGTGACATTCAGTTTCATTGCAAATGCTGCCTGGACATTCTCCACACCGCCTACCGCTTTCAGGTATCTACTTTTCATTTGTTTTATGGGGGCTATGGCATATTTGACTGGTTTAGCAGGGGACCGATTTAAAGCTCATCCAGCTGTGGTTTTTATTGGTTTCTCAGTTTTCAGTCTCGCCATAGGTTTCATGTATTCCAAGTTTATCGTTTTTGCAGGTTAACGATGAAAATTTCACTGATTATCCCCGTTTACAACGAACAGGAAGCTATTCCTACATTCTATGAAGCCGTTAAACGAACCCTTGGCGACTATGTGGTGGAGTTTGTCTTTGTAAACGATGGCAGCGAAGACGACACTGAAAACGTACTGGACAACTTAGCGCACCTCGACACAAACGTTATTGTCCTCCACTTTAGTCGAAATTTTGGAAAGGAACCCGCGCTGTTTGCCGGGCTTGAGCAAAGTACTGGAGACGCCGTCATTCCAATAGACGTTGATCTTCAGGACCCAATAGACGTAATCCCTAGGCTCATAAGCAAATGGCGCGAGGGCTTTGATATAGTGCTTGCCAAAAGAGCGGATCGATCCTCAGACACGTACCTGAAACGCCGCACAGCCGAATTATTTTATCGTCTACATAACACCATCAGCAAGCCTGCCATTGAACCAAATGTTGGCGACTTCCGCTTATTATCTAGGCGAATCGTTGACGAAACTATTCAGCTGCCCGAGAAAAACCTTTTCATGAAGGGCCTGCTTTCATGGGTCGGTGGGAAGACTGCTGTTATAGAATATTCCCGCGCGCCGCGAGCAGTAGGGGAATCCAAGTTTAACGCTTGGAAGCTTTGGAACCTAGCCGTTGAAGGCATTACGTCATTTTCCACCGTACCGTTACGTATATGGACCTACATAGGGCTGTTCGTATCTGCCTTTTCACTTGTCTTCTCTATTTGGACTGCAATCAAGACGCTCGTCTTCGGGAATTCTGTTGAGGGGTACACTTCAACATTCGTTGCTATTCTCTTTTTAGGAGGCGTGCAACTCATTGGTATAGGCGTTCTCGGCGAGTATATAGGAAGAATATATTCAGAAGTTAAAGATCGACCAAGATACGTATTGAAAAGAAAAGTAAACCATAAGGATCAATAATGGTTCCTTCCTCTCTATCGAGAATCCAACCTTCCCTTATTCTATTTTGCCTCATCGTCTGCCTTCTAGCTTATGGTGGTAATGCGTGGTACCCCACATTCAACGCAGATGATATTATCCAAGCGCAAAGTGCATCTGGCGATAGCACTACATTTATGGGTCAAGGACGGTGGGGGTACTATTTAATATTTCATTTTTTGCAGGGCGAAAATCCCGCAGGAATATTTTCGCTTTTCATCGGAGTTTCTTTGACTTTTGTGTCTGCGCTCATAGCTGCTGACGCTATAGGCTTTACTAAGCAATCCACGATTCTCCTTTTCTCCATGGTGGCGTCAGTTTCAATATACTACGGCCACTTGTTCGTTTTTGACAGCGTATGGATCGCATACCCAATCGGAATGATTTTGGCGTCCATCAGTGCAAATCTTATAATCAAACAGAAACATCAAATAGTCGCAGTCATCTTACTTTCCGCGTCACCTGCTTTTTACCAGCCATGTATTCAGGTGTTCGTAGCCATACTTTTAAGCAGAGAAATAATCATTATTCCCACTAGTGGGGTAATAGCGTCGTTGCGGCGGCTCATTACCGGCGCATTAGTATTGTCAATTTCAATGCTAATATACTTTGCCTCTGTAAAGGTTTCACCATCTCTAAGTGGCATTCCTTTGTTAGACAGGGGAGAGATTAACATTGTCGGCGCATTACTTAGCTATAATAGACTGATCGATTTGTTTGTTAATCAGTCGATACCATTCAGGGCTGGCATCAAAGAATATTACTTTCCATGGGCATTTCGTCTAATTATAGGAATTTCGTTTTTTACCTGTCTACTTTTGTTCATGACCGTATGCTATAAGAGAAAAGCGAGAATTGAGGAAGCAATTTACGGAGTTTTTTTACTATTTTCTCTATCAGTGGTTCCATTTTTGCTAGCATTAGCTTCACCGCTCGACCAGTTTGGCCCGAGGTCTTTGATAATCTTTTCTACGGTACACGCTTTCTACATCTGTTCATGCTTACATTGGATGGGGGTGGACCAAAGCATTGCCTCCCAAAGTGCCCGTAAGACGATATCGGCTGGTGTCTTTCTTCTGGGGGCGTGCTTGGTGCTGGTAAGTGGCGCACAGTCCTCCAAGTTGTCATTTGATAACACATTGGCTTGGCAACAGGATCGGCTTGCGGTCAACCGCATGATCATGCGCGTCGATGATGTAATCCAAGACACTGAGTTTGCGTTGCAACCTACGTTGAAGATCGCTGTCCGGTTTGACCATCCTGTCAATTCGGGGCCAAGGGGGGAAATTCTTTCCGCGAGATATAGCTCTTGGTCAAAAGAATGGGTTTTCCGTCTATTGGATTCTCGGTTTGTGGCCGCACCAATTGCTGAGCGCTCAGCGGTTATAGAAAGGTCATACGGGAAACCTCTCTGGCCCTCTCGCGGTTCGGTTTACTTAGACGAAGGGATTGTCGTTATCGTTGTAAATTAATCCCCATAGTTTACTTAGCGTGCAGCTTTCAAACCAACTGAAATGTTTTCGTAACACCTCCGATGCGAATACGGCTCCACGTATCAGGATGTTGTTTTACTTCAAAAGGCCATTTCGCAACATTTTAAGGGATAGTTGGCTTGTTCGTGCCATAGGTTAGGCTGGACGATGCATTCACATAAATTGCATTGCCTTTGTAGCCCTTCAAGAAGTTACCCTCAATTATGGCGTCAGTAACAGTGTTCAGCGCAAGACCGGCCGCATGTCGAGCGCTGGCACCACGCGTATCTATTGTAGAGTTGGAAGAAATTCTTGCGTTTATGACGTTCAGTAACGAAATTGGGTCCAGGTCGGAAGAAACGCCAGCGTTAAAAACCGTGTTGTTTTCAACATTGCATACAAATGCCTGTCGCATATAGATGCCACTATCTGCCGACTGTCTGATGCTGTTATTTGAAACGGACACTTGTTCAAGACCCCCGCTCCCTATTTTGTTGGAAGTGATCCCGAAGCGACCGGTATTATAGATAGTGTTGTTTGAGACATTCACATTAAGAAGTTGGAAACTCGACTGTTGATCGATGAATATGCCGTCTTTTGCTGGAGAGCTTATCGAATTGTTGGTGACATTAATGTTGATTGAGCCAGACGTTGACTGAGGCGAGGGGTAAATCCTAATGCCGCCAGCTTGCTGATATCCTGCTGAATTTAGGTCTCCAATGTACGTAGATGCCCCAATTACCGTATTGTTAGCGACAACAATATCCGAGAAATAGCCGAAATTGTACGTATCGACCAATATCCCCCAAGAGGTAGTTCCATCAATTACGTTCCCAGAAACAGAACCACCGACAACATTGCTAAGAAGTATCCCTCTAGCTCCAGCGTTGCGAATAGTGTTGTTGCTAACAATCGCATTACGAATAACGACACCGGGATTTGTTTGATGGAAGGCAGACGAATTGAGCGATATTCCATCGTCTCCACTACCCTCAACATGGTTGCCCGATATGACGATATCCGAAGACAACCCGGCAACTGACAAGCCATCTCTCCCCGTACGAATTGCCCTATTATTGAGAACACTCACTCGTTTGGCATTCTCAATGAGAAGGCCCATCGTACCGTTTAGGCCGCCGTATGATGGATCGTTCCCCTGCCAAGAGCTATCGATGAAAACGCCTTCAATGGTAATGTTCTCCATAGGGGGCGACCCATCCTGTGTCGCCAGATAGATAAGCGGCCCGTTGTTGGGTTGGTCAGTCGATGAAAGAGCATCCCTACTGCCGTCAGCCCTAAAATTGCGCAGTATTATGTTCTTGTCGGGAACAGCCCGCGAAGTACCATTGTTCCAGATTAGTCCATACGTAATCCATGGCGTTATGGATGACCGGAAGTCCGGAGACACCTTAAGGATAGATCGGTCCCCATATCCTTCGATGTATGTATCCGATCCGATAGTCAGTCTCTTCTCTGCGATGAAGGTTCCATCAGGGATCATGAGTTTTCGCTTTAAGATGCGATGTGCATCTATCGCGTCCTGCATCTGATTGGCCGTCGGCGTCACGCCGTCACCTATTGCCCCGAACTGCTTCAAATTTAACACTATGTCTGCAATCTCCCACCATGCCCCATCAGCCGACTGGAATTTTCCTGCATGGGTAGGCTCAGATGCAACGCGCTTATAAAGCGAAGCACCGCCGTCACCCACGGTTGCAAAACCATTGGTCCGAATTGCATTGATCCCGGCAGGGATTTCGAGCGTCTCAACAGCATTGCGCGTCGAATAGATCGGGACATTTCCCTGCGCAACAGCGTCTGAGGCAGCATTTTTCGCTTCATCACGCGCTTGTTCAGCCGCGTCTCTGGCGGCCTCAGCCTCCAAAACAGCCACTTCGACCTCGGCAAGCAGCGTTTCCATGTCGCCATAGGAAAGCATCCGAAGTGCCGATCCCGTATCTATGCAAAGGACGGCCATACCGGGTGTTAAATAGCCAGATGGCACAGGCGCACTTGTGTTCGTGACCAGATCACGGTTGATAGCGCCCGATACCTTCACCGGCCCGGTGTTCTCCTGAGTGACATTCAGGATATAGAGCACCTGATACGCCGCCGCAGGGATAGCAACAGAAGCGGTAACTATAATATTGTTGGCAGTGCCCTCATCAGCATTGTTCAATCGAATGACGCGATTGTCAGGAAAGTTCTCACTTCCTTCGGTCAGCGCCTTCAGCGTGTCGCGGATGTCCGGCTTGTGAGGGTTGAATGGCCCCGACGCGGGAACGCCATCAATTACGAAATCGCGGAAAATATCGTCAATCGTGCGAACGGTCATGCGAATGCTCCATGGCAAAACGCCCCGCCAAGGCAGGGTGTGAATTTCTTAGTTTGTCGGGTTGGTCAGGGCGTCGTTTTGATCGTGCTGGCCGAGTAAGCGCCTACGCGCCCCTTCTGGGTTCGAACGGCCAATTGGAACTCGTATTGCGTCAGTGCTGAGAGTGTCGGTGTTTCAAAACTCTCAGCATCGTTTTCGAGCGGCCCAGCCACACGCCATTCGGTATCAGCCGTTTTCTTCCAGCGGACCATGTAGTTCAGCAGGATATTGCCGGTCGGCGGGAAACTCAGCTCTGCCACTGGACCGGAAATGATGGTCACGTCTGGCGCATCCGGCACCGGCAAGTCATCATCCGAATTGGTTTCGTCCGATACCGGCGCTGTGCCTTCCTGCGACGTATCCCACTGGTAGGCAGCTTGCGGCATAGATTGAACCTGAATGGTCGCACCTTGAAGGATGCCGCCTTCACCAAGAATGAATTTGAAATCAAGGACTTCAAAGACACTGTTGATGCCAAACAGCGGGTATTGAATGCGGATCAGCCGCTCACCGAATGCAGCAAGGCCCATCAGGTTCGTATTGAATGTCCCCACCCAGTTCGGATTTGCGCGGAACCATTCAAGCTTCATCAGCCGCCTAGCTTGGCTGTGTGACGGAGCCATATTGAACTGTACGTCTCTGGCTTCTTCGCCGCGTACCGACACATCGTCTTCGTCTGCCCAAGGATCGGCATCGGATGCCTGATAGTCTTGGTTCGGATCGAGGAACGTTGCCCGGATGGTATTGGCCGTCGTCATCACGTCGCGGCCACGGCCAACATCGCTGAAGCCGGTGATCGCGTCAGCGGTCAGTACGACTGTTGGCTCGGACCATGCCCCGATATCAAGCGTAAGGCCACCGTCTGGCGTCGGGACCAGCCTGCCATCGCAACAACCCAGCATTCGGCCCAGCACGTCAGCAGGACGCTCATCAAGGCTGTATGAACCCCAGAGACGATAGCGAGGTTCAGTACCGCCAACAGCAATAGGGATTGCCTCCCCTGCCCTGTTATACGAAGCCACCCATCCCGCTTGTGCGTTTGGCGTCGTGAAAAGGCTTTCCGGCAGGCGCATACCGTCCTTGTGCGTCATGTAGTCCCGGATCACTGCGGCAGCATTATCATTCCACGCGACCGCGCCCGTGACCGGGTTTTTGACCAGTGACGTGCGGGCCACGACGCGATAGTTCGTGTTCACGCCGTTCGGAAACAGGCTGAGATAGTATTCGTCACCGACCGCGTATTGGCAGGCGAGTAATGAGGCTATCCCATCGCCCCGGTGGGCAGCCGTCCACTGGGGAAACTTCGATGTCAATTCGCTGTATGCCGTTTCGACAGGCGCACCGAGGCGCGACTGAATGCGCAAAAGCGGTTTTCCAGATGATCCCTCGCGCCATTTGCTCGGCGGCGTCGGTGAGCCGTCCGGCAGCAAATCAACCTTCTGGTCATCAAGCCAGTATTCTTCAATGGTATCGAATGGGCCTTGCCCCAAGGCAAGAACCTTGAAGAACCCGCCGCTCTGGGTTTCAGCGAATATCCATGCGCCAGATGTCTTGACGCGGCCATAGTGGCGAATGCGGGGCGGCGTAGGCTGGCGAACCTGCTGCTGCACATCTTCCGGCTTGGGCTGCTTTGGACGAAACAGCGACGATGCAAGGTAGGAAATGCCCAGGCCAATAGCCAAGCTGCCAAGCGTCGTACCGGCGGCAAGCGTGATGAGGGCAAGACCTGTCTGCAAGGCAGCGCCAAGCGCTCCAGCGCCCACCACAGACGCAATGATGCCGGAAAGTGCTACTGGCATTTAATTCTCCAAGCTTTCCAGACAGCGGACAGTGGCGCGCCAATCAGCCCATGTTCATCGTGCGAGAACCAGCAATTTCCGACATGGATCGCCATGCACAGTTTGTCGTTATGGAAGATCAAACCGACATCGCCGGTCACAGGCTCGCCGGTCTTAATGAACCCTTGCGAGCGCATTGCCCGGTTGACCAGCACAGCCAGCCCGCCACGATCTGCCAGGACCGATGCCGCCCCGGCAGCATCCGAATATTCCCTGTCTACCCAGGCGAGCGGCGACAGACCTGTGCAAGACCTGATCCAGCGATCAACGGTCGAAACACAATCAGTCTCTCCCCACCGGAAAGGCTTTTGCGCCTCGGCAGCTACAAACTCGGCAATGTTCATGGGATCAGTAATCCGGGTATTTAAAGCTCTTGAAGAGCAGCGAACCGATGAACTGACAGAACTTGTCACCGGGCGAACGGCGCTGTTGGTCTCGGTCGGTATAGCGGCCATATGCCGGTCGTGATCGGTTGAAGAATGCGTTCTCAGCGGTCATCGATATTGACTGAATAGCGCCTTCTGTACCTTGCATTTCGGTGCGGCTGATGCGGGGCGGCTGCATGAAGCCCCACCAAATCGGCGCGGGACCGCCAAGCGGCTGCCATTCCTCATCGAAAAGCTGGATCGAGATAACGACAATGCGCTGATCTACCTCATCATTCGCATCGAGTGCCATGGCGAGAAAGTTCAATGTCGCATCCGGCAAGCCCGAAAGCTGGAACGTGACATTCTGCGCGGCAGTGGTCGAAGCCATGCCGATGCCGTCAATCGAGCCATAGCCATACATCGGTTCATAGCGATTGCCTCCGGTTTCCAGCGCCGTATTCCCATTCCAGACACGCATCGTCTCCGACGCAAAGCGGAACTCAACAAGGAAATCAAGCCGCACTTCATGCTTGGCGAACTCGGCCAGTTGCGTCGGATCAAAGAAAGCCATCAGACATCTTCCACGAAATTCACTGTCGGGAATGACCACTGCGAAATGAGATCAAGATCGAGGTCCATTTCGCTGTCCGAAGCCAATCGCATCCTGCACACTGGATAGTCGAACTCCATCTCGCTACCAGCTGGCGCGGCTTCGCGGGCTGGAGGCCGGAACGTGATCGTTGCCGTATTTGTACCGGTCATCTGCACTGTGCGGATGCGGTACATCCGCTCCCCAATGGAGAAATCCATCCCCGGCTGCAATTGGCCCGCCGTAACAAGCGATATGTTGGCCGTCGTTCCGCGCAGCGGTATGTTGCTTGTCAGGCGGATATCGATTGATCGGGAGCGGTACAGCCCGCCATCACTGAACGGGCTGGTATCGGAGTGAGGCACTTTATCAGCGGCGCCGTTGCCGTCAGGATCGAACGGTTGATAAGCGCAGCAGCGAGGAACCAGGATCGGACGCAAACGACCTTCCAGCAGATTTGCAATAGCCCGAAATGCAAGAACGGAAGGCGATCCACGACGAATAATGATGTCGCTGAATGTGGCCTTCCAGATACCCGCATCGGAAGCCGTAACCTGCGTCACGCCCGACACGCTGGAAGGGCCTGCGAGTGTACGCGGGGCAATATTGAACGGGTCACGCTTCGGTTTGAGCACCGAACGGGGCCAGAGAATGGTTGCCATTACATTTTCCTTGCCTGAGCGTCGGCTAGCATGGTCGGGAAGTTCGATTGAACAGCCTTGGCGCTTTGCTGCACCGAAACCTGAACAATTGCGCCGGATGCGGTCTGAATGCGCTGATCGGCAATCTGAGCCATTCGGCCACTGTCATCCCGCAGAACAACGTTGATGGTTTCTGTGCTTCTGCCCTTACTCACCAATCCGGCACCGCGTGGCAGAACAACCTCGCCACGCTGTAGAATGGCAGGGATTTCCCCCGGCTGAAGGCCAGCAACGCCGCCGGTGTGATATCGTTTCGCGCCTGCAAACACCGAAGGTGAGACTGCGCGCCCGTGGTTGTAACCATGCGTACCGGCCACGCCGCCGCTGTGGAGGATGCCGGGGATGATTGCGCCTCCGAATAGGCCACCCTTGCCACCGCCAAACAAGCCGCCGCCGCTGAAGATATTGTTCAACGCGATGTCGATAAGCTTGCTGGCAACTTTCTGGAGAGCATTCGCCAAAGCCTCGGAAGCGCTCGCGCCATTCCGCAGATCATCAATGAAGCCGCCCAGAAGGTCTTTGCCCAAGTTAGCAAACTCTTTCGCCTCCCGGTTCAACTCCTTCTGTTCAAGCTTGTAGGCCCGCGCTGCTTCCTTCATCTGGTCGTAGGCTGACACGCGGCTCTGTGCGTAGGCGATCACGTCATCAACGGTCTTCCCGCCGCCGAGTATCGACTGATTTGCCGATATGGCCGACTGTGGCAGAACTTGGCTAACCAACGTGCCGCTCTTCGCAGTCAGAACCGAGATGGCACCTTTCGGGCCGAGGAAGTGGGCAAGCTGAAGTGCAGCTTCATTGACCGATACACCAGCTTGACGAAGGATCGCCGCATTCTCGCGGGCGTAGGCTTCAATCAGCTTCTTGGAAATCTCCGCATCATTGCGCAGCGCAAGAATTGTCTGATCGGACATGTTCTTGGCGCGATCCGGGAAGTTCTTCTTGAACAGATCAAGCCAAGTGCTTTCGATGAACTGGCCGAGGCCGGTTGCGGAGGAAAGTGGGTTCTTCGCATTGGCGCGCCCGCCACTTTCCGCCTTCACAACATCGCGGACATACTTCGCAACGATATCATCAAGCTCATCAAAGCTATCCTTCACCTTCTTGCTGCGAGTTCCTCCTGTGCGCCGTTCACGCTCTGGGGCAAAGCTTTCCGGGTTCGGGCGCTGACCGGGCGTCGGTATCGTCTGAGCAACACGGATACGGTCTTGGGCTGCCTGAAAGGCTCGATACGCATCATCCCGTTCTTCGCGAGTGGTCGCATTGCGGAGCGCATCACTGTACGCCTTCTCGGCCTTCTCCATTTCCGAAAGTGCCGGTATTGCGATATTTGCAAGCTCGCGCACGGACTTGGTGAAAGCGCTGACATTGTCAGCCTGCCGCTTTGCAGCAGTACCGACGCCGGTAATGACGCCTGTCAGCGTTTCTAGCTTCGACTGGACTTCCTCACCAGCCTTGCCAGAATTGATGATTTCACGAATGATCGCCTTGATGCTTTCCGGCGTTCCGGTCTGGTTTTCGATATCAATCAGGCGATTGATGAACTTGCGGATATCAGGGTCGCCGTTTTTGATGCCTTCCCGGAGGTTATTGAGAGCGCCCTGAAGCTCCTGAATGGTGTAGGTCGCGCCTTCAAACTCTCCGGCTGGTATCGAGGAAAGCTGTTCGTTCAGGTCACTCGCAACGCTAGCAATTGTGTCTTTGTACTCGCGGATGCGCTCCTGAATATCAAATGCCAGTATCTGGCGGCTTTTGGCACTATACTCCTCCGCACCGGCAGCGGCCTCTCCGTAGGCGTCCTTGATGCGACGGATAAGTTCAGAATGCCCTTTCAGGACCTCATCAGCACCTTTGGTCTCTTCGCCCAAGCTGGTGAAGTATTGAAGTGCGTATCCTGTTAGACCGATGATTGCGAAAGAAGCCAGAGATATAGGGTTGAGCATGGAAGTAATTGCGCCGCCGAACATCTTCAGCGCGTTGGTTGCTCCCCCAGACCCTTGGAAAATCTGGGATACCTGGCTGCCCTGCTGGACCATAACCGTAAAAGGTGATGTACCCATCGCCAGCTGTTGGGCAATGTCGTTTAGCTGAAAAGATAGATTGGTAGTGGCTGCTCGCACTGCGCCGACGGACATCACTGCCTTATCGCTACCTGCCTTGAATGACTTCGCCATATTGTCATTCGCTGACTTGAAGCTATTTTCAGCGGCCTGCGCCTCTTTGGCTGCACGGCGAGCAATAGCGGCCATCTGCTTTTCGACCTTGGCCTGCGATGCTTCAATGCGGATCAGCAAGGCGGCAGCATCGTCAGCCATGGTTTAATCCTTCCAAGTCGTCACTCGAACCCAGCAATACCGAGTTCGCTCAGAACTTCGTCGCTATAATCAGGTGCTTTGTCTTCCGCGCCGTTCGCCTTGGCGAAGCCAGTTGCGCAGCAGTTAAATTCCCACAGCGTCATGTCATCGATCTGCCGAGGCGACAGGCCGAGAGCGGCCCCAGTCATGTAGAACTGGGACCATCTTGTTTTTCCGTTCGGGAGCGGCGCGCTGCTTCTTCCGTCCCCGCCTTTAACTCCCCCGGCTGGTCTGCCTCCTCATCCCACATTAGGAAGGAATGGAGAATTGTTGCGGCAGGAACCGCAAGGCTGTACGGGCTGGCAATCTCAAGCGCTCGGTCGATGGTTCGCTGCGCCTCACGCTCATCCATTCCGCCGCCGATCAGGCCGAGCCGAATGGGTTGCAGAACATCATCAATCTTCCATTGAGATGTCAGAAGGCGCGTGAGTATAACGAAGCACCCGGCATCCGAGCGCTGTTCAAGCGCCCGAAGCTCCCCAATGCCGAGACAGAAATCATGCTCACCGGCTGGCCACACAAATGAACGGGCTGGCCGCATTATGGAGCAACCTTAGCGGTACGGGTCGGAACGCCGTCGAACTGGATTTCGATATCGGCGCTGACTTTCTGGCCCTTCTCGACGGCATTGTTGAGATTGACGAGGTAAGCTGGTCCGGTTTCATATTCCGTATCACCGACAGCCGCCTTGACGTGCTGGATGCGGATATTCTTCACCTGGCCGTTGTACCACCAGTCCATCATCATTTCGTGGCTCTGTGCGGCCCAAATACCATTTGCCGAGATGGTCACTTCCGAAGACTGAACTGCGCGCTCAATAGCGGATGGCAGGCTTTCGTCATCACAATCCTGCGGGACTTCGGTGGTCTGCATGTTGTGCTGTCGGTTGATACCGCGCTGGGTGAGGCCGCACACCTTCGTGAACGTACCGGCGGTTTCAGTCTCGACTTCGAGGATGAAATCAGGGAATGCGGCTGTGATCGGCTTGGTAGCCATGTGCTTTCTCCATGCGAAAACGGGCCAGCTACTCGCCAGCCTTAAAAGGGCTTGAGGCCCGGTTTCAGGTGAATGGGCTTACTTCGCCCGGTTACGGCTCTTCAGAGCGCGTTTTTCATCGCGTGATGGGCTTTGAACCTGGGTGGCCCAGCCCTTCGACACGCAATAATCGATGAAATCCTGCGGTCGTTCCTGCGGCTCTGGTGACGCCTTCGCGTTGAATGAGAACCGACTTTGTGGCCGAGACCAATTGCATTCGACCTTGAAGATTGCCCACGCCATCACGCTATCTCCACTTTTATCTCGACTTGGATAATTCCGTGCGAGGTCAGGCCATCGGGGTCAGTGACAACTTGGCAATAGGGAACTGTCATTTCGACAATTGCGTTGTCGGAAAGGGCTGGCGTATCCCGTATCAGCGCTTTTTTCACGCCATCCGTGATGTTCTTGCACTCGCCTTTGCCGACCGCACGAGACCATACATCCAACTGGATTGTATGTGTCTCTGCTTCGATGCACTCAGCCCCATCATCTACAATGTCCGATGGCCCAAAGCTGACATACGGGAACGTTGCATTGTCCGGTACGCGATCATAAACACGTCCACCCGCAAGCGTCAGGACTTCCGGGACGGTGCGCAATTTCGCGTATAGGTATCGCTGAAGCTCTTCGGAGATATTCACGCGCCGTTTTCCCTCTTAATCGCTTCTCGGATAGCTCGCGTTACTCTTGACCGGACACGCTTCTTGTTTGCGCGCCATGAGCCAAAGAAAAAGGGCTTCGGCCCCATTTCCTGGGTTCCGAACTCAAGCAACCGTGCGAGCTGAAACTGATTTCGACTGCCGACCCGCGTTTTCTCGCTGCCTGCAAAGATCAAAATGCGCATGGTGTTGTATTTCCGGTTCTGAACTTCACCGATCACCATGGAGCCTTTCGGCGCATCTCCCCAGGTCCAGCCGATGGTATTGGCCAACTCGCCAGTGTCACGCGGAACCCGGCGCTTCATCATATCCACGACTTCCTGAGCGCCCTTCTCCATCGCATCCGAAGCGGCTTTGCGAATTGCTTCCGGTATCGTTTTGGTCAGACGCTTCTCAAGGGCTTTGATGCCATCCACCATGACATCACCCTGTAGCTACGCCGCTTTCGCACGTTAGTGCGATGAATTGGCGGTTAACTTCGTGCTCTATATCTCTGATATTGAACGATTTCCCGGTGCGCACATCCCGAAGCATCCAGTCAGTGGATATCATCCGAGTGTTGGACGAGTTGCGGACCCGGATAACCTGGGTGTGCTTGCCCTGAAGGCGACCGGCAAGGACACTTTCACCGCCTCTGAGATGAATGAACTCGGCGCGTGTCTGGAACTGCTCGACCCACTGGCCGACCGTGCTGCCCATGCCGTCGTCAACGTCTTCGCGTTTGAGTAGCGCGACCTGATAATGAAGCTGACCCGATCCTGCTTTTGCCATGGTCACACCTTTGGACGCCGGAACGGCCAGATAAGCGCCTCATAGGCAGGGTTGCTGTCGATGCGTGGGCCTTCAGGGTCGCCACGGTACGAATACATCAAGCCAACATGCATGAGGATGGCAGCCTTGAGAGAAGCTGGAACTTCATCCGCCGGAACGCCAGCCGTGTATTCAATTGTCACCGCCTCGGTGCGAGAACCGGTTGCAGGCCACGAGCTTCCGTATGTCAGAGAAAGAACTGTTCCGCAGGCATAGTCCAACGTCTTGTAGGAGGCCGCCGGAACGGTTTTCTCCACATTGTCGGTGTCGAAGTACTTCACCGATACAACGCTCGCCACGGGGCCATTACGGAGCCGCAGGAAGCTATCGAACGAGCAAAAGGACTGCTTCCATGTCTGGGTGACAAGCGACATGTTTAGCGTTCGCTCCAGATGGTCGGTAGCAGCCTGAACAAAGCGCGTGATCTGATCATCGTCATCGGTAAACCCGGAGACGATCAGATGCTGGCGCGCTTCCTCAAGCGATACCGGCGTCACGGCTGGCGCTTGTGTGCGGACTGGAAGCAGCATCGATTATTCGCCCTTGTTCTTGTCAGATGCGCCTTCGGCCTTGTTCTTGGGCTTGCCTTCGGCCTTGGCCTTCAACACGCCGCTTTTCACCAGATGAGCAACATCGTTTTCCGATGCATCGCGCTCATCACCGGGCAGATAGAACTTGTCGCCCTGATGCTGACGGATAACTTCGTACTTCATGGGGTTTCTCCTTCGGTTCAAGAAACGGGCGGCGATAACCGCCCGTCGATTTGAGCCGACCGGATTACGGGGTCTCAGGCGCGTTGACATCGCCGTAGATGAACGCTTCTGGACGGTAGACGGCCAGAGCAAGACGTTCTTCCGCGAGGATGGTGACGAGGTTCTTGATGAAGTCGTCTTCGTTCTCGGTTGCGACTTCGACGCGAGCCTGCCAGCGGTCGAAAATCTGCGCACCCAGCTTGAATGCACCGGTGAGGAACTTGCCTGCGGCCATTGCCTGGGTCGTGACAACCGGCAGACCCCAGAGGGTCGGAGCAATCGTTCCCTGCGGGTTGCCGATGATGTAGCGGCCCTGGGTGTCCTTCAGGAGTTCGATAGAAGTCCAGTCAATCGGGCTGAGAACATGGCCCGTCGCCGGGTATTCAGCCAGAGCCGCCTGAAGCATCGCGACACGAAGGCGGTCAATGCCGGTCACGGTCGCGGGCATGGTCGTGCCAGCTGGAACCGCAAAGGCGGTTGCCTGCGGAATGATGCCCAGCAGGTTCTGGCCGGTGCCATCGCCATTGAGAAGCTGGTTCTCTTCGACGTAGGCCAGACCGTACAGCAGACGCTGATCAATGATCGAGCGCAGCTGGGCGATGTCAGACAGCACCTGACGGGATGCCTTCATCCAGTGAGCGATGACCTTGGCAGAGGTCGTGATCAGTTCAAACTGAATGTCAGAACCGGGCTTTGCAGCACCTTCAGCCACCGGAGCGGCGTTGTTGTTGAAGCCCTTTTCCTTGACGTATTCCAGCGAGCCGCCGTCCATCTGGCCCTGCGAAAGCAGATCGCGGATGGTGAGACGGCGCTGGGGCAGTTCAAGGATGCCCGGAAGGCGAGTGGTCTGGATTGCAGCGCCAACGGAACCGGCGGCGTTCGTGGTTGCCGTGGTCAGCGTGGCCTTGGTCTGAATGTCGATGCGACCGCGAGGGTTCGCCTGACCGAGAAATTCCTTGACCTTGTCGTTCTCAACGAACTGTTCGCCAATGGACTTTTCACGGTCGCCTTCGCCGCCGGAACGGGCCGCCTTCTGCTCGAACTCGTCAAGGCGGGCCTTGAGTTCGTTCATGGCGAGCAGATTTTCGTCGGCCTTTTCCTTCAGGCCTTCGCTGAGGTCGCCGTTCTTCTTGGCTTCCGCCACGGCCTTTTCAGCAATTTCCTTCACGGTATCGAACTTCTTCTCGAAGTCAGCCTTGACCTCCAGAGCAAGCTGCTCTGCTGTTTTCACTTCACTCATGGGAATGTCCTTTCTGGACAAAGAGGTTTGGATTTAACCGCGCAACGCAGTCAGGAAGGCGGTTGCGTCATCTGCCTTTTCGCCCTCTGGCTCACCCAGAGCGGCCTTCGCATAGCCAACAGAGGCAATCTGTGTAGCCATGCTTTTTGGAACCCCTGCCTCACGCAAGATGTCCTCAAACTCTTTGATAGGCATGGGATCGCCATCGCGCAGACGGCGGGCGAACTCTTCCATGCGTTCGGATTTCACTGCCTCGATACGGGCGCGGCGGTTGGCCGGGAAAGACACTGGCGAGATTTCGCGCAGGTCCAGTTCCTCCAGGTTGCGCACATTGCCGTCGGGCGTTGCCTTGATCTCGCGGTAGCCGATAGACAAACCGCCGATTGCGTTCGCCTTCATGAGTGCATGGACCTCACGGGCCTTCTGCACTTCCATGATAAGGCGACCCTTGCCCCAAAGGCCCTTTGCATCTTCGGTGAGGTCTTCCCAGATACCAATCGGCTCGTTCGGGTTGTGCTGCCACAACATGAGGACGTTGGTTCCCTCACGCTTATGCTTGGCAAGGCTCCCGGCAAAAGCCCCCGGCATGACGCGCTCGCCGTAGCTGTCCACGTTGCCATTGACCGAGCCGTAACCCGTAAAGGTGCCGTCTTCCGACAGGTCTTTAACCTGTAGGGCAAAGTCTTTGGTTTTCATCGAGATTTATTCCTCGTTGTCGGGCTGACGTGGCGTCAGTTCTCGGTCTTCACCGGCATCGGTGATCGGAACATTCTGCATCTGCATACGCGGGACATCACCGCCTTCAACCGGCGGGTAGTTTTCCAAAGACCTGACCTCATTGATGGTCATGGCCCCGATAGCGGTCATCTGCTGGTAGAACTTCGCCCTACCGCCGCTGTCGCCGCGCAGAAGCCCTTCCTGGTTAAATTCGATGATGATCCCGGCGGCTTTGTCCGCTGGCGTCAGCAACTGCTTTTCGAGCGCCTGTTCGATGCGCTTCAGACGACGGCGAAGAGTGAACTTCTGGAATGCCAGCGTCTGCTGCTCGATACCTGATCCCCAACTGGTCGATTTCGAAGTGTGGCCGACCATGTGAGGCGGGACGCCGAAGAACCGGCAGATTTCCTCAACCGAGAATGCCCGCGTTTCCAGCATCTGGGCATCTTCTGGCGTAATCGTCAGTTGCTGCCATTCCGTGCCGCCTTCAAGGACGATTGGCTTGCCAGCATTCCCGCTGCCGATCTTCGCGGCCAGTTTCTGTTCTGCGACCTCGCGCTGCTCTTCTGTCAGCCATTTCTCAAACTTCAGGACGCCAGATGGGCGAAGTCCATTCTGGAACATCGATCCCGCCGATGTGTCAGCGGCTTGAGCCAGCCCAAACACCCGGCGGCCAAAGTAAAGCGTTGACGCCCCACCGAGAGGATTGCCGCCAAACCCACGGATATGCAGGATTTCGCGGTCCGTCGCTTCGTTTGCTTTACCGTCCTCGGTCCATCGATAGACCAGACTGCCATCCGTCTTCTTCTGAACGCTCATAAGCGCCGGGAGAATGGGTGTGAGAACCTTCACCTTCTTGTCGGACCGAGTGACCCGCGCGTAAGCGTTGCCCCAAAGCTCCACGGAAGCCGCCATGAAATCCCAGAAATCAACTGCTGTCTGGTCATAGTTCGGGCTGTCGTGCAGAACGTTGTAGAGCGGGTGATCGCTTGCAGGCTCACGCGATCCGTCAGCATTGGTCCGATAAACCATCAAAGGCAGTGACGAAATCGTGCCGGAAATCAGGTTAACACAAGCCCAGACAGCCGAAAGCGCCAGAACATTGCGTTCCGTGATGATCTCGCCCGCACCGCCGATGCTGTCCGCTGGGTACCAAGCGTCCGGCTCACGAACGGTCAGGTTCCGCTTTACAGGCGTATCGCCAACGAAACCATTCAGCATCTTTCGCAATAGGTTCACGCTGCACCTGCCAAGCTCTTGAAGTAATCATCCATATTGCCGCCTTCCGGGGCCGCCGGGTTTCGGCTCATCACCGTCACCGCATCGAATAGCGCCATCACCGGGTCAATCTTCGCATCGCCTGCGTTTTGCTTGGTTGCCTTGATCCCGGTCGCCGTTGGCTCAATCTTGAGATTTCCCACACACCAGTCCATCAGTGATGACGGCGCATGTTTCAGCGTACCGTTCACAAGGCGGCGTTCAGACGACTTGATTGCCGTCATCATTCGCCAGCCCTGCGCTACGCCTTCCAGATTGCCGTTTTCCTGCGATACGCCGATTTCATCCAGAGCTTCGATCATGTCACCGAGGCCCGCCGGGTCAACGGCTACAGAAGCGAGCAAGCCCCGCTCTTTCACGTAATCGATCTTGCCAATTATGTCCGAGATGTCATCCAGCGCGTCATCGACAATCGTCAATTCACCTGCCCGCTGAAAGTCACGAAGCAGAGATGCGATAGACTTCCGGCGCTCAAGGACGCTTGTGTGACACCATGCATGTGACCATGAAAGCCAATTCCACGAGCCTTTCTCACGCCCGACTATCGTCATGCCGAATAAGTCATCCAGACCGCCGCCGTCGATCCCGACAACGCATACCTCACACCGATCCAGAAGAGCGTCGAGACTGGTTAACGACTTGTCAGTGCGCTCAGCCCAGAACTCAGCCCCTGGCCAGCGATTTGCGCGCAGATTTGAGCCAATCTCCACATTCAAATGCTTGGCAAGAAACACATTTCTCGTTTCAGGACCGCTTGCCAGTTCCTTTGTCAGTTCTCGATCAATCCAGTCAGATGAAACCGAAAGACCTAAATTTGGGTTGGTGACGTAGAAGTTTTCCGACTTCATAAATTCGCCGCTGTCGATCATCGACTTTGGGAACTCATACAGGACCGGCAGAAACTTGTTGTCCTCAATCTTGCCATCTCTCACATCGCGGGCATAGTCGAGCTTCGCCTTGAAAACGCCAGCGGGAGGCTCGTCGCTCTGCGTTGTCAGATAGATCACAAAACCTTCTGGACGCGATACCATGCCGCCCATTGCTTCGCGCAACATGGCGTCTGACTTCGGCTTTTTGCCAAACACCCAAAGCTCATCGATCAGGATGCGGCCCGATTTCTTACCGGAGACCGTATCTGTTTCAGCCGCGACAACCTTGAGCGCTGATCTATTCACCCGATGCGTAATCGTGCGGGTATGCTCTTGGACATGCAGCAAATCAGCCAACTCGTCATCAGCCCGCACCATACCGGCAGCAGGCTTGAAGCTGTTATTCGCCACCTCAAGCGTCGGGGCGAGAATGAGGATTTCTTCTTCCTCACGCCATCCGATAAGCAGCGCCGTCAACATGATACCGGCAGCAATGGTCGATTTCGTATTCTTTT
Organism: Brucella sp.; assembly: GCF_032066345.1. NCBI lineage: Bacteria > Pseudomonadati > Pseudomonadota > Alphaproteobacteria > Hyphomicrobiales > Brucellaceae > Brucella > Brucella sp. The sequence goes on from NZ_DAMBKZ010000029.1 coordinate 22,738, forward strand.
TAGCAATGAGCAAAAGATATTCGGCGATTTTCTGCTGCCCTGTTTCCGGGTCATTCGCTCCAAAGATCGAAGCCACAAAATCAAATACCCACTGTTCGCAGCATTCGCCAAATGTCGGCTTCCCGGGTAGGTCAGGCACTCTAAGCGCCTTGAACTTCTCCAACGCGTAAGCCGCCTCATCTGGGAATAGCGGGGCGAAAGGGATCAGCGATTGACGATTGATAATCCGCTTTTCCCAATCTGGGCATCGCGTTGTCCATTCAACCATCAGACGACTTTCAGATTAGGACGGGAGCGCGGCGCAAACCGGCCACTATTCATAGCCTTCTCTGCCTTTTCCTGACGCTGTTCTTTCTTCCCCCCTTCACCCGGCTTTGCTACCGTGAAGCTTGCCAGCGCTTTCGCAGCGTCAAGCCTCAATTTCGGGTCCGCTTCCGGGTCATTCATCATCTGCTCGAAGAACTTGAGGGGATCACTGGCCTGAGCCGGTATGTACGGGTTCGGTTCGCCTGCCGGTGGTTCGTGCTTAACAGCCGCTTTTACCACATGTGTGCGCCCTATTGCCGCTAAAACATCCGGGTCTTTCTCATATCTCGAAGCAGCCTGTGAAGCCGTCTTTTCTGGGCATCCAGCCGCTATTGCAGCCTCTTTTTTCGACGCGCCTGACATACGCGCTTCGGCGTACCGGCGCTTCTGTTCAGTTAACGCCATCGATTAACAGCCTTTGTTAAGCGGGAAAAAATCTCTGCCTTAAGGGGATGCGCGGGTCTGAAAGCATTCCTATTTCAGACTTTTTGATGCCCCCCCAGTAGAACATTGATCCTATTATGGGACGACATTCCTGTTTCTCACCCTCGAATGACCCTATCGCCTATCCTTGGCTCGTAATTGGCCCACCAATTGGTGATTGCCTGTTCGGTTCTGGCCATATCTCGGTCTGGATCACGGCTTGCTTGCGCCATACAGGTAGGCTCATCCACCTCTAGAACGATGATGGCTTCCGGCTTGAGCGTTTGTTGCCACCAATCACGGTGCTTTGCCTTTGGCTCTGCTACTATGAACCAAGCTGCACGGTGGTTAGATGGTCGAGACAGGGAACCGAGCATGTCATTGCGCCTGTAGAGCGCAGCATTAAGCCACTTGTCACGGTCCCATCCGTGGATAGGTTCACCGGATATCTCCGATGCAATCACATCCAGGTCTATGACAAGATCGAATGGGCCTTTATTCCTAGCCACGTAGGTACTCTTGCCCGACCCGGAAGGGCCGCACACAATGGTCAGAGGAATGAACGAGGGCTGTAACCACTTAGGATGAATGGCCGCTACCTTGTCCGCTCTCTCCTGCGCCTGCTTGATGCTGTCGTGATATGCCTTCGATACTGACTGAAGGTTATCCATATCCCAGAACAGGGCAGCATCGCCTCTGTGTGGCTTGATATGATCCACTACGGGGCTATTCGGTGCAGGGTGCTTGCCGATCAGGAGGACGCCGGTACGCTGGCACTTGTAGCCGTCTCGTACCAGCACCTGCTCACGCAACCGCTGCCACTTGCTGGTCTTATACCAAGCTCGCCATTCGGTGTTCTGGTCCCGCTCCCTGAGGCGTACTGCCTCTTGCTGCTTCCGGTCCACTATCAGCCTTGGCTTCATCGTGGATACGAGAGGCTTGAGGGTGCGGAGCTTAGCCATTCGGCCTCGTGCAATCTGGTACGAAGTCTAGCGCGTTCTCTACATGCTCGGTCAAATCTTCAACTGTGGCGTCACGCCATGCCGGGTTTTCATTTGGCATCGGCAGGAGACCACGGCCAGTGCTGAAGTATCTACGTGTCTGCACCTGTAGGATGATCCTGCCATCTGTATCAGCTCGATACCGGCGGTTGCCTGTTAGCCTGACCATCTCTACCCCTTCGCCTTAAGCTCTGCTGCTACTGCTGCCTCGGTCTGGTGATCCAGGTATGCGTCTAGGCTTTCATGCATCTGGTCTCGGATTTCATCGGCTATGTCCATGTTGCCGCGCATTACCGCTGCGAGATGGAGGTGCCGTGATCCTACGATGTCCTGCCATGTGGCTTGCATGAACTGGATGGGCTTGGGCATGGTCAGACAATCGCAACGTTCAGGGTAATGGTGCCTTCCTTGGTGTCGAAGACAAAAGTTTCATCTTCGTTTGCGAACCGATCAGCCTTTACCGAAGACACCCGTTCGAGGAACTGCGCTTGATCCTTGGCAATGTCATCCATCAACCGGCGCATTGCTACGGGGTCTGCTGGCTGCACATCTATAACGAGCTTATCAATCTCGGTGGGCTTCTCTGCCCTTGGCAGCGCCATTGCAGGAACGGCAGCAGCTACAGGAGCGAGGCCGAGGAAGGAAATGAAGCGTCTGCGGTTCATGACAGTGACTTTCCGGTGCACGTGATCTGCGGCTTCAGGAGCGGGCTAATCGGATCGAGGTGATCCTTGCCCCGCACATCAAGAAGTTGATATCGTTGTTCAGGCCAACTATTCGGTCGAGGAAGAAGCGGCGCTATAGACTGCTCCGCTTTCACAATCTTCACCTCGCCAAGCTTCTCGCGGATTTTCTCCCACTGCGCAGCCGTAGGCGCGCCACTGGTGAATGCTTCGCTATACCCTTCAAGCCATGCTTTGAATTCGTTGAGCGTCATATCCGTTCCTCTGTTGGTATCTTCCGGGCCTGCCCACTTCACACCGCTATATGCAGCAATTTCTCCCCGGAGCGATCGGCGCTGCTTCTTCCGCACGAGTGTAGCTATTGCCTCATCGCCCGGTGGGATGAGTGAAAGGAATGCCGCTCCCAGAATGGCTAGACAGTTGAATGTGCCTGTGCTGAATTGTCAGCGGGAGGCTTATCATGTTTGAACACCAGACAATCGGGGTGACTTGCCCTAAATGTGGAAATCAGATCGAGCAGACTATCGGCTGGCTTAAATCCAACGATAATGTCACTTGCCCTGGGTGCGGTTCTGATTTCATCATCAATAGCGAAAAGTTCTTCGCCGGAATTGAGAAGGCCGAGGAGGCCATCTCGAAATTCAGGAAATCTATCCGAAGTATAGGAAAGCGGAGATAGCATTTCATGCAATCCATTCAGGTCAATGGATAGCTTCAAGGCACATAATGCCATCTGAACACTCCAAATGAAAAACCCCGCTCAATGGCGGGGCTGATTGTTGGTCGCATATTTAGACAGATGCGCTATCCTGATGAAAACAGGAGGGCAGCAATGTACCAGATCAAGGTATTAGAACTTCTCGAAGACGGTACGTCACGGCCACATGAGTTCACCGAAATGGAAACCGCGCAAGAGTTCGTCCGACACGCTACCTTTGACCTGAAGGTCTGGATAGAAAAGTACGGTATCTTTGACCGCGATGACTTCTTGAAGCTCCGGTCTATGCCGCAGGATGAAGCCATCCCATTTTAGTTTCGTGCCTCTCTCCAATGAAAAAGCCGCCACCCGAAGGCGACGGCTGAACCATGGATGGTACCATGGATGGTAAGATCAGACCGGACACTACAGAGGAGCATTTGCCTGTCTGTAGGTCCTTACTGTCCGGCATCGTTTGTATCAGTGACGAACACCGGCTCACTTAGATCAGAACGGGCCGGGGCATCTGCGCCGACACTTATGCCTCGACGCTTTCAGCGCCGCCGTACTGGTTACTGTCCGAGTGGCAGGCTCGCAGCAGGATTTGAACCTGCGACCTGTCGTCCCTCGTCGGGCTGCGACTGCTCTATCCAGCTGAGCTATGCGAGCCTGTTTATCCACTCGTTTTTAAAGCCCTCATGTCTCGCGCTAACCGGATAAGTGGGGCGGTACTGCATGAGGTCAGATATGTGCGCTAGTCGGACCCTTTCGGGCGAGGCTCTCACAACGTCTTTACGCCACCATTAACCGACTACGGCTATCTTCGCTGGCCGTCAGCTACTTGCGAGGAGCCGCCTCGCATTCCGTTGAATGCACTGCCCCGAAACTTTCGCGCAAGGTTTGTACCTGACCCTTGTTCTATCGAATCAACGGGGGCAACTGTTTCATGAATGACGGCGGAAAGAAAACTCGAAGGGGAAGACCTCGTAATCCAATCGAGAAAGTTAGCTTGTCTATACGGCTCGAAGTCGAACTCGTTAACTGGATTGTAGATAACGAACCGAATTGGCGCGAAAGGATAGCTGATTTGATACGAGAGGAATTCCAACCCCGCATGCAATAAAAAAGCGGCCCGAAAGCCGCTGAAATCCTTCAGGTCGCAATTCTGCACCCTGAAACTATGCGCAGATTATTCTGCTTCGCGGGATATGGCAAGACATTCATGCGACTTTTCGGCGTTTCTGTGTGAAAAAGTGTCGATGAAGCGCGTTACAGGCGAGACGAATATCTCCAAGCATGTGCGGGAAGAATTGATCATTCTCAAGCATGAATTGAACGGCAGCATAGAGATTGCCATTTCGCGTTTCGGCCTGTGCTTCATCTATTGCCTTACGTGCGTCGGTATAAGCCTGCTTGGCGCGCTTTACCCATGCCTCGTACTCATCTGGGTCAGAAGCGCCAATCGAACCAATGTTGTCATAGTACGCGCCAGAGGAACATTCCGCCTTACGCTTGTCGTTGTAAACTTCCCGGTAGCGCTCGGCGGCGTCATACTGGCTCGTGCTGATGCCTTCCGCCTTGTCTCGCTTCCATGCCATATGCAAGCGCCCCAGGTTATCACCGGCCAATTCACTTAATGCTTCCGAAGCACTCATGCCGAATATCCTCATCCTTGCCAGTTGCGCCACCTTTGCCGGCGGCTCCTTTGCCCTACTAATCTGACCGGATGGTGTGCGCAAAACCCCTTCCTTCTTCGGCCTCCCGCGCTTGGCATGTCGCTTTGCTGCTTTCGTTCTCGCCGCCATGTCTGTTCCTCGCTGACTGGGGTTATGCTGAATAATGGTCTACAATCGTCGCTCCGATGGCGGCACACAGGCAAAGGAAAGCTAAACCAGCCGCATCAGAGGGATTTTTCAGCGCCATAGACATGAGAAAGCCAGTAATAAGCCATGCTACCGGGATGATTGCCTTCATCGCCCTCTCCTATGCCGCTTGTTTGTGAGCGCTCTTGAGAGCCTCACGGTTGATGCCGAATTTCTGGATGGCATGGACAACGGTGGAATGATCACGACCGCCGAACAGCTCACCGATTTTGACCGTCGAGAGATCGAGGCGAAGCTTTGCCACTTCAGCCATTGCCGCATGTCTGGCCTTGACGACGTTGTAACGGCGATCCCGGCTCATCACGTCCTTGACCGAGACGTTAAAATCGTTGGCTACAGCCGCAATGATATCCACAACCAAAGGACGATTGGCGGCACGAACCTTTTCAAGCTCCCTCTTTCGTGCATCCTCCAACATCCGCGCAACACGTTCCGCACGCTCTCTGGCTTCCTGCTTGCGAAGCTCCTTGAGCTGAGCGCGCTCTTCCTGTTCACGCTTGCGGCGTTCTTCTGCGCGGCGCTTGGCCCATACCTTCTGAACGAATGCAGGGTTCATGCCCTGATAGACACCAAGCGGGTGCTCAAACTGATGCCCAAGATTTGAATAGTCCATTACGCTGCCCTTTTCGACTGGTCATCCCAACGGACGCCATAGCGGTCTTTTCCGTCGGTTGGTTGAAGTAGATTGCTTGGAACACGGCACCCGGCATCACCGGGCATTGGACCCCACACTGCTGAAATCCAGTTTGAATTTCTGCGGGCGTATTTGAGACGTTTTTCCCATTCGGCTTCGAGGGCGTCCGGGGCTAGCTCGGCGTCTGGCGTGATGGCTCGCACCGGCTTCGCAAGGCCCTCACCAGCCTTGAGGCGGTTATTGTAGGCGTCTTGGATAGGACCGACGAAAAACGACCACTTGCTCGCTGGCTTATCGCCTTTGGCCCGCATCTGCGCTGCCTTTGCCCTGATGGCAGGGAGAATATCCGCTTCGAGATCGACTCCAGCCGCAAGCAATCCGAAAATTGGGCTACAGTCGAAAACTCCGTGAGGCTGGATTTTATCTCCTGCCGCTTCGATCAATTTGGCTTGGAGGGTTGATCCGTCCACGTCCAGTCCCTTGTGCGTATGCGCGCGCCGCTGACGGTTCTCTGATGGTTCTACTAATAGGTTACTCGGAATTTCCTGCCGGTGAGATGTGCGTGAATTTCCGGTGAGATGTGCGCCATTCTCCGGGGAGTTATTTTCCGGTGAGAATGCTTCCGGTGACTTTTCGAGCTGCATAACGATGAGATCAGACGTGCGATATCCATCTTCACGACGCCGCTCCTGACGGACGATGAGGCCCATCGTTTCGAACTTATCAAGCCATTCACGTACAGTTCTCGATGAACACTCACACTCCTTGGCCAGCTTATCCTGACCCGGATAACAGGAGCCATTTTCATCGGCATAGTTGGCGAGCATCAGCAACACGGCTTTGCCAGTGGCGTTGCCAACTTTTTGCTTTACTGCCCAAGTCATTGCCTGAAAACTCATCAGTGCAGCCTTTCCAGATCGCGCACCGCCGAAGAAGCAACGTCTACAAACAGGTCTATCGAAGTGACCGGGCCGTTACGCTGCTTGGCGATGGCAAATTCCAGGACGTTTTCGCAGTCGATCAGCTTCGCGGCGATTTCTGCCTGTTTGCTTGGATCGTCTGACTTTTCGCGGAGAAGGTAATAAGCCTCGCGGTACAGGAAAATGATTGTGTCCGCGTCCTGCTCAATGGCGCCGCTGTCTCGCAATGAGGAAAGCTGCGGGCGCTTGTCTGCCTGCGTTTCCAGACCGCGGTTGAGCTGCGACAGGAGAACAACGGCAATCCCGTATTCACGAGCCATCGACTTGAGAGCCGAGGTCATCTCAGCGATTTCATTCGTGCGGTTACCGGAATATCGGTTAGATGCGCGGATCAAACCCAGATGGTCGATCATGAGCATTTCCAGAGGATTTCCAGACTGTTCCATCTTCTGCATCATGGTTTCAAGCTTGATGCGAATATCGGTGATGGATAGGCCGGACTGTTCCTCAATGAGAAGCGGCAAATCCTCAAAGCGCTTGGATGCAGCCTGAAGCTGGTCAAGCTCTTCCATCGTGGCACGTCCGGTAATGACGTTCTGGTAAGGAACGCGAATATCCCAGTTGAACGCGATATCCGTCACAGCGCGCGCGGCAAGCTTGTCGGCATCCATTTCAAGGGAAATGAACCCGACACCGTGACCGGCACTCGCAACCTTGAGACAGGTTGACAATCCTACGGTGGTCTTGCCCATGGAAGGGCGACCGCCAATAAGCGTCAGGTCACGCTTGTGAATTCCGCCTGTCTTGCTGTTTACGTCGCGAAGGCCCCACGTCAGACCAGTAAGGCCACTGCCGCGCTCCTGTGCTTCCTTTGCAGCTGCAAACGCATTGTCCGCTGCATCCTTGAGGGAAAGCTGAGACTTGCGGCGCGGCCCACGGCGGACGTGAGCAAGAATGTCGTCTGATACCATGCCGAACGTTTTGATCAGTTCAACAGGGCTGGAAGCCGGATCGCCTGCGGCTTCTGCCAACATAGCGGCTTCCTTCGCAATCTGTGCCTTGGCCCACTGGTCTACAACGCGCTTGGCTGTGTTCTCGAATGCTGCGCCACCAAGCACAGCACTGACAGCCAGACGCGCCAGATAGGTGATAAGGTTTTCTCCTACAGCGGCTTGGTACTGATCCTGAATAGCCTGCGGGATCAGCTTGATCACTACCGCTGGCTTGGTCGAGTTCATGCGCTCATGAGCCGTAGCGATGGCCGCAAATATCTCGGCATGAACTGGCTCAAGGAAATGAAAAGGTTCAAGGATTGTGGAGACACGGCGGAAGTCGGTACCCATCAGAAGGGTTCCGAGCACTTCCTGCTCGATCTCGATCACGAAAGAATTCTTGTCGGGAGTGGCGTTCATAGCTTAGCCCTCAACCGTTCGATAATGTCTTGCGTCACGTCTCCAACATGCTGCCAGTCACCAAGATCGTCATTGGCTGCAACTGACTGCGCCCATGCGATAGCGTCATCTGCGCTACGGAGGATGAAGACTGGAGAGCCGTTCCACTGGGCGGCGAATGTCTTCTGGTTTTCGTTCAGGGCCTTTGCATAGCCCTTGGAACCGCTTTTCACTTCGACCAGGTAGGTGACGCCGCGAAAACCTGTCAGCAGGTCCACAGGCTGATCCATGCGCAAAACGCTGAATCCGACGCGCTTTAGGGCGTCAACGATGGCTGGCTCTGCAATATCTCGCTTAGCGGCTCGTCTCATTACGACACCCATTTGGCGTAAGCGAGCGCAACCATCAGCGGAACAAGCGCACAGGCCAAGGCTATGAGAATGGAGCGGAGTTCGATCATTGTTCGCCGTCCTTCAGCTCAGGGCAAATCCATTCAGCCAGCCAAGCGGCCTTGTCACGGAGCCATATGGCAATCACGTTCCGGCGCTCGAATGATAGCCATCTGAGCAAGACGGGCGGTTTCTTCGCGGTAAGCGGCATGTTTCTTCCTCGCTTCGAGGATCGCCCGCATATCTTCGATCTCGCGGTATTCGATCCGGCTTGCTTCTTTGTTGAAAACGGCTCTGACCCGCCGTCTGGTCCACGCATTGTTACGCTTGCTCAGAAGCGCATAAGCCCGCTCAAGCATCGACTTGACGGGTTCGCGAATGCCGCGAGCGCCTATCACATCGTCAAGCAGAGATGCGGCCATATCCACGTCAGACATGGGCTGTTTCTCCTTGGCTGAAAAATCCACGTTCGCGGACGAACGATCCGTATTCATGGGTGACTCCGCTGCTAGGTTTCTGGACATGGAAGCAGCCCAGAAACAGCAACGGAGTTGGAGCTTGGAAATGATCGGGGATGCGGTCGCTAGAGTGCTCGGCAAAGCACGAAAGGCCGCGATTGCCCGACAAAATGAGATTGCAGACGCAAAAAGACGCGACCCCGTAGTGTTCGGTCAGACGGGCGTTGAAGTCACGCGCCAGCATGCTGCGCCTGCTACTGCGGGAGAACATGCTGAACTTGAAAGAGCGCGCATTACGCGCCCCGCAGGTTCGAAAATTTGAATTGGACAGGGTGTTCCTCATCGCCGCTATTCCTGTCCAGATGAGGGAGCCGAGACGCTAGGGAGTGCAGCGTCTCGGCTCTTTTCGTCTGCCGTGTGGGGGGCTTGGGGAGTGGCAGACGAACGAAGGAATAGACCACGGCGCTTTGCCAATAGGCCGGGATATGATGGATGAACACCAAATCTTTCAGAGATAGACTTTATCGGCTCGCCGCTGACGTAGGCAGCAAGGATATTTCCCTTATCGGTACTCGTGAGACGCGGCGCACTCATTCCGCACCTCCCTCGCGCGTGTCGCGCGTAAGGGCGTCGAAATACTGTTCAACGAGGGCTTCGTGACCTTCAATTTTCTCTTTCTTTTCAGCGATTTCGAATGCAGCGACCCGGCGAAACGCAGCGCGAACCGCTTTCGTGTCGTGGCCTTCGGCTTTCATCTCCGCAAAAAGCTCTTTCAGGTCATCGGCGACGGCCTGTTTGGCTTCCTCACGGTTCAACCAACGCTGATAGAAGGATTTCAGGCGTTCATTGCTCATACCGACGCCCTCACAGAACGGGAGCGCTTGGGAGAAGGAACCTTGCCGCCGTTCGCTAACATTGAAAGAAGCTTGAGCGCCGGGCCGCGAGGCTGCATCCCAGCCTCCCAGAGAGAAACTGTGCTTTGGTCAACGCCAATCGCAGCGCCCAACTGTGCTTGGGTCATCTTCAGATTGGTGCGGAGTGTGCGGACATCGATTTTCTGTTCCATGAACCAACTATGGAAAACTCATAGTTATTTGTCAATGAGTTTCTCATAGGGAATTATGACATACTCAGAGATATGGAACTTCACGAGAGATTAGCAGAAGCAAGACGGCAGGCGGGGTACGCTTCAGCACGAGAAGCGGCGGACGCCCTGGGTATCGCCTACCCTACATATGCCGGACATGAGAATGGAAGCTCGGGCTTCCGAGCAGATAAAGGCGAAATTTATGCAAAAAAGTTCAAAGTGCGCTTTGAATGGTTGATGCGCGGCACGGGGCCAATGGTTGATTTGGCTTCAAAGTACCGCGAAATCCTCATGGCTTACGATAGCTTGCCTCCAGATCTTCAGGAGAGCTACGCCGATGTTTTGCGCAAGCTTGCAGCGCCCTACCAACCGCAAGAGCCTGATCAAGCACCGGCTCCGGCAAAAGTAAAATCATCTTCAAAGTAGCATCGCGCTCTACGATCTGGCGCATTTCAAAGTACGACATATTGTCCGCCAGCCCACGCAAGTGGGCTAGCGTATCTTCCATTTGAGACCGTTCACGCGGCTTGTATGTGATCATTTCAAACCCCGCCGAGATAGAGCTATATCTTTTCCATTTCCGCCACTTCTGGCGGCAACCGGTCACCATGTGCATAGATGAGCTTCGGTTCTTCATAATCGCCGGTATCGGCATCACCCTTACTCACAAAAGCAACAACAGCGGGTTTGATTGATGCCAGCTTTTCCGCGATCCGGCGCGCATGGCTTACATCTTTCGCCAGAAATGGCGCATCGGCATTGATTTTGCCCTTGGGTGCCTTGCTATATGCCTGCACCACGTACTGCGTTTGCATGCTCATACTCTTACTCCCTGTACGCTTGTTATGTGCGACAGGATGACTCAGAAAACGGAACAGAACAAGAACATTCTTGACGAAAGGTAAACGGCATTTTGCCGCCGCCAGATGTTGTGGCTTGGACACCTCAGACGACCCACAGAGTTTAACAGTTGACGATACGTTTGTATAAATTTATAATAAGAACTAAATTTATGTTGAGGGAGCCACCAATGGTCAAGTCTTTCGAGAACCCATTTCGCCCGGGTGCGGGGCACATGCCGCCGTATCTCGCGGGACGAAAAGCAGAAGAACAAGAATTCCGAAAATTGCTCAAGCAAACGACGATTCTAGAGAATCTCATTCTCACTGGTTTGCGCGGTGTAGGGAAGACAGTATTATTGGAAACTTTTAAGCCACTAGCAATCCAAGAAGGTTGGCTTTGGGTAGGCACAGATCTCTCAGAGACGGTCAGTGTCAGTGAGATAAATTTCGCAACTAGAATCCTCACCGATTTGTCCGTGGTTACATCCAGTATAACATTGAATGTCGGTCAGCAGGAGGGGATTGGCTTTAACGCGACAACAAAAAATCTTCAAAGACCAGTCGACTACCACTATTTGAAAGGTCTTTTCGACGAAGCTCCAGGTATAACATTAGACAAGCTCAAAACAGTTCTAGAGTTTGTATGGTCACTTATGAAGCACACAGATCGAAGGGGTATTATATTCGCATATGATGAAGCCCAGAATCTAGCTGATAACGCAGAGAAAGAACAGTTTCCACTGTCGGTAATGCTGGATTTATTTCAATCAATTCAACGCAAAGGCATACCGTTTATGCTAGCGCTAGTTGGCCTTCCTACGCTCTTCCCAAAGTTGGTCGAAGCCAGAACGTATGCTGAAAGAATGTTCCGCGTCGTATCATTGGGTCAACTTGAAGAGGATGACCGCCGATTAGCAATAACAAAGCCCGTATCGGATGCCTCCTGCCCAATCACTTTCTCTCAAAATTCAGTCGAGGCAATTTCTGGCTTATCAGGCGGGTATCCTTATTTTATCCAATTCATTTGCCGTGAGGTGTTCGATATATGGATACAAAGAATAGATGCTAATGAGGAGACAGCAATACCAGTAGATTCTATTCGCAGAAAGCTAGATACAGATTTTTTTGCTGGCAGGTGGGCTCGCGCTACGGATAGACAACGTGAAATGCTATCCGTTATTTCGACGCTGGAGAATTGCGATGGTGAATTTTCAGTTCAAGAGATCGTAGACAAGTCTAAAGATATGCTCGAGAAAGGATTCAGTAGCAGTCATGCAAATCAAATGTTGGTGGCACTCGCTAACTCTGGATTGATTTATAAGAATCGATACGGACGCTATTCTTTTGCGGTTCCTTTAATGGCAAGCTTTATTCGACGTCAAAGCTATTAAAGGAGGCACACCAACTTCCCTCTAATTTTGTTCCGCCAAATTAGAGGTCACCTATGTGAGTGAGTAGAACCAGAAAATCGGAGCATGAATTCCGAGCTTAAAGAGCCCACCTACCTGAATAGGATGAAGCCCGCGGCAAATATGTTGGTGAATGGCGTCTCCCGTGATCTGCAATTAATTGCATCCATACAACCCCGCTTCGGCGGGGTTTCTCATACCTGACGAATAACCCCGCCGAAGATAGCCAATCTGGGCGGGGTTTTATATTGCGCTAGCAAGGGTCGATATAAGCGTTCCACATCTGCGCGCCACGCGCTGCGGTTCACATAGTGTCATGTATCTGATCCCTCAGAATTTTTCTGAGAGCCGCATTATGTGAGCCGGTCGCTATATAGATATTATCTAACGAATAAGGTCCGGCATCTCCGAAGCGGCACATCATGTAGCCAGTACCGCGCCCACGCATATCCCACTTGCCAGACCACTTCCAGACCATCCACCAATCCCATAGGGATAACTCCCATTCAATATTTCGAACTCTCGCCTTTTGGCGTTGGGCCTGCCAAGCGCGTGTGGGGGTTTGGCCGATTGATGCCCCTCCCTTCATCATTGAGCGCCCAATCTCTAAAAGTTCTTCATGCTGCTCGGCAGTGCAGCCAAATAGCTCCAGTGCCGTCACGTCTCTTTTTGCCTGTTTCTCCTGGTGTAGTCGCAGGGATTCCAGCCTTCGGCGCGCCTCATAACGAGTTCTCGCGTCCTTCACCCCGGCTCTTCTGACAATCTGAGAGACGCGCTGGCGCGACACTGAGAACGAAATTCCGATCTCTCGCATACTCGCACCTTCTTGGAAAAGGCGAACCATTTCTCGATGAGCATCATGATGAATCTTCATTTTCTGTAACCCTGTTGATTCCCCTCATGATGACCACGGCGCGGGCGGGTGTCAAAAATAATTATGACTTTTCCATATTTCCGTTTGACATAAGTATGAGTTTCTCATAGTCTGATCTCAACAAACGAGATCGGAGCGCAACAATGCACCCCTCAATCCAGACAACCCACACAGACTTTGCAAAGACGCTTATCGGCCTGACCGTTAAGGCAGAAAAGCCGGTTCGTGAATGCACCCGCCAAAAGCGCGTCATGCAGCTTGCATGGTCCATGTACCGCGCAAAGCAGGCAGCGGAACTCAAGGACATTGAACTGTACCGCGCCGAGGCCACGCCAGAGCAATTCAAGCGTTGGATCAAGCGGAATACGACCTTCAATGCCAAGCAGTTCGGTTTTGCCCTGCAAAACGCACATCGCGCCATTTCGATGGAAGAGCATCAGCCAACATTCATCACGACCAAGCAGAGCTTGCTTATCGGCTCTGACAGCCGGTGGAGGTAGGACGATGACCCTCTACACCTTCGTAGCAATCCTTTTCACCGTCGCCGTTGCCAGTGTTGCAGCAGCATTTCTCATGCTCTGCCACCTCGAAAGAATGGCGGATATCGCAAGGAGTGAAGTCGATGTCTGATCATCTCACCATGCAAGGCGTGAAGTGGTTCCAGACCGCAACCAGCCTCGACACCACGAACGATGAAAAGATGGAAGCGCTGGAACAGCTTTTGAAGCGCGATCTTCCCCGCGAACTCCGCGACCAGCTTCGCATCATCTTCAACGAAATCCGCCCGCTTGAGGCCATTGAATATCGTGAGGTAGCAGCATGACACCCCGCGCTGAAATATATCTATCCTCCGCCATGAAGCACCGTGGAACAGCAAACTATTGCCGTCGCGTAGCTATCGAGAATGAGGCAGCTAAGTGCACCGCTCTCGCCCGCAAATGGTGGGACTATTACTGGGAATATCGAGCGAAAGCTTGGGGCAACATTGAAATCGCCCGCCAGGAAAGGCGCGCGTCATGAGCGACCGTTATCTCAAAGCCGATCTCGCCTCCATCGAAGCCCAGATATCCGAACTGGTTTCCGACAATCCAGAGCTGGCAGACGATGAAGAACTCCGCGTCGACATGATCGACGGAGAAACGAGCGCGATTGAATTTCTGCGCCGTGTCTATCGCCGAATGCGCAAGGCCGAAGCTCTGGCAGAAGGTGCCAAGTCTGAGAAGGATGACGCCGCCGAACGCCAGAAGCGTTTCGAGAAGCAGGCAGACGGCTACAAGGCCCTCTCCCTTGCCATTCTCAATGCTGCAGACGTTGAAAAACTGGTCACGCCATTCGCGACCTACAGCGTTCTTGATCCTCGCGTCAAAGCAGAAGTGACGGACCTCGAAGCCATTCCCCAAGGCTTTTACCGCCTCGAAAAGAAACCAGACATGAAAGCCATCAAGGAAGCGCTTGAAGCCGGGAACGAACTCCCCGGCGCGCATCTGACGATTGGCGTTCATTCTCTCATGATCAGGAGCAAGTGATGAGCAATCTCGATCTGTGGGAAGCCCACGCGGATATCGATCCCAAGTACACGAAAGCCATCACCGGCAAAGCGTACAAGGGAACGTCACCCAACCCTCAATACGTCATCAAGTGCCTGACGGAAATGTTCGGCCCAGTTGGTCAAGGTTTCGGCTGGGAAGTGTTGTCCGAAGAGTTCACGCCTCTTGGCGATGAAATCCTGCACTGGTGCCGCATTCGTTTCTGGCACACCAAGCGTGAGCATTATTACGAGGCATATGGCCAGACCAAGGCGCTTATGAAGACAAAGAGCGGCCTTATGTCGGACGAAGATGCTCCGAAAAAGAGCCTCACAGACGCGATTATCAAGGCAGCCTCACAGCTTGGCATCGCAGCCAACATCTTCCTTGGTCGTTGGGACGATCAGAAGTACGTGGCCGAACTCCGCGACGAATTTCGTCAGGATGATCAAGCCAATAAGCCAGCGCCAAAGAACGACGAAGCCCGCGCAACCTACGCGGCTCTCGAAAAGGACATGCGCCAGAACACAACCCGCGCCGATCTGGGCCGGTGGTGGCGAGATCCCGAATGTGAAGCCCTGCGCCGAAAGCTGCCGGTCGATTGGCAAAAGAACTTGCAGCAGGCGGTGACCGACTACGGCAACACCCTCCCCGAAGAACAGAAGGCGGCTTAACCATGAAGATCATCAACATCACAGGCCGCATTGGCAAAGACGCTGTTCTCCGTCGCACCCAGAATGGTGATGCGGTTCTCGGCTTCACTGTCGCCGTCGATGAAGGTTACGGCCAGAACAAAAGCACGATCTGGTTCGATGCTTCTATCTGGGGCAAGCGTGGCGAGAGCCTTGAGCAGTATCTGCGCAAGGGAGCCAAGATTACGGCTTCCGGCGAGTTCAGCATGCGTGAGCATGACGGAAAGACCTATCCGACAATCCGCGTTGATCACATCGATTTCGATGCTCCGAAGCGTGACGAACGGCCAGAGCCGGCACAATCACGGCACGCTGGCCAGCCCGCCAACTTTTCAAATGATCTGGACGACGAGATTCCTTTTGCACCGGAGTTTCGATGATGGCGAAGAAAGAAAAATCACTCATCATCGTTCGCAAGACGCCACGCGGTTTGCAGCCGGTTTCCAGCTTCGATGCAGAATTGCTTCTGGCTGCACCGCTTGGAACTGAATTCAACCTAGCATCGCTGACAAAGCGGTCCCTTCCGCAGCATCGCACCTATTGGAAAGCGCTAAGCGAAGTCGTCAAGGCAACTGGCAAATGGCCGACCGCCGAGAAACTTCATGACGCTCTCAAGCGTGCCTGCGGGTATGTCGAAATTCGTTACAACCTAGACGGATCATCCTACATCGCAACGGACAGCACGTCCTTTGAAGCCATGAACCATGACGAGTTTTGCAAGTACATGGAACTGGCGATGACCAAGCTTTCCGAAGCCATCGGCTATGACCCGCTCGCCTTCTTGGAGGACGCAGCCTGATGTTTATTCACTTCATCGCATCCAAGTTCCGTACTTTCTGGGAGCGCTATATCGATCCTCTTCCAAGCCTTCACCGCAAGGCCGAAGCCCTCAAGGCTGAAATCGTAAAGGCGAAGAAGCAGAAGAAGCGCTTTAGCCATCTCGAAGCAGAACTTCGCCACGTCATGGCAACCATCATCGCAGTTGAGCGCGGCATTTCCTACCGCAATGGCTCTCTGGATTGGGGGCAGTGATGGCGCGGCGTGAGTTCACCAAGAAGGTTTACGCAGAAATCGTCAAGCGAGCCATGCAGCCGAATGGAGACATTGCCTGCGAAGGTTGCGGACTGATCCTTGGCAAGAAGCCCTATCATATCGATCACATCAAAGCGGATGCTCTTGAGATCGATAAAAGCGCGAAGCTTACGGCCAATGATGGCCAACTTCTCGGCGTCGATTGCTGTCATAAGGAAAAGACGAAACAGGACGTTGCCGTCATTTCCGAGGCCAAGCGCCGTGAAGAAAAGCACCTCGGCATGAAGCGTCCTTCTTCCAAGCTGGCGAAAACCATCAAAGAGCCGAAGCGCCTCACAAAGCCCCTCCCTCCCCGTAAGCGCGACATATTCGGTCGCCCTGTTAGCGAAGGTGCGCGAGCATGACCATCCCAGAACACATCGTTGAAGGCGTCTACGATCATCTTTGCCGGATCAATGGAGAATGGCAGCCAATCGGCCCTAACGATATCAAGGAAGTCCTCACCGCCGCTCTCCCCTTCCTCCCCGTGCAAGGGGCTGTGAAGAAGCTGGAGTGGCGCAAGGGGCGCGCGGAAACGCCATTTGGCCCGTATCATGTGATCGAGGAGACCAACGACGACGAGCCGTTTTGGTTTGTAATGTTTAACGGCAAGGCCGCCGCTAGGTGTGGAACGCATGATGACGAAGAATCAGCAATATTCGCAGCCCAAGCCGACTATGAGGCTCGCATCATCGCCGCGCTTGAGCCAGCCGCAACCTGTAACGAAAGCTTACAGGTTGAGCCAGCCGCACCAGAAGCGCAGCTTGCCGCCTTCCTAAATGATCTGTCCGGAGAAAATGGAGAGTTAATCGACATGATGGCTGCGGCGATCCGGGATTGGGGCTCTCACTACGATGATGGACCTTGGGAAACGCTTTCTGAGGATCGTAAAGCTGGCTGGCGTGGCGATGCCGAACGCGCGCTGGCAGTAGTCAAGGATTACTTGACGGCTCGCCGCCCCTCAGAACAGGCGGTGACGGAGGCGATGGAATTGGCCCGCGCAGTGTTGGCGCAATCCATTACAGCGGGACACAACGTTCCCGGCCCTACTCCGGAAGACATTGAGAAGGCTTTTTGGGCCTTGGACGCCGCCCTCAAGTCCGCGATGGAGGCAGGACGATGAACGTTGACGCGATGATTAAGCACCACCAGGCGGTGACCGAAGTCATAACGCATGCCATGAGTGATTACGCTTCGGCTGCGACCGGCACATCGTGGAACAATGCCTGCTTTGCATTTGAAGCAGACGCGATCCTCTGCGCTCTTTCTCGCGCTGGCTTCCGCATCCTCGGCCCGGATGAAGTCGATCCGGTGACGGTGGAGATGTGTGTGGAGGTGGCGGCTGCTACCGACCCTGAAAAACCGGCGAACTGGCTGCATCGTCGAGAGGAGATCGCCGCCGCCATCCGCGCCCTATCCTCCCCGGACCATGCCGACGCCGGTAAGGTCGAGGGGGATGGGATCGAGCGCGCAAAGTTCTATCATCACCAGTGGCCGATGGAGCGTCTCTTGGCAGCCCGCAGAGATGGGCTTGTCGATCACAGTGGCGGTGAAGCGTGGCGATATGAATACAGCCACAAGGATGAGCACGGCAAATACGATATTCTTTACCGACCGGTGAAGAATTCGACTATCCCGGCGCGTCTCCCCTCTGTACCATCGGAGGGCGCGGAATGAGCAAGCCAGAATTTACGCCGGGGCCGTGGGAGAGCGGTACTTTGTCTGATTATACGGGCGAGTGTTTCGTTTTCCACGGTGGTCAGATTGTCTCGATAGTCCTTCGCGCGCCATCAAACGGTAAAGGAAGCACTTCACACAACGCCCACCTAATCGCCGCAGCGCCAAAGCTCTATGAGGTGCTGGGGAAGTTTATGGACTTCAAGGACAGCGATTACGTCCCCAACAACCTTTTCGAACGTGCTCGCTCCGTTCTGGCCGAAGCTCGCGGCGAAAACCACCCATCAGGAGGCGACCGTCATGGCGAGTGAACTGAAGCCTTGCCCGTTTTGCGGCAGCAATCGCATTGCGTTTCGAAGCACTCCGGACATGGATACAGACGGAAAGTTTCATCGCATTTCTTGCAATGAGTGCGGCGCAGGATCGCGAGAGAAATTCGCGATGGAGACATGTCCGCTTTTCTACGAGGAACTGCGCAGCGCTTGGAACACCCGCCCCGCGCCTGCCGCTACAGATACGGGACTGGAGACGGTGGAAACGCAGTGGCGTTGCGCATTCATTTCGAACGACAAATGGGTGAGTTCAAAGCAGCCTGAAAACATGAGGGACGGCGCTATTGAAACCCGCGAACTCGTCACCCGCTCGCAGGCTGAGAAGCTATTGGCGGCGGAACGAGAGAAGGTGCTCTTCCTTAAAACCGCGATGGAAATCGCTCAAACTCATTGCGGGTTGAAGGACAAAACAATCGACAGTCTCGAAGCCGACAACGCGGCGCTCATCCATGACCTAAACCGTATCAAAGATCATGAAACAGAACTGGTCAATGACAACGACGCGCTGACTGCGCGGATTAAGGAGTTGGAGAAACTCTGCAACGACACGGAAGCTGAAGCTCTGGGTTACGCTAGCGATAAGGCTGAACTCGAAGCCAAGCTCGCGGCTGCTCAAAAGGCGCTGGAAGCTGCCCGCCCCTATGTCGAAGATTACGACACGAGGAGGCATAATACTGGCGTAGACGAAACGCTTACCCAGATCGATGCCGTGCTGGGAGGGAAGCCGTTATGACATACCCAGAGATGATTTTTGCCGTCTTATTGGTGGGGTTCGCTGCCATCTGGTTATTTTCAGGGAGGAAGCCATGACCGACCTCATTACCCGCCTCTCCAAGCTAACCGGACCTCGGTACACGATGGACGTAGCTATCGCGTTGGCAACTGACTTCTGGCCGAAAGATCGCATACAAAACATCGTTTACAACGAAGATGGCGATCCATGGGTTTATTTCACCGATGGGCCGGACTTGCCACTTCCTCCCGCCTACACCGCCTCTGTAGACGCGGCTATAGCGCTGGCTGAGAGGGTGTTGCCGGGGTGGGGTTGGGAAATCGCATCTAATACCAGCCATATCAAGAATTGCCTCAACCCAGAATATGGCAATCCCGTAGGCAAGCACCCTCACTGGGCGGTAGTGGCAAATCAATCTTCACGCAAGTTCGTAGACGGCGCAACCCCCGCCATCGCCCTTCTGATCGCCCTCTTGCGCGCAAAGGAGGCCAGCAAGCCATGAAAACTCACGTTCTGAAAACACTGCCACAGTATTTCGAAGCCGTCGCTGATGGACGTAAAACGTTCGAAGTCCGCTTGAATGATCGCGCCTTCCAGACCGGTGACACCCTCAAGCTTGTGAAGATGGACGAAACGGGCCGGTTCTATGACACGTTCGGTCAACATCTATTCAAGCGGGTTACTTTTATTCTCCAAGGCGGTCAGTTCGGCATTGAGCCTCGTTACTGCGTGCTTGGTCTTGGCGAAGTGATGGAGGCCAACCATGCCGAGTAAGGAACTCATCGCTCTAGCTGCGAATGCAATGGAAGAACGGCGCAAAGAGCTTATCTCGCAGCCGCTGTCGCGCATCTATCCGCAATTGGCTGAAGCTGCTGCCGCGGCCATCCGCGCCGCTCTACAGGAGCTGGACGCCAACCAAGAGCAGATCGGTTTTAGAGAAGCCTTCGACAGCTTTCAGATGTTGGACGGTGAGCCATTCCTACAAACAGATGTAGCGCAGCGAGTATTTTCCGCTGTTCTCGCCGCCTCCGCACTTGGGGAGCAGAGCGATGGTTGACCTGAACAAGCTTTCACCACAGGCAAGAAAGGCCGCGATGGAAGGGGGCACTAGCTCATGGGGCCATTGGGGCAATCAGGATATTCATAAGCGGTATATGGAGCCGATCAAGTCGCGCCGAAAATGCCATTGTGGATGCGGGAAGCGAGAAACGCATATCGGCATGTGCAATGGGGTTGGCCTAACCTCTGGCTGCGCGTGGGCAATGAATGTGTGGGTTCGTGAGGGCACGATCGGATTACTGCGCCTGATGCGCCGCCAGAAGGAGCAGAGCGAATGAAGCTGACGAAGGCGCAAAAGAATGCCCTTGAGTGGTTCCAGCGTAATGAGCCTGTGAGTGCTTTTCCATGCGACGGTACAGCACCAACGCTGAAATTTGTTAAGCGTCTCTGCAATCTTGGATTGGTCGAAAGCGTAGGAAAAGACACTGGACGATGGGCGTTCACCAAGTTCGCTATGACCGAAGCCGGTCGCCAAGCCCTGAAAGGTGGTGGGGAATGAAGCTCGACCTTGCAGACGTAAATATCCGCATCATTGACCAGCGTATCGGTATGGGGATCGGCGGCTTTGATACGGTAATCCGGGCGTTACACGTGCCCACTGGTATTATCGTTGAAATGCCACGCCTGACCCGAAGCCAGTATTACGACAGGCAAGCCGCGCTTGACGCACTGGAAATGGCACTCAGTCACGTTCCAGATGAAGCAGGCCGCGCAGCACTGCGGGAAAGGGAGTGAGGATGTCAGCGTCCTGGATATTCACCCTTTCCAGACATTCGGTACGTGCTGATGTGCGAGGAAAGAAGCTGAACCTTCTTCGCACCGCAGGCCGAGCAACGCAGTTTATGCGCAAGGTCTTTCTTGAGCGCGCCATGATCTGGGCCGAGCTTTTCAATCAGGGTATCAATGTCAAGCCGCTTACTGTGGTGGCACCCGTTGCAGTACGCGGTAATCAAATATCCATACCGTTTGCAATCACCCAAGGTCGCGTTCGTGCTGAATATCCGCATAACAGCCTCCAAGGCTGGCTGTCTTATACCGTGAACAATAAGAGAACAAATCACATCTTTCAGGAGGTGCCTAAATGAGCCTTCTTACACCTGAGCAGGCAGCAGAAGCGCTTTCGATATCACACCGCCAGCTGATCTATTTGACAGACGATGGCGAACTGCCGTTCATTAACATTGGTCGAGGGGCGCGGAAAATACGCCGCTACGATCCGGTCGATATCGAGGCATTTAAGAACCAACGGAAGAAAACAGAATGTCAGTCTATATCCGAAAAGACAGCAAGGACGGAACGTACACCTACGAATTCCAGATACGCGGTCGTAGATTTTCGGGCAACACTGGCAAAAAGTCGGAGCGAGAAGCGCGCCAGATAGAAAAGGCTAAGAAAAAAGAGGCTGAGCTTCAATTAGCAGAAGAAGCCTCTTTCAGCGCAGACGATCCGACATTTGAAGTCGCGGCTTCCAAATACTGGCACGAGGTCGGGCAACACCACGCCAACTCGGATAATACGCTCTGGACGTTGGACTGGTTGAGCAGCGCTATTGGGCGGAGGACGCGCCTAAGCAAGATCACAGATCGAACCGTGGCTGAGCTTGTAGCAAAGCGCCGGAACGAACTGGTTCCAAACAGGAAAACCCCGCAAAAGATATCGCCAGCTACTGTCAACCGTACAATGACGCAGCCTTTGCGAGAAATCATGCTCCGGGCTGCGAACGTCTGGCGCGTCAAAACCAATCCTATCGACTGGTCGGAACACCTGCTGAAAGAAGATGGCGAGCGCATTCGTGAGGCTTCACATGTCGAGGAAGCCCAAATCATGAGCGAGCTTGAGCGTGGTTATGATGTAGCCGTCCGCTTCGCGTTTCTAACGGGGTGCCGAAGAATGGAGATACTCGGCCTATCGTGGGATAAGGTCGATTTCTTCGGCAGGACATTCACGGTTTTGGGGAAAGGAAAGAAAGAACGCATTATCCCCATGTCATCAGCAGTCTTTGAACTGCTCTGGGGGGAGCGCAATCATCACGAGGCAAAGGTTTTCACCTTTGTGGCAAAGCGGACATTGAAGAAGCCGGGGCTTATTCGCGGGCAACGATATCCGCTCACGGAGTCCGGTTTGAAATCAGCCATGCGCCGAGCGATAGCTGATGCGGGCGTAAAGAACTTCCGCTTCCATGACACGCGACACACGGCAGCTACCCGCGCCCTGCGCGCGAGCAACCTGAAGGTTGTTCAAAAGCTACTCGGCCACTCGGATATCAAGACGACAACCAAGTATGCCCACGCCATGGTTGAGGATATCCGTTCGGCCATGGACGCGATGAAACCGGCTGGCGACGAATCATCGATCAGGCCGAAAGAACGGAAGGCAGAATGATGCAAACGGCAGCGGAACAGAACGTGAAACTCCGTGGGGATTTCCGTGGGACTTTTGGTGCCGAACTGTTCCATGCAGTGCATCTGTGTGCATTTTGTTCTTTTTTGAGTTTTTTAGAGCTTGCGGGAAAATCCTTTATATTCTAAGGCTTTCCCCGGCTCGGAGCGTAGCGCAGCCCGGTAGCGCACTTGACTGGGGG
>NZ_DAMBKZ010000030.1:0-20976 GCF_032066345.1 Brucella sp.
CCTGCTTTTAAAAGTTTAGGTTTGTGCCCTATATAGGTCACACAACGGGTACTTGCCAAGATGTCGCAGCAAAAACAGTGGCCGTTTTGCGGCATTGCAACCACAAATTCCCGTGAGACTTTTTATCAAATACCTGCCAAGCCAGGTTTTTTTATGACTTTCTTTCGAAATAAGTCATTTTTTTGCAAGTGTTACCAGAGAGTTACCGCCTGTTTAGGTAATTCTTAAAGCTGTGGCGTTAGTCTCGGTCTCGATTAGGTCCTTGAGTGTTGTGTAGAGAGTACAATGACCGATCTGACAAGACCGCGTATAAAATATGTTATCGGTCCTGATGGCAGTCCACTGACCATCGCGGACCTCCCGCCCGCCACTACAAGGCGCTGGGTCATTCGCCGTAAGGCTGAAGTTGTCGCCGCTGTACGCGGTGGGCTTCTCAGCCTTGAGGAAGCATGTCAGCGTTATACCTTGACGGTGGAGGAGTTTCTTGGCTGGCAGTCCTCGATCGATGAGCATGGTCTCGCCGGTCTCAGGACCACACGTATCCAGCAATATAGACACTAATAATCTGCCGGTTTCTCCGGAAAAGGCAGATACGCAAATTAAGCCCCGGCCGGGTTAACCGGCCGGGGTTTTTCTTTGGCCATTCATGACTATATCAATGAGAACTGAAACCCTCATGGGGAGACTGGAATGGCCGAAAATATTCAGATCCAGAAAGCCGACAGCACCGATAGCGGTCGTTACTTTGCCAATATCGATGGCGACGAAGCGGAGATGACTTATACAAAGCTCGGGCCTGCACTGATCTCCATCGATCACACCTTCGTGCCCGATTCCATGCGTGGCAAAGGTGTAGCGCAGGCCTTAGCGCTAAATGCTGTCGAAGACGCCCGTAAAACCGGCTGGAAAATCATCCCACGCTGCAGTTTCATGCAGGCGCAGGTCAAGCGCCATCCAGATTGGTCAGACGTTATAGCCAGTGATTGATATCAGCGCAGATCGCGGATGCGACTGGCAAGGCTTTTTGGGCTGGCATTTTTGCCCTTACCAACTGAACCTTCAGCGTCAAGCAACTTATGGATAGGCGAATTTTCGCCTTCCTTCTCTGCGGTGACTGCAACCATGCGCGCGGCCAAGGCTGCCATCTCTTCGCGAAGCGCCGCATTTTCTTTTGAGAATTCTGCGGGTTGCTCTGTTTCGGCGTTTGATGCCGAACCCTTGCGAGTAAAGCGCTCCAGCTTTTCCTGAGCGTCGGAGAAATCGGTAATCAGCTTGTCGAGTTTGGCCTGCAATTCAGTATTGCGGCGCTTCTCGCTCTTTAATTCAGTCTGTGCTGTCGTCAATTGCGTCGAAACCTCATTATAGCGGGCAGATGCATCTTTACGTTCCCGACGCATTTCGCTCATCTCATTCATCAGACGACCATGTTCGGTCTCTTTGGCACTCATTTCGATACGTAGCGTATCGGCCAGTTCTTCGAGAGATGAAAGATGTTTCTGCAGCCGCTCAACCTCGGCCTCAACAATTTCTGCTTTTTCAGCAGCAGTGTCGCGTTCCGATATCGTTTCTGCGACCTGCTTTGCACGTTCCGCCAGCGTCTCTTTTAGCTGTGCGATATCATTTTCCAATGAAGCGAAACGCTTGAGTTCATCATTCTGCTTGCCGAGCTCGATCAGCTGGCCAGATGATTTATCACGTTCAAGCTTGAGCTGCTGTGCAAGCTTGCTGGCCACCACCGCATGTTCGGCTCTCAGGCCATCACGATCCGCTCTGATTTCAGCAAGCGTTATCGGCAGTTCGGCTTGAACCTGCCGACGCGCCAGAAAGAAAGCGCGGCGCCAAACCGAAGGGCCAAGCAGAACCACGACGAAAACCGCCACGAGAACGCCAAGTATGAAAATGAGCGCAGACTGGATCACGGCTTTGTCACTAAATGGGATAATGGACCAGCCAAAAGACTTGGCTGGTTGTTATTCATAATGGAGCGGCGTTCCGCTTTCCAGCTAGAACGCCAGTCCAAATCAGAATGGGTTCCAGGTCGGAGCCGCAGAAAGCTTCAGATAACCAATATTGACGCCAAGGCGGGCACCAACGCCCGTACGAATTGGCACCAGCATGATATTCTGACGCTTGAGCACGTTGAAGCCTGCTCCGGCGATCACATAAGCAGAACCTGCAACGCCGGCATAACGCCCATAAAGGCTCTGAATATCGTCGAGATTATAGACGAGCATCATGACGCGCGAGCCTTGCCCGCCGAAATCCCAGCCGAGCGACGGACCCTGCCAGAACGTGCGATGATCGCCAGCATTCTTGGTGTAGAGCGTACCTTCGCCATAGGTGAGACCACCTATGAAGGCACCAGACCCCTCTTCACCCAGAATATAGCCATTGGGAAGACCGAAGCTCTGGAACGCCTTTTCGACTGCGCTGGCGATACCGCCAGATGTCGAACCGAAGAACCGGTGTCCAGATTCAACAACTTCCTCAGCCGAATATGTGTTGCTGCTCTGTGCCTGCGCTTTGTGCGGCACGGCGATGATGGAGATCAGAAAGGCCGCAAAGAACGCTACAATATACGCCGCGTTGCGGAACCTGATCTGCGACAGGGACGGTATGGCCATCTATAATTCCTTTTGCCTACCAGCTTCTCTGTCTGACGGCCCTGTTAAAAGCCTGGCAGCGCTTCTTGCGAGCACTTTGCCGAATCGCGCGTAGTTTAACCGCGAATTTATTGTCTAAATCTTTAAGCGCCGAAATTGGCTTTAGAATGGCGGCAAAAAACAGCTTTCTTGCGGCAAATGGATGTCGCGTGTATCCAGATTCCCAAGGTTCCCGGTGGTGATTCGTCGGGATTTATGCTCATCAACTGATTGCCGCCTGACATTCGATTACAAAGTCGATTCGCAGAGCCGGTTCGCGCCTGGAGAAAACACCATGCCATTGCCCGTTACCCTGTCCGCACTCGATCTTGGTGCGCTTCTGTGCAGCCGGATCTGTCATGACATCATCTCGCCGGTTGGCGCCATTAACAATGGTCTCGAACTGCTTGAAGAAGGTGGCGCGGACGAAGACGCAATGGCGCTCATCAAGTCGAGCGCGCGCAATGCTTCGGCCCGTCTTCAGTTTGCCCGCATCGCGTTCGGTGCAGCCGGTTCCGCAGGCGTACAGATCGATACCGGCGATGCCCAGCACGTCGCAACCGAATATTTCAAGAATGAAAAGCCGGAATTGACCTGGGAAGGTGCCCGCGTTCTGCTGCCAAAGAACAAGGTCAAGCTTCTGCTCAACCTGCTTCTGATCAGCAATGCAGCCATTCCACGCGGTGGTTCGCTGGCTGTTCGCCTCGAAAATGGCGACACCAATCCACGTTTTGTCATCACCGCCAAAGGTCGGATGCTGCGCGTACCGCCAAAGTTCCTCGAACTGCATTCAGGCGCAGAGCCGGAAGAGCCAATCGACGCCCATTCGGTTCAGCCATATTACACACTGCTTCTGGCTGAAGATGCAGGCATGACCATTTCCATCCATGCGACTGCCGAAGACATCGTCTTCGCCGCAGAATAAGACGCATCTCTTTATGCAAAAGGCGCAGGGTAAAACCTGCGCCTTTTTTGTTTGCGACCTCATAAAAGAAAAGGCCCCGCTTGCGCGGAGCCTTATTCAATCAGGTACTTCCAGCAAAACTGCTAAGCGCTTATGCGCTTTCGCGCAGTTCTGTGCCATCTGGCTCGCGCAGCACATAGCCGCGACCCCAAACGGTTTCGATGTAGCTCTGGCTGCCGGAAACGGCATCAAGCTTCTTGCGCAGCTTGCAGATAAACACGTCGATGATCTTCAGCTCAGGCTCGTCCATGCCGCCATAAAGGTGGTTGAGGAACATTTCCTTGGTGAGCGTCGTGCCCTTGCGGAGCGAAAGAAGCTCGAGCATCTGATATTCTTTACCGGTCAGGTGAACGCGCTGACCGCCAACCTCAACCGTCTTGGCGTCGAGGTTAACAATCAGGTCGCCAGTGGTGATGACCGACTGGGCGTGGCCCTTGGAACGACGAACAATCGCATGAATACGGGCGATCAGCTCGTCCTTGTGGAACGGCTTCGTCATGTAGTCGTCTGCACCGAAGCCCAGACCGCGAACCTTGTCCTCAATGCCAGCCATGCCGGAGAGGATAAGGATTGGCGTCTTGACCTTCGAAAGGCGCAAGGTACGCAGAACTTCGTAACCGGACATGTCCGGCAAGTTCAGGTCCAGCAAGATGATGTCGTAATCATAAAGCTTGCCGAGATCGATGCCTTCTTCACCCAGATCGGTGGTGTAGACATTGAAGCTCTCGGACTTCAGCATCAATTCAATGCTCTGTGCGATAGCACTGTCGTCTTCAATCAAAAGGACGCGCATATCTTATCCCCTTTCCGCCGCTGATCAGTTTTCCCTCACGGCAGCTGACGGAACTGTCGTTGCCTTAGCATGAAGGTGCCTGCAAATGGTTAACAAAATATGATTCCGGTTGGCAAGTACAATTCTTTCCAGTTTAGAAAAAACTCTTATCCGACTGAATCATATGTAATTATTCGACTCATTAGACCCTTATGAATCACATTAAGAAAACTTCCTAAGTGATTCATTTGACTCTAGCTTTCACCTGTTACTCAAAAACCACACCAGATTTACCGAGCCTTAATTCCTAACGCGTATGATTAACGTTGCCGGTAAAGGAATGGTTACCAAAAGGGCGAAATCTTAACTTTTTGTTTCGCTTATTGAGGCTGTTCTTAAAATTGGTGGCAGAGCTGGAGCCCTTAAAAGCCAGGCATTGCAACGGATTTCACGGCATATTGTGGGAAAACCGCCCGCATATATGCCTGTTAATAAAGTCGGGGGGAACGCCCCAACGTTAAGAGAGCTGGTTGGTGTTCAAGGAGTATTGCGTATGAAGCCACGTGAAAGCCTCGTCAGGCTGAAATTGTTCCAGGTGAAGGAAAAGCGCCGTCAGCTGGGCCAACTTGACTTGATGATCGGCGAGTTCGAGCGGATGGCCGGAGAACTCGACGCCCAGATTCTATCGGAAGAGAAGAAGGCAGGCATCACTGACATCAATCATTTCGCCTATCCGACCTTCGCAAAGGCAGCGCGCCAGCGGCGCGATAACCTGTTTGGTTCGATTCGCGATCTGATGCAGCAGAAGGAAGGCGCCGAAGCCGAACTGGTTGTGGCTGAGGCTGACCTTGCGAAAGCCGAAGCACTGGAAGAGCGCGACGGCGTAAAAGCCCCGCGTGATGTCGTGGAACGCCCGGTCAATCAGCGCCGCGCGATGATCGGCTAAGATTACGAACTGCGAAGTCTCTGGATTTCGGAAAAATGAGGCGCGGCTTCTGCGGGGGAGCCGTGCCTTTTGTATTTTTAGCCTTGAGAGCGCTAGAGCGCCGTGCGCCCTTCCGGGCGCACAAGGTCGCTCTAAAACTTTATATTTACAGCATAATTTTACCTTAAACTGATTCAAGTTTAAGGAATTATGCTGTAGTCTGCGTAGCCAAATCAAAGGCGCTCTAAAGCGTGAGCAGATAGTCCTCGAAGCGCTGCCCCTTCTGATGCCGAAACACCTGACCGGCAGTTTCAACCTTACTGATCCGGTCGAGACGGAAATTCCGGAAATCGTTACGGCTTTCACACCAACCTGTCAGCAGCCAGACCGCATCGAACATCGTTAAACCGAGTGGCCTTACAATACGCTCTGTGATGTTGTCTTTCAGATCAAGATATTCGAGCGTAACAACCACGCGATCACGAACCGCACGCCGTAGAAATGAAAGATGCAGGTTCGCCTTGCTGTGTTCCTCGGTCAATTTCGACACAGCCCTCAATGGCAGGTTCTTGTATCGATCCCCCGCCCCGGCCTGCATCGTTGAACTTATTTTTCCCGAAACGCGCTGCGCTGCGGCACCAAGATCGCCATCACCTCTGGCCATAACAAGCCTCACACCGAGCATAATGGCTTCCAGCTCATCAGCATCGAAGTGAAGCGGCGGCAGAAAGTAACCTTTCTCAAGCTGATAACCCAACCCGGCTTCACCTCTGACCGGTGCGCCTATTGCAACCAGCGTCGCCATATCGCGATAGATCGTGCGCGGTGACACTTCCAGCATATCGGCAAGCGCCTCCGCCGAAACGGGCGTGGAAGCCGAACGAAGTCTATCGAGGAGAGAAAAGAGCCGCAGTGTTTTCATGCGCCAAGCCTATAGCACACCCCTGACAGGAACTGTCAGGGGCTCCGTGTATGTGAAGCTCACCAAACATACAGGAGCTTTTCTTGAACACGCCATACTTCGAAATTGTCACATATAAGGTCAACGAGATAACCAGCGCAGATAAGGAGCGCGAAAACGCACGCGAACAAATCTGTGCTCTTCCTGGCTTCATCTCTTGGGTGCCATTTAGCGGCATAACGGATGCGGAAGATCGTGTTGATCTCGTTTCCTGGTCCACGCTGGATGATGCGCTGGCTGCAGCATCGCTCGTTGGCACCGCACCTGAATTTGCCGCCTTTAGAGAAACGCTAAAAGAAATGGTATCGATAGGCCATTACCAAGCCCAGGCAGAGCCGCAGCAGCCGGCAACATCAGGCAACGGCATAGAACTCGGGCGCTTCCGATTGAAAGCCGGCGTGGATGAACAAGCCATGCGAGACGCCTATACCGCGATGGTGAGCAACCACCTCTCGCATCAGTCGGGCTGGCTTGCACAGCATCTCGTAAAACTCGCTGATGGGACATTTGTCGATCTGGCCTTCGCCGATAATCAGACCACCGCCACCGAAATTTGTGCAAGCTGGCAAGGCAATGCAGATTGCGATGCATTCCTGTCGCTGATTGATCCCGTCAGCATGGAATTCGGCACCATCGTTTGATGGCACGAACCGCGTGAGTTTCTTCTCGCAGCATATATGCCCTTGGGGGAAAAACGCGTTTGCATTCTCACCTTCGCTAGTTGTAGGGAAGAAGCGCGATGCAAAAACCCGTCCCCCCCGGGCAAGAAAAGGCCCGCAATACGTTCACGTTCAGCAATACACCGAAGCCAGTCCAGTGGGGCGTGCTGCTGATCGCCTCTGCCTTGCTGATCTTCCTCGGAGAAATGCTGGGATTACCCGCAGCTTTGCTGCTTGGCGCGATGCTGGGTGCCATCTTTCTCGCGTCTCGTGAGAGCACGATCAAGGTTCACAAGAATTTCTCCCTGCTCGCACAGGCGATTGTCGGCCTGTTGATCGCCCGTGCCATGACCGCTGAATTCTTCAGCAATATGGGACAACATCTGCCGATCATACTGTTTTCGACAGGCTTCACACTGCTCGCCAGCACCACAATCGGCTATCTTCTGGCGCGCTTTCGCGTTTTGCCCGGAACAACCGCCGTCTGGGGTGTCTCGCCAGGGGCTGCGACAGCAATCGTGCTCATGGCTGAATCCTTTGGGTCGGACGCACGACTTATCGCCTTCATGCAATATTTGCGCGTGGTGTTGGTGGCAACCACTGCATCGCTTGTTGTCATGTTCACAGCCGATGTCGAAACAGTCGCTCCAGCGGCCGTAGAATGGTTTCCGGCAATAAACTGGCATACGCTTGGCCCGACCCTCGCCTTGATCGTCTGCGGCGCCTTTCTGGGTCAAATATCACGCATTCCAACCGGAGCGATGCTCGTACCGCTGGCGCTCGGTGCCTTGTTGCAGGATTTCGGCCTTATGGTCATTGATCTGCCGCCATGGCTGCTGGCTGCGAGCTATATATTCATCGGCTGGCGCATTGGCCTTGGCTTTACCCGCGCGATCATTGCACACGCTGCCCGCGCCTTTCCGGCTGTGCTCGCATCAGCGCTTATTCTGATTGCCGTTTGTGGCCTGTTCGGCATGACACTCGGCCATGTGCTGGACCTTGATCCACTCACCGCTTACCTCGCCACCAGCCCCGGCGGCGCAGATACCGTGGCCATTATTGCAGCATCGAGCAATGTCGATCTGCCATTCATCATAGCCATGCAAACCAGCCGCTTTTTCATCGTGCTGCTTGCTGGTCCGGCAATTGCCCGCTTCGTTGCGTCGCGCATTGCCAGAAGGCAAAAATAAGAAAGCCCGACTTTCGCCGGGCTTTTCTCAATCACTGGTAAATCAGGCTTACTTGCCGTGGAAACCACGGATCGCGCCGATGATCTTGTCCTGATCTTCTTCCGAAAGGTAAGGATGCATCGGCAGGCTGAGGATGCGTGCAGGCAGCGCTTCCGAAACAGGCAGACCACCCGGTGCAATCGGATAATGCTTGTATGCCGTCTGCAGATGCAAAGGCTTCACATAGTAGATGACCGATGGAACGCCGGCTGCCTGAAGATGCGCCTTCAGACCATCACGGTTTTCGCTTTCAATCGAATACTGTGCCCAGGCCGAACGATTGCCAGCAGGCAGGCCCGGAACCTTGACCACATCCTTGAGCAGCTCATTGTAGCGCTTGGCAATACGGTCACGCGCTTCCATTTCGTCTTCAAGGATTGCCAGCTTTTCCAGAAGAATAGCTGCCTGGATGGTGTCGAGACGCGAGTTGAGACCAATGCGAACATTGTCATACTGCGTTTCGCCCTTGCCGTGGAACAGAACGGAACGCAACGTGTCGGCCAGCTCGGCATCGTTGGTGAACATTGCACCGCCGTCGCCATAGCAGCCGAGCGGCTTGGCAGGGTAAAAGCTCGTTGCACCGACATGGCCGAAAGCACCGCACATGACGTTGTCGCGCTTGCCGCCAATCGACTGAGCCGCGTCTTCGATCACAAACAGGTTTTCGCGATCAGCAACTGCGGTGATGCGGTTGTAATCGGCAGCAAGACCAAACAGATCGACAGGAATGATTGCCTTTGGCTCAAGACGACCTTCCTTGCGGACAGCAGCAATGGCAGCTTCAAGCTGTTCTATATTCATGTTGTAGGTGTCGGCATCGACGTCGACGAAAACCGGCTCTGCACCGACAAGGGCAACAACTTCAGCGGTTGCGGC
Source organism: Brucella sp. (assembly GCF_032066345.1). Lineage (NCBI taxonomy): Bacteria > Pseudomonadati > Pseudomonadota > Alphaproteobacteria > Hyphomicrobiales > Brucellaceae > Brucella > Brucella sp. Next base: position 9,029 of record NZ_DAMBKZ010000030.1, read on the forward strand.
AAACGTGAACGACGGAACGAAAACTGCATGGCCCGGGCCGATGCCGCGCGCCATCAAAGGCATCTGCAAGGCGTCGGTGCCGTTGGCGCAAGCGATCACATGTTCCACGCCCAGATATTCACCGAGCTTCTTTTCGAACTCAGCCACTTCAGGACCGAGAATGTAACGGCCTTCCGCAACAACCTTGGAAACGGCGGCATTAAGACGGTCTTCGATACGCGCGCGTTGCGCTCCAAGATCAATGAACTGCATGTTGGCTCCAATTTATCTGGTTTACTGAGAATGCTCAGCGAATCCACGACAATTCTCTTATTCCTTCGCGCCCCGCCCTGCCATGGGTGGAGCGTTCAAAGTTTTGCTATTCCCGTAACACCGCTTGACAGAAATTTCCGTCAAGTGCGTGTTATCTGGAATGACTGACCGATCCTTCGGTCAGAATGCGCAATACGTTGATTGCTTCCTGCCCATCAGTGCGCGGATTTTCGCGCGTTTCGATGCAGTGCAGGAAATGCTGCAACTCGCGTGTCAGCGGCATTCCTTCTTCGACGGGGATATAGATCGGATCGACCGATTTGAAAGCCCACTGATCATTCTCGCGCCATACTTCGTGCTTGTAGAATGCAAGCTTGCGATCCCAAGGTTCAGCATCGTCAAAGACAAGCATACCCTTGGTTCCCGTCACACTCAGGCGGCGCTCACGATAGGAGTTCATTCGGGAAGCGAAGAGATGGCCGCGAATGCCGCTCGGGAATTCCAGATGCACATGCGCAAAATCGCTGATCTTGTCGATGATCGCCGTGCCTTCTCCGCGAACAGCTGACGGTTCTTCGCCAGTGATGGCGAGGATCATCGAAAGGTCGTGCGGGGCGAGATCCCAAAGCGCATCGAACTTGTCGTGGAATTTTCCGAAACCGACGCGGTGCGAATGCACATAGCGAATATCGCCGAGCTCTCCGCCCTTCACCATGTCGAGCAGCTTCTCAAATGCCGGATGGAAGCGCAGAATATGCCCGACCATGAACACGCGACCATTTTCGCGTGCAGCCGCAACTTCTGCTTCCGCATCGGCAACTTCCAGCGCGATCGGCTTTTCAACCAGAACGTCTTTGCCGTTTTTCACTGCTTCAATCGCATATTGCGCATGAAACTGCGCAGGCAGCGCCAAAACGATGCCATCAATATCGGGATGGGAGAAGAGTTCATCGACCGGAATGTTGGGAACACCGAACTCAGAAGCGAATCGTTCCGCATTCTGTGGATTGGCGTCAGAAACACCCTGAAGGACACCGAGCCCCTTCAAGGTACGAATATGGTTGCCGCCCCAATAGCCACAACCCAAAACCGCAATACGAGGTGCCATAAAACTAAGCCTTTGCTTTCCGCTAGTTACTTATCTACGCAAAACGTGGAAAACAAGACGAAAGCTATGCGAAGAGTGCTTGACAGGGTCCCGTTCCCCACATATACCGCCGCCATTCCTTGCGAAATCATTCGTTCAAAACACTGGAAACGGTGGTGAACAGAGTTCGCAGAAAACGTGGCGGAGTAGCTCAGTAGGTTAGAGCAGAGGAATCATAATCCTTGTGTCGGCGGTTCGAATCCGTCCTCCGCTACCATCACTTCAAAGTGAAGTAACTTTCTCCCGACAAAACAAATTGATTTCCTAAAGCTACAACTGCTTTGCGCAGGTCGCTGCTTGTTTCAGGCCGATATCGTCACGCAGTTTATGGTATTGCGGCGGAAAAGCGCCGTAAGTCATAAGCTGTGCGGAATATCCATTCCCAGTCAACAAATCGACAAAACGGCGCTGCAAAACAAATGGCGCAACGCGATCCCTCGGATTTCCAATCACAATAATCTTCAGCTGCGGATTTCGTACGATTCCACGGATATGTTCCATCGGATCATAGGGCGTAGGCAGTCCCGTTGTGTCACGTCCGGGCCGTTGCTTCAGCCCGGATTCAGCACGCAACATCTGCGCACGTTCCAGAAGGCCGAATGCACCCGACGTCAACACCGCACAAGATACATCATTGCGCCCAAGTGTGAGCAAAGCTGCAGCCGCAGTTGCACCGCCGCTATGCCCCATCAGCACAAACTGCTGGATGTTATATCGCTGTTTGATTGCATCCAGCGCAGAATTCAGCGCCAGGAATTCGGGCGCCTGTCGTCTCCGCAAGTGGTTGCCGGTTGAACCGAAAGTTCCGGGCCGCTCCAGCACGATGACAGGAACATCGATCACCTGCGCTGTTCGTTCCGCGCGGCCTTTCTGCGCTTTCACCGTATTGTCGGGAATATCTGCCGGCTTGCGTTTCACCCAGCCCACGGTATCGCCGCGCAGCAGAACAATGACCACCGGCGCATCCTTGATGGTGCCGCCTGAGAAAAAGCGGATACAATCCTGCCCGACTGCATATTCCGCCCAGACTGCATCATCTGTTTTCTGGCAGGTCGCAAAATCAGGTTTGAGGCTCCACTGCAGCAGCTCAGCTCTGGCACCACCGATGGTTAAGATAATCAGCATCAGGCCCAGCGAAATCACCCATTCACAGCTGAACCGGCGACTTTCGCGAACCATTTTCCACATGGCGCCACCTGGTCCCTACCGTTCTCGCAACGCTTCGCTTGCCCTGTTGAGCGGTTTGATCAGGTAATCAAAGACTGTCTTGCTACCGGTATGAATATCCACCGTCGCAACCATGCCTGGAACGATGGGAAAGCGTTCTCCATGCTTGTTTAAAAGCGCATCTGTCTTAGTCTTGATGAATACGCGATAATAATAGTTTTCAGGCTTCGCTTCATCCTTGATCGTGTCGGCCGAGATGCTGACAACCTTGCCTTCCAATCCGCCATAAATCGCATAATCATATGCGGTCACCTTGACGGTCGCACGCTGATCCGGGTGAATATAAGCAATATCCCGCGGCGAGATCCGCGTCTCGATCAGCAGCTGTTCATCAAGCGGCACAATAATCATCAGTTTGCCATTCGGAGGCACCACACCACCAATGGTCGAGACTTCGATATTCTTGACGATGCCGCGTACCGGCGAACGCAACGTCAGACGCGCAAGAGCATCCGATCGTCCGCGAATAACCGATGAAAGCGATTCCACCTCGGCATTTGCCTTTGCAAGCTCTTCACGCGCCTGAACGATATAATCCGATTTGATCTCAGTTTCCTTGAGTTGCAACTCAACCAGCTGCCGTTTCAGGCGGATCACTTCCACATTACTGGCAGCACCCATTTTGCTTAGTGACTGGCTGATATTGAGTTCGTCTTGCACAAGCTTTTTGGATTCGGTGATCCATTCAAGTGAGTCCTGCAGGCTGCGTGTACGCGCATCGAAAAGTCGTGTTTCTGCAGCCACCAGCATCGGAAACGCATCAAGCTCCGGCGAGAATTGCAGCTCAGTCTGGCTGACTTCAGCAGTTAGCCGCGCAGAACTTGCCAAAGCCGCACGATATTTGGCGGCACTTTCCTGCACGCTTGATTCTGTAACGGTCGGGTCGAGCTGCGCCAGAATCTGCCCCGGCTCCACCACATCATCCTGTCGCACCATGAGCTTGGCGACAACGCCGCCCTCGAGTGACTGAATGACCTGTTCCTGCGAGGTCGGCACCACTTTACCTGTCCCGTTAGAGACTTCATCAAGCAAAGCCCAATAGGCCCAGCCCACCAGAATGATGAAGAAAACGAAGACGAGCCGAACAAAGCGCTTCTTCTTCTTGAGCTGAAGCCCTTGCTCGCTTCCGTTTACCCAGGCACCAAAGTCTCCGCCGATGGCCGCCATGCTGTATCCCTCCGGATCACGCCTGTTTAGGTGTTTCTACCTTGCTCATGCCCAGCAATGTCTGCAGACCGCGTTCCTTGCTGTCGTCCAATGCAACCTGCCCGTTCTCAACGACGATCAGTCGCTGCACGAGTTCGAGCACGCGCATTCGGTGCGTCGCGATAACGACCGTGCGCCCGACACTCCATTTTGCGAATTGTTCGATAAAATGCCGCTCTGTGGCCTCGTCCATGGTTGATGTTGGCTCATCGAGAAGCACAACCGATGGATCGCGGATCAAAAGTCGTGCCAGCAAAATGGCCTGTTTCTGGCCCCCTGAAAGACCGCCACCACCTTCTTGAACCAGATGTTCAAGACCTTTCTGCAGGCGACGTACAAAGCCATCTGCTCCAACCATGGCAAGCACCCGCTGTATCTCCGCATCCGAAGCATCAGACGCACCCATGGTGATATTCTCGCGCAAAGTGCCAAAGAACAGACGCGAGTTCTGCGTCAGCAGACCCACATCCCGTCGCACATCGGCGGGATCTATTTGCGGCAAGGCAAGATCGTCGAGCAGAACCTCACCTTCAGCTGCATCAAGCAGTCCCGAAAGAGCAAGCAACAGGGTCGATTTGCCCGCACCATTGCGCCCAAGCACGGCAATGCGATCTCCATGCTTGATCTTCAGATCCTTGATCAGAAGAACGGGGGTCGAGTTCTCATCGCCATAGCGGAAAATGGCATCCTTCAATCGATAGGAGCCGTCAATCTTCGGGCAGTGGATACGGGTTTCGCTATCGGGATGATCGACCGGCATTTGCATCAGCTGATCAAGGCCACGCTTGGCAATACGCGCATGTTGCAAGCGCCCCATGATCTGAGACAACTGACCCATCGGCGCCAACATGCGGGAGCCAAGAATAGATGCGCCGACCAGCGCACCCGTTGTCATGTCGCCCGAAATAATCAGTGGCGCACCTACAAAAACTGTCAGAGCATAAACCCCGCCCTGCACATTCTGCGTCCACACACTGAGACTATTGGTCAAGGCTCGAAGCCTGATCTGTGCCTCTCCCGTTACGGCATTGAAGTGGTTCCATTGCTGCTGAAACCGATCTTCTGCCTGTAGCCCTTTGATATCCTCGATGCCCTGCACGGTTTCAACCAGCATGGCATTGCGAAGCGAGGCCTCACGCATGGCCGCATTGGCATAAGCTCTTAACCGCCGTTGCAGGAAAAGGCCCGGCAAAATCAGAAGAACCAGCGCGCCGAGCGGTATGAAGACCATCCAGCCAACCAGCGCCGAATAAATGACAAGGAACAGGAAAAAGAACGGAAGGTCGGCCAGCGCGGATACCGTCGTCGAGGTGAGCAATTCACGCACCTGATCAACGTCACGCAATTGCGCGATAAACGATCCTGTCGATGTCGGTCGCGCTCGATTGCGAACACGCAAGGCGTGACCGAACACGACATCGGACATCTGCAAGTCGGTCTGTTTGCCGAGCATGTCGATGATGCCCATGCGCGCACGGCGCATCATGAAATCAAAGAATATCGCCAGCAAAACGCCGCTGAACAGCACATAAAGCGTGTTGAACGATTGTGCAGGCACGACGCGATCATAGACCTGCATCGAGAATAATATGCCCGCGAGACCCAGCGTATTGGCGATCAGCGAGGCAACCAGCACATGGCTATAAGATCCGATGTCGCGGAAAATAATCTTCCGTAGCCAGTTTTCTTCATACGGCTTGATATAGGCATCGACACGCGCATCAGGCACGGTTTTCGATGGTCGGGCAAGCACAACACTTTCTGTCTCAGCCAGAAGATCTTTCAGCGCAAACGGCTGCTCAAGCCCCTCTTCGCCGCTTAACCAGACACTCGCCTGCCCGTCCTTTGAAAGCGTATGCACCACTGCAAGCTGCTTATCCTTGAGCATCAGAACAAACGGCAGATGCCAGGTCGAAAGGGTGATCTTGGTTGGCTCAACAAGCCTGACACCCAGCCCCATGTGACGGGCCATAGCGCGAATTTTTGCTTTGTCGTCGATGTTGAGATCAGCGGCGGCCGCAAGCTTGGTTCCCTGCACGGATACAGGCATTCGGTAATGCTTTGCCACCAGTTCCAGCGCTTCGAGCCAGTCTTCAACATTGAAGCGTGATGGCGCCTCAGGCTTTGGTTGTTCGCCAATCAAACCAAGTTCAATCGACGGATCGATAATTGGAGGGTTCTCGCCACGCTTCATTGGTTGCTCCCGTCTCCCCGCAATGCCGATGCCTGAAGACCAAAACCTTGGCGCATTTTGCCTGAGCTATAGAGGCAGTTCAGATTGAGGCGCCTGATATCATGCACCGTGTTGGCTGACTGAAACCGGGACTCATGCAATTCCTGCTCGGCATTGAGCAGATCGAGCAATGTTCTTGTGCCCAGTTCCACATATTGTTCTCGATAAAGATCGCGGGTTTTCACCATCATACCGGCACGCAATTCGAGCGATGACATAAGCCGGTTCAACGTACCGATCTGGCTTCGCGACTCCATGAGATTGCGTTCCATATCGATGCGTGCCGTGCTGATTGCCGATTCCGCTGCCTGAAGACCGTAAGCCGCAGCACGTTTGCGCGCACCTGTCTGACCGCCATTATAAAGGCTGGACGACACATTCACGCCGACCGAATATTCCGGCTGGCGATCATTGCTGGTCGTATTATCGCGGGAAGCATTCAGATCATAACCCGTCGTCGCTTCAAGCGAAACAGTCGGGAAAGCCTCTGCTTTACTCGCTGCTAACTGTGCGACCGCCTCTTCTTTTTCAGCCTTGGCCTGCAGCATCGCCGGAACCTGATCCCAATCGGGTGCTGCAATGTCACAAGACTTGCCAAGCCACGAAGGGACGTCAGAGGATGGGTTTGCGCTTCCTCCCCCAATCATCGCAGCAAGCACAACCTGCCAGCGATTGAGTTCTGACTGATATTGAAACTGTGTCGCCATCGCCGCTTCTACACGCGCATCGGCCTGAACCTTGTCGGACATGGTGCTTGCACCTTTGTCCGTTCGCTCATTCACCAGGCCCGCAATGCGCTTAACGCCCTCGACCTGCTCCTGTGCCAGAGCCGAAAGCTTTCGATAGCGCTGAACCTCGACAACCGCACTGGCAGTGTCCCTTGACAGATTATCAACCGCTAGCAGCATACGGGCCTGATTGATTTCCTTGCCAGCACGCTCGGTATCAACCGCGCTCGAAACCTTGCCAAAATCATAAAGCAATTGAGAAGCGGCAACATTGAACTGTGGGCGCCAGCCTTCGCGATTATTGCTCTGATAGCCCGAATTCACACCGGCATTAAGCTTGGGATAATAACCGGCCTGCGCCGCCCTGATCCGTTCGTCGGCCTGATAAATACGGTCTGAAGCTTCATTGATGGTTGGATGCCAGCCGACAGCGCGACGGACCGCGGTTTCCATTGTAAGGGAACCACGGTCCGACACCTTGGGAGTGCTGGCGCTTGTCACGTTTGCCCTGTCAACAGCAGGTACGGGGGCTGAACCCGCCATTGACAGGGGCCGTGAGGCCTCGGTGTTTTTTGACTGCGTCAGCGTCTTCTCGCCCAAAGCAAGATTGTTTGCAGACATCTGGCACGCAGCCAAAAGGCATGAAGTAAACGTTATGGTCGCGAAACGTCTTAAAACCAGAATTTTTCGCATTTATTTTCCATTATAACCGGCAATAAGGCCGGTGATCTGTCATCTGAACCTCCGCCGCCAAAGAACTCAGCGGCGAAGGGTGGAAGCTGAAAGATCAGACAGTATGTGTCGTATGAAGATCGTCCTCCTGCGTGAGCGGATCTGGCACCAGATGTCCGAGCGGATCATCCACTGAGGCCGTTTCCTCGACTGGAGCCGTACCCAGACCCGTGTCAGATGTCTGTGTGGCACTGTCATCGCTGGACGGCTGGTCATTGCTTGACGGCAATGTCACTTCACCACTGCCATCATCGAGCAATATGCCCTCTGTCAGGCTATGCTGAGCTGGGGTTTCGCCAGCATCTGCATCTGGTGCCGCCAGATGATCACCGAGCGGGACAACATCGCTTTCATGCTGATCTGCAACGGGTGCATCACCACTCCCTTCAGCTGAAGCCGTCTGTTCGGTCGTTTGTGTGGCCTCCTGATCCACAGGTGTTTCAGTTGAAGCGTGGGCATCACCGCTGCCATCATTCAGGGTGTTGTCGTCCGCCACCTGATGCTCATCCGCTTGATGGGTCGTATGCGCATCAGAATTGTCGTTATGCTCGTTCGCCGATGCAGCAGCCGCCGTTTCGTGATGCTCCGCAGCCACGGCATCATCATGAACTGGATCTTCTGCAATACGGGCACTGAGTATCTGGCTACCTTCTTCCAGCCCGATGGTGATGTGAGCCGCCGTTTCGTGGCCGTTTGGCAGCACGATCTTGTAATTGAAGGTATCCGTCGCAAAGCGATCTGTGTAAGCAAGGTTCGAGTGCGGCTGATACTTGTATTCACCATTACTGTAGATCGTCAGGTCACCATGCAGTCCCTGAATGACAGTGCCGGTAGCACTGACAGTCACAAAACCGCCGCTGCCCTGAACCTGTAGTTTTGCAGCAAGTGGCAAGGTCCCGTCATTGTCGAGCAGATTGCCCGTCGTACCAGGATTGCTCTGGATCACATGCTGGTCGGTCAAGGTGACATTGACATCCGAGATCGTATTAACCGAACCTGCAACACCACTGATCGTGGTATGGACACGATACTGGCCCGGGACCAGATTAAGGCTGCCAACGTCAAGGGTCTTCACGACGCCGAGCAGACCGAGCGTCATAGTGTAGGTTTCTGGCGTGCCCACATTCTGCCAGGTACCACCAACAAGCCTTTGGATGACAACCGTACCGCTCGCTACAGCCGCTACCGTAACCGAAATGGTTATGGTTCCGGTGGCATCCATATTACTGCCGATAGTGAACGTATTACTGTTCGATTGAGCGCCACCCAGAAGCGCTGTGAGAGGCTGTGTCTGATCAAAGAAGGCATTATTGACCGCATTGACCCAGACAATTCCCGACGTATCCGTGTCGTCGGTGGCAACGAAGTCGTAGGTTGCAGGCTGGGTGAAGTCATCACTCCACACAAGTCCCTGACCATCGCTATCGATACGGATGTTCAGATTTGCGGTTGTATTGGCGTTGGTGAGCGGATCGTGAACCGTATAGGTAAACTGCTCGACCTGCCCGATGGCAGCCGCACTCGCATTTGGCGTGTAGGTATATGTGCCATCCTGATGGATGACCAATGTACCATACTGACCAGTGATCGTTGTACCCTGTGCACCAGCAACCACGGCATGTGCGACACCGCCAACGGTGACACTTGTAACCAGGTGGCCAGCTTCAATCGCTGCACCGTCATTGGCCATGACGTTGCCCTGAATGGCTGGAGCCTGAATACCACTTGGTTCCTGATAGTTCAGATCCTGGCCCGAGACTGCCAGATTGCCAAGCAGACCCACACTGACCGTGTTCTGAACTGCGGCAAAGGCACGATATGTTCCTTCACCCAGCAGTACGGAGGCTTCGGCACGATTACCCAGAAGTGTCAGGGTAAGCAGCGTGGCATTGCCATTGCCGTCCACCGAGGCCCATGTACCATCCGGCATCAGTTTCTGGACGATAATCGATGTACCACCGGCCAGGTCCACACCCAGCGCCTGTGCGTAAGTCAGCTGCAGATTCTGCTGATGACCCTGTGCCACCGTGATACCCACGGAGTTCACGCTCAGAATACGCAGATCAAGACCCAGAATACCGACAAGTGCCAGATAGGATGCACCCGGATAAGTGACGGCGGTTGTCGTTGGCTGAATAACCACTTCTGCAGTCACATTATCGTCGACCGGCGCTGTGCTGCCCGGATCGATAATCGGTGCGGTTACAGAGCCTGGGTTTGAGAGATTGCCTGCCGCATCCTGCAGTGTGACGGACAGTTGCTGCCCCTCCCTCTGCGGAGTTGTAAGCCCAATCTGGAAGTTGCCACTGGAGTCAACAGTTCCTTCACCGACGACAGCGTTACCTGCGCCTCGAATAATGACCGTCGTATTCGGTTCACCCTTACCGCTAACGGTCACACCATCTGGCGTGATGGTGATGTCCGTTGGCGCAAGCGGTGCCAGCGTATCCGGCACGGTCGCAGGGCTGGCCTCCGACTGATTACCCGCAGCATCAGTCTGGGAGACCAATACGTTCTGCCCGTTGCTTTGGTCCAGCGTATAGGTTGCTGTTCCACCAGCGCCGAGCGGCACTGTCGCGATAACTTGACCAAGCGCATTATGAATTGTCGCCGTGGCGTTCGCCTCACCAGTGATCGTCAGCGTACGTCCGTCAGCACCCACAGCCACTGTTGGCGCATCTGGTGCCAACGTATCCGGCAAGGTTGCTGGCGTGGAGCCTGATTCATTACCTGCCCCATCACTCTGGGTAACGGTAACTGCCTGGCCATTCGTCTCCGGCAAGGTATAGGTCGCTTCTCCTTCCGCACCCAACGGAACCGTCGCTATCGGATTACCTCCGGCATCATAGATCGTGGCGGTTGCACCCGGCTCACCAGTGATGGTGAGCGTTACACCATCTTCACCGACGACGACTGTCGGTGCATCCGGTGCCAGTGTATCTGGCAGGGTTGCAGGTGTTGCGCTCGATTCGTTACCTGCTGCATCGCTTTGGGTAACAGTGATCGCCTGACCATTGCTTTCCGGCAAGGTATAGGTCGCTTCGCCTTCCTCACCCAGTGGAACCGTCGCAAGCGGATTGCCTTCGGCATCATATATTGTCGCGCTTGCACCCGGCTCACCGGTAATGGTGAGCGTCACACCATCTTCACCGACAACCACGACCGGAGCAGATGGAGCAAGTGTATCCGGCAAGGTTGCAGGCGTTGAGCCCGATTCATTACCCGCAAGATCACTTTGAGTGACGGTGATCGCCTGACCGTTGCTTTCCGGAAGCGTGTAGGTTGCCTCACCTGTTGGACCGAGCGGTACTGTCGCAAGCGGATTGCCTTCGGCATCGTAAATCGTGGCAGTCGCACCCGATTCACCGGTGATGGTGAGCGTTACACCATCTTCACCAACAACGACTGTCGGTGCATCCGGTGCCAGCGTATCCGGCAAAGTTGCAGGTGTTGCGCCCGATTCGTTACCCGCCGCATCGCTTTGGGTAACGGTCACGGCCTGACCGTTGCTTTCCGGCAAGGTATAGGTCGCTTCGCCTTCCGCACCCAATGGAACTGTCGCGATTGGATTGCCTTCGGCATCATAGATCGTAGCGCTTGCACCCGGCTCACCGGTAATGGTGATTGTCAACCCATCCTCACCAACCACAACCGTCGGCGCATCCGGTGCCAGTGTATCCGGCAAGGTTGCTGGCGTTGAGCCCGATTCGTTACCCGCCGCATCGCTTTGGGTAACGGTGACGGTCTGACCGTTGCTTTCCGGCAAGGTATAGGTCGCTTCGCCTTCCGCACCCAACGGAACCGTTGCAATCGGATTGCCCTGCGCATCGTAAATCGTGGCAGTTGCACCCGACTCACCGGTGATGGTGAGGGTTACACCATCTTCACCTACAGTTACAGCTGGGTCATCCGGCGCCAATGAATCTGGGAGTGTCGCAGCCGTTCCCGGAGACTCGTTATTCGCAGCGTTCGTCAAGGTCACAGTGACGACCTGACCATTGCTTGGATCAAGCGTAAATGTTGCACTCCCGTCGCCAGACAGGCCGACCGTGCCAATTACGCCACCTGTAGAATTGTAAATCGTCGCTGTCGTATTGGGCTCGCCGGTAATCGTCAGTGTACGACCGTCATCACCGACGGTGACATTCGGCTCATCCGGCGTATCAGAGTCTGAGTCCGCATCGGCATCAGCGTCAGCGTCGGCATCAGCATCGGCATCTGCGTCAGCATCAGCATCTGCGTCAGCATCGGCATCTGCGTCAGCATCAGCATCTGCGTCAGCATCCGCGTCTGCGTCAGCATCCGCGTCAGCATCAGCATCGGCGTCAGCATCGGCGTCAGCGTCGGCATCCGCGTCTGCGTCAGCATCGGCATCCGCATCTGCGTCGGCATCCGCGTCAGCATCAGCGTCAGCATCAGCATC